>CASEGC010000082.1 GCA_949287365.1 uncultured Parabacteroides sp.
CCGCGAGTTGCAATGGGATGGCGAGAACATGCGTTTCACGAATATCTCGCCGACCGACAAGATCAAGATAGTCACGGTGGACGATTTCAAGGTAATCGACGGAGACCCGCGCTTCGATCGTCGTTTCGCGGAGTTCAACGCGTTGGATATGGCCAACGAGTGGATTAAGCATACTTATCAGAATGGCTTCTCTTTACCGGATATGCCGAAGTGAATAAGCGCGAGTTTTTATATTTTTAAGCGATTCTAGCCTGTATTCTCATAGCATGGAAAGTATGGGGTAGAATCGCTTTTTTTTAATTTTACCCTTCCTCCTGTTGCATCTCCACTTCCTTGACTTTGCGGGCGAGGTCGGAGGCGAAGATGAAATCGTTCAGCGCTTGGTTGTTGGAGGTGATGACCTGCTCCTTGGTGCCTTGCCACTCTTTCACGCCTTCCTTGATGAAGATGATATTCTCGCCGATGTTCATCACGGAGTTCATGTCGTGCGTATTGATTACCGTAGTCATGTTATATTCCACGGTGATATCGTGGATGAGGTCATCGATCAGGAGAGAGGTCTTGGGGTCGAGGCCGGAATTGGGCTCGTCGCAGAACAGGTATTGGGGATTGAGGGCGATGGCGCGCGCGATGGCGGCCCGTTTCATCATTCCGCCACTGATCTCGGATGGATAAAGATGCTCGGCGTCGGACAGGTTCACCCGCTCCAGGCAGAACTCCGCCCGTTTTTTCCGTTCCTTGAACGAATCGTTGGAGAACATATCCAATGGGAACATCACGTTTTCCAGCACGGTCATGCTGTCGAACAGAGCCGAGCCTTGGAACAGCATGCCCATCTCCCGACGCAGCATATTCAATTCTTTCTTATTCATTGAGATAAGATTTCTGCCATCGTAGAGAATCTCGCCGTGCTCCGGTCGCATCAGACCGATGATATTCTTGATAAGGACGGTCTTTCCGGAGCCGCTTCGCCCGATAATCAGATTCGTCTTCCCGTTTTCGAATACGGCGCTGATGTCTTTCAACACGGCGCGCCCCTCAAACGATTTAGTGATATGCTTAACCTCTATCATACAGCGTCAAGTTAACATGATTTGCGTTAATACCAAGTCGGCCATCAGGATCATGATGCTACTCATCACGACGGCGTTCGTGCTGGCCTTGCCCACCTCAAGCGCGCCACCCTTTACGTTATAACCGAAATAAGCGGCTATGGAGGAGATGATGAATGCGTAGAACACCGACTTTATAATGGAATACCAGACATAAAACTGGTTGAAATAGAATTGCAATCCGAACTCGAATGCGGACGGGGTCATGTCCGTGGCCGATGAGTAGCTCGCCGCCACGCCGCCTGCGATGCCCGTGAACATACTGAATATCACCAGCACGGGGATAAAAATCATCAACCCCACCATCTTTGGGAGGATAAGGAAGTTGGCCGAGTTGACCCCCATGATTTCCATCGCGTCGATTTGCTCCGTCACGCGCATCGTGCCGATTTCCGAGGCGATGTTACTGCCCACCTTTCCGGCCAGAATCAACGCCATGATAGACGAGGAGAATTCCAGCAGGATGATTTCGCGCGTCGTATAGCCAATCGTAAACTTAGGGATTAACGGCGAACTGATATTCAGCGATATCTGGATGGCGATCACCGTTCCGATGAAGATGGAAATGATGACCACGATCCAAAGCGAATCCACGCCCAGTTTATATATCTCCTTAATTAATTGCTTGAAGAACATGCTCCAGCGGTCCGGGAAGGTGATGCACTTCGCCATCAGCTGGACGTATTCGCCCATTCTCTGTAACGCCTTGTTCATTGTATGTCGATATAATTCTGCTTTATGTTCGCGAAGATAGCGTAAAATCTAAGAATAGGTATCCAAGTTGATGAGTTTATTCATGGATAAGTTCGCGCGTTCTTGTCTGGATTCAATTTGAACGCGAAGGGATAAACAATACATTTCGACAGGATATGTCGTGCGATTTTCCGGATTATCATGTACATTCGCGCCAAAAAGGACGCTTATGGCAGACGAACAAAGGATGGTGCTCCGCACGGAGGATTTGGTGAAGAAATATAGGACCCGCACGGTGGTGAATCATGTCTCTATTAACGTGAAGCAGGGGGAGATCGTGGGGTTGCTCGGACCGAACGGAGCCGGGAAGACGACTACTTTTTACATGACGGTCGGACTTATCACGCCGAACGAGGGCAAGATATTCCTGAATGACTTGGACATCACGAAATTCCCCGTATATAAGCGGGCTCGCAGCGGCATCGGTTATCTGGCGCAAGAGGCCTCTATCTTTCGGAAGATGACCGTGGAAGATAATATCCGTTCCGTCCTGGAGATGACGGAGCACGATGCCGCTTATCAGAAAGAGAAGTTGGAAAGCTTGATCGCGGAATTCGGTTTGGGCAAGGTGCGCAAGAACTTGGGTGACCAGCTTTCCGGCGGGGAACGGCGTCGGGCGGAGATCGCGCGTTGCTTGGCTATCGATCCGAAGTTCATCATGTTGGACGAGCCTTTCGCCGGGGTCGACCCAATCGCCGTGCAGGATATCCAGACTATCGTGGCTCGCTTGCGGCACAAGAACATCGGTATCCTCATCACCGACCATAACGTGTACGAGACACTGAGCATTTGCGACCGCGCTTATCTGTTGTTCGAAGGTAAGGTGTTGTTTCAAGGGACGGCGGAGCAACTCGCCGAGAACGAGATCGTGCGAGAGAAATACCTGGGGCGTGATTTCGTCCTTCGGAAGAAAGATTTATAATATTCGTTTCAGCCGTCGGTTGACCAAGAGGAACAACAGTGTCGCCCCCGCCGCCATCAGGGAGAAATCCAACAAGTGCTCGGGAGGAATGTCACCCGTGACGAATTCCGTCTCTTTCAGGCTCTCGCTTGACATGCCGATGACGGCGAAGGCGTTGTTGCAGAAATGGGCGAATACCGGTATCCAAATGCTTTTCCCCCAATAGAGCAGATATCCGAAATAAGCGCCAAGCAACATACGGGGCAGGAAGCCGTAGAACTGTATATGGAACGCGCTGAACAACGCCGCCGCGATCCAGATGACCGTGTGCGGGTTGGCTGTCCACCGTCCGATTACCCGTTGCAAAGCCCCCCGGAACAGGAACTCTTCAGTCACGCCCGCCGCGCCCGCTATCACGAGCAGGTTCGCGAGGAGGGTCCACGGACTGTCGTTGGATAATAGCTTCAGGGTCAATCGTTCCGCCAAATCCTCTTGTGTCCGCATCCAATGCTCTATTGGGGCCATGAAAGCGGGCAGTTCCATTTGCTGGTTCAGCAGTCCCAGCAGGTTGATGGCGGGCGAAAGCAGGAACATGCTCAGCAAGGTGAGGAGCCAGACCTCGCCGTTCGCGACTTTCCGGAGGGAAAGGTAAGCGGTGGGATTCGTTCCACAGGTCCACGCCATCGCGAGGGAGGGCAGAAGGAAGGTGCAAATGGACGAGACGAGCTGGACGAACCGCATCAAGCCGGCGTTTTGGGTGATGTCGGTGTTGGCTCCTTGGGTAACCCCTATCAGGCCTGCCGATAAGAGAGAGGCCAGGAGCGCTCCCGCCGATAGAAACAGCAGGAAGACGAAAAGTTGGACCGATGCCGGTCGGGTGGCGAATATTCCTTTTATTTTCATGATGACCCGTTTTAATTACATACGATTTACCTCGCGAATGTACGGATATGGGACGGCTTTGGAAAAACACGTGCCTGTTTTTTTCGGGAGACGTGCGTGTTTCGCGAAAGACACGTGCATGTTCTTGGAAAAACAGGTGCGTGTTTTTTGAGCCTATCCTTGGATATGTTATCTTTGTGTAATTTTTCTAATGAAATTGATAGGTTATGCGCTTATATTCCGTGATTATACCGGTCTATAATCGTCCGGGCGAGTTGGATGATTTGTTGGCGAGCCTTTGCGGGCAGAGTTATATACGTTTTGAGGTGATTGTCGTGGAGGATGGTTCCACCGTTCCGGCGAGGACGATTGTGGAGCGTTATCGGGAGCGACTGGATATACGTTATCTCGCTATCGATAATAGTGGTCCGGGCATCGCTCGTAACCGGGGCGCGGAATTGGCGCGGGGCGAGTATCTGTTGATATTGGATTCGGATGTCATCGTGCCGCCCGCGTGGTTGGAGCGTATCGACGAATCTTTGGAGCGGGAGCCGGTGGACGCTTTCGGCGGTCCCGATCGGGCGCACGTCTCTTTTACGCCGACGCAAAAAGCCATTGACTATTCCATGACCTCCTTCTTCACCACCGGAGGCATACGTGGCGGCAAGCGAAAGCTGGATAAGTTTTATCCCCGCAGTTTCAACATGGGTATCAAGCGCGAGGTCTATCGGGAGTTGGGCGGTTTTTCCGGTATGCGTTATGGGGAGGATATCGATTTCAGCCTGCGTATCGTGGAGGCGGGTTATCGGACGCGCCTGTTCCCTTCCGCATGGGTCTATCACAAGCGGCGGACCAGCCTTGCCCGTTTTTTCCATCAGGTACGCCATTCGGGTGAGGCGCGCGTCCTGTTGAACCGTAAGCATCCCGGCTCGCTGAAGGCGGTGCATTGTCTGCCCTCGTTGTTCGTGCTCGCCACCTGCCTCATGCTCTTGGGCGCGTTCATCTGTCCTTATGCTTTGGTGCCTTTGGCGGTTTACGTCTGCCTGCTTTTTGCCGATGCCTTGGCTCGGAACCGTTTCGACCCGCGGATAGGTTTTCTCGCCGTGGTCGCCTCTTTCACGCAGTTGTTCGGGTACGGCACGGGTTTCCTGTGCGCGCTTTTCCGTTATTTTTGATGTATATATGTATATATTAGTGTTATAAGGTTTGTGTGAATACTTGTAATGGGTTATATTTGCGATAGGTGAAGTATTTAATCTTTTTAATGGCTATTGGGTTATGGGATTCGTTCTTTACTCATTCATTTCTCTCGGAAGAAATTTTCATTTTCTTCGAGAGAAAAATATATTTTGTCCGAAGGAAAAGTAAGTTTTCTTCGAAGGGAAAATAAGCGTTACGTGCCCGAACGGATATTGGGTTCTTGTCCCGGTTTTCTCTTACGCGGATACGGGAAAGCAATAAAAACAGACCAAAATTTGCGCGATTGAAAGAATAAATCTAATTTTGCGACCTAAAAAACGATACGAATATTAATTAAATAAATCATTCAGAATGAACGTTTCGCTTAAACACAATGATGATGCCGTGAGCGGTATCGTGAAATTAGAAATAGTGAAAGCAGACTATGCGGACCAAGTGGAGAAGGGTTTGCGTAGCCTTCGTCAGAAAGTCAATATGCCTGGATTCCGTAGAGGCATGGTGCCCCTGGGCTTGATTAAGAAGATGTATGGGAAGAACGTGTTGATAGAGGAGATAAACAAGTTGGTGTCGGAGAACTTGTTCAAGTATATCCGCGAGAACGATTTACATATCTTGGGTGAGCCGATGCCAAATATTACGGAACAAAAGCAATTGGATTTCGACAAGAACGAGGACTTCGAGTTCTGTTTTGACGTGGCTTTGGCTCCGGAGGTCAATATCGAGTTGAGCAAGAACGATAAATTCCCCTTCTATCAGGTGGTTATCGATGACGAGATGTTGGATGATCAAGTGAGCGCTTATCGCTCTAATTTCGGTTCTTACGAGAAAGTCGATGAGGTAGAGGAGAAAGATTTGATAAAAGGTACGGTGGCCGAGTTGGAGAATGGCGCTCCGAAAGAGGGTGGTATCGTCGTGGAGAACGCGGTGTTGATGCCTATGTATATCAAGAACGAGGAGGAGAGGGCGAAATTCATCGGGACGAAAGTGAACTCGGTGGTCGTGTTCAATCCGAACAAGGCCTATGAGGGAGCGGAGGCGGAGATCGCGGCTTTCCTGAAGATAAACAAGGAGAAGGTGGCCGAGACCACGGGTGATTTCAGCTTCGAGATTAAGGAGATTACTCGTCGTAAGGAAGCGGAGATGAACCAAGAGCTTTTCGACAAGGTGTTCGGCGAGAATGAGGTCACGAGCGAGGAGGAGTTCAGGAACAAGATCAAGGAGGCTTTGGCTGAGCAATTCGCACCGCAAAGCGACTTCAAGTTCTTGACCGATATACGCGACACGTTGGTGAAGAAGGCCGGCGAGTTGAAGTTCGCGGACGATTTGTTGAAACGTTGGTTGCTGGCCGCTAACGAGAAAAATACGAAAGAGAAGGTCGATGAGGACTTCCCGCAGATATTGCAAGACTTGACTTATCAGTTGGTGAAGGATAGCTTGGTAAGGAAGAACGGTTTGAAGGTGGAAGATGCGGATATCGAGAATTTCGCCAGACGAGTGGCAAAGGCCCAGTTCGCCCAATATGGAATGCTGTCCGTGCCGGAAGACGTGCTTGACAATTACGCGAAAGATATGCTGAAGAACAAGCAAACACTTCAGAACGTGACCGACCGTGCGTTGGAGGAGAAGCTGGCGGCTTGGTTGAAAGAGCAGGTGGAGCTTAACGTGAAGAACGTTACGGTAGAGGAGTTTAACAAGCTTTTTGAGTAAAGGAAGTATTTGAATGGCCTCATGTAGAGGCTCTCGCGATAGCGAAAAAGAGATTTCTCTCTAAAAATATCTTAGCGGATAACGAATAAATTGTTTCTTTCGGAAATTTATTTATAACTTTGTTTATCCGTTAAGCCAAAGGGAGAAATCTCTTTTCGTGTCTTGTGGAGAAACAAAAGATAGGAGATAATATGGAGGATTTTAGAAAATTCGCTACAAAGCATTTAGGTATGAGCGGTACGGCTCTGGACAGTTACATGAACATATCCAGCAGCTATATCTCTCCTACGATTATAGAGGAGCGGCAATTGAACGTCGCCCAGATGGATGTTTTTTCTCGCTTGATGATGGATCGTATCATTTTCTTGGGAACGCAAATAGACGATTATACGGCGAACGTGATTCAGGCCCAATTGTTGTATTTGGATTCGAGCGATCCGGGTAAGGATATCTCGATTTATATTAATTCGCCGGGTGGCTCCGTTTACGCGGGTTATGGTATTTATGATACGATGCAGTTCATTTCCAGCGATGTATCCACTATTTGCACGGGTATAGCGGCATCTATGGCATCGGTCTTGCTGGTGGCTGGCGCGAAGGGAAAACGTTTCGCCTTGCGGCATTCCCGGGTCATGATTCATCAACCGTTGGGTGGTGTGCAAGGACAAGCGTCCGATATCGAGATTACGGCACGGGAGATATTGAAGGTGAAAAAGGAATTATATACGATTCTCTCAGAACATTCCGGACAGCCCTACGACGTAATCGAACGAGATGGGGACAGGGATTTCTGGATGACGTCGGATGAGGCGAAGGCTTATGGTATGATTGACGCGGTTTTAGAACGTAAGAAGTAAAAACCAGAAATTATGGCCAAAACAACGAGTGGTAACACGTGTACTTTTTGCGGAAGGAGTGGCAGGGAGGTTAATTTACTTATAAATGGTATCTCCGGTTGTATCTGCGATGAATGCGCCCGACAAGCTTACGAGATCGTAAAAGAGCAATTGGGCAGCCAAAAGAAGGCGTTTGGATTGGAGTTGAAAGATTTGCCGAAGCCGGAGGATATCAAAGCCTTTTTGGACCAATACGTGATTGGACAGGATGACGCGAAACGCTATTTGTCCGTGGCGGTATACAACCATTATAAGCGTTTGCTCCAAAAGGTATCCGCCGATGATGTCGAGATCGAGAAATCGAATATTATATTGGTAGGCGCCACGGGTACGGGTAAGACCTTGTTGGCCCGGACGATCGCGCGATTGTTGCATGTCCCTTTCGCTATCGTCGATGCCACGGTATTGACGGAAGCGGGATATGTGGGGGAAGATATCGAAAGTATCTTGACCCGCTTGTTGCAAGCGGCTGATTATGACGTGGAAGCCGCCCAACGGGGAATAGTCTTTATCGATGAGATAGACAAGATCGCCCGTAAAAGCGATAATCCTTCTATCACACGTGACGTGAGTGGCGAGGGTGTCCAGCAGGGTTTGCTGAAATTGCTGGAGGGCTCGATCGTGAACGTGCCTCCGCAGGGAGGGCGTAAGCATCCGGAGCAAAAGATGATCGCCGTGGATACGAAGAATATCTTATTTATTTGCGGAGGCGCTTTTGACGGGATTGAGAAAAAGATAGCTCAACGCTTGAATACGAGGGTGGTTGGTTATTCCGCCAGTTTGGAGACCTCCACGGTGGATCGGAACAATTTCTTGAAATATATCACGCCGGCGGATTTGAAATCATTTGGCTTGATACCGGAGATTATCGGCCGTCTGCCGATTCTCACCTATTTGAATCCATTGGACCGTGAGACACTCCGTAATATCTTGACTGAACCGAAAAATTCGATTATCAAGCAATATATTAAGTTATTCGAGATGGATGGTATTCGGTTGACTTTCGATGAGGAGGTATATGAGTTTATCGTGGACAAGGCGTTAGAGTTTAAGTTAGGTGCCCGTGGATTGCGTTCTATCGTGGAGGCCGTTATGATGGATGCCATGTATAGCATGCCATCACGAGACGAAAAGGAACTTCACGTGACATTGGAGTATGCGAAGGAAAAACTAAAGAAATCGGACGTAAATCGTTTGCAGGTCGCTTGACGGGAACAATTTTTTGTTAAAAAATAACACGAAGTATGGCAAAGAAAGATCGTTTGACAGAGGAACTCAATCGACATTTTGGATTTGGCTCTTTTAAAGGGAACCAAAAGGCGGTTATTGAGAATGTGCTGGCGGGGAAGGATACTTTTGTGTTGATGCCAACAGGTGGCGGTAAATCCTTATGCTACCAGTTGCCGTCTTTGTTGATGGAAGGTACCGCTATCGTTATATCGCCTCTGATCGCTTTGATGAAGAATCAGGTAGACGCGATGCGGAATTTCAGCGAGGAGGACGGGGTCGCTCATTTCATCAATTCTTCCTTGAATAAATCGGCCATTGATCATGTGAAATCCGATATATTGTCGGGACGTACCAAATTGTTGTATGTGGCTCCGGAGTCCTTGACCAAAGAGGAGAACGTGGAATTCCTACAGCAGGTGAAAATCTCTTTTTATGCGGTGGATGAGGCGCATTGTATTTCTGAATGGGGGCATGATTTCCGTCCGGAATACCGTCGTATACGTCCGATTATCAATGAGATCGGTAAACGGCCATTGATCGCGTTGACCGCTACCGCTACCCCGAAGGTGCAACATGATATCCAAAAGAATTTGGGCATGATTGACGCTACTGTTTTCAAATCTTCTTTCAATCGTCCAAACTTGTATTATGAGGTCCGTCCCAAAGGCGCGAGCATAGACCGTGAGATTATAAAATATATCAAGTCGAATGAAGGGAAGTCAGGTATCGTTTATTGCCTGAGCCGTAAAAAAGTAGAAGAGTTCGCTGATATCTTGAAAGCGAATGGCATAAAGGCGTTGCCTTATCATGCGGGCATGGATACTCAGATGCGTTCCGCGAATCAGGACGCGTTCTTGATGGAGAAGGTAGACGTGATTGTAGCGACAATCGCTTTCGGTATGGGAATCGATAAGCCGGATGTGCGTTACGTGATTCATTATGATATCCCGAAAAGCCTGGAAGGATACTATCAAGAGACCGGACGTGCGGGTAGAGATGGTGGAGAAGGCCAGTGTATCGCTTTTTATGCCTATAAGGATTTGCAGAAATTGGAGAAGTTCATGCAAGGAAAGCCGGTGGCGGAACAAGAGATTGGAAAACAGTTGCTTTTGGAGACCGCGGCCTATGCGGAGTCCTCCGTATGCCGGAGAAAGTTGTTGTTGCATTATTTTGGTGAGGAATATCAGGAAGAGAATTGTGGTAATTGTGATAATTGTTTGAATCCAAAGAAACAGGTGGAAGCGAAAGAATTATTAAGCGCCGTGCTGGAGGTTATCAGTACATTGAAGGAAAAATTTAAGGCGGAGTATATTGTCAATATCCTGAGAGGGAACGAGACTTCTGAGATACAGAGTTATAAGCATAATGAATTAGAGCTTTTTGGCTCGGGTCAGGATGAGGACGAGAAAACGTGGAACGCCGTTATTCGTCAAGCTTTGATCGCGGGGTTCTTGATTAAGGACATCGAGAACTATGGTTTGTTGAAAATCTCGGAGAAAGGAAGGGAGTTCATGAAGAAGCCGGTCTCTTTCAAGATTACCAAAGACCATGAGTATGAGGATGAGGAAGAGGAAGTTCCGGTACGTGGTGGAGCTTCTTGTGCGGTAGATCCTGTCCTTTATTCCATGATGAAGGATTTGCGTAAGAAATTGTCAAAACGATTGGGAGTCCCTCCTTTCGTGATTTTCCAAGATCCTTCATTGGAAGCTATGGCTACCACTTATCCGATTACGTTGGATGAGTTGCAAAACATTCCGGGTGTAGGTGCAGGTAAGGCTAAACGCTATGGAAAAGAGTTTATCGAGTTGATAAAAAAGCATGTGGAGGAAAATGAGATAGAGCGACCAGAGGATTTGCGTGTCCGTACGGTGGCTAATAAGTCTAAACTGAAGGTCTCTATAATCCAACGTATTGACCGGAAGGTGGCATTAGACGAAATCGCTCTGACCAATGGATTGGAATTCACGGAGCTTTTGGATGAGATAGAGGCGATCGTGTATTCCGGTACGCGTATCAATATCGATTATTTCTTGAATGATGTGATGGATGAAGATCATATCGAGGATATTTATGAGTATTTCAAGGATTCGGAGACGGATGACTTGGAAGAAGCGATAGAGGAACTTGGAGGTGACTATACGGAGGAAGAGATTCGTTTGGTTCGCATTAAATTCTTGTCTGAAATGGCGAATTAAGTGAGGTAAATGAGGTCTCTCCTAATAAAAAAACACTAATTTAATGAGATGATACACTATTCTTGTTGACTCTCCGTTAAGTTAGTGTCATATTTTGCGATATATGTTGGCTATGCTAAAAGAATTTTCGATGAAAAAGTTGCTCTGTTTATTGGGGTGCTTATGGTTTTGTGTTGGCGCTAATGCGGAGACGCTTCCGGATTCGATCGTGATGACGGTAGTGGGGAAACCAGTGCCTTTGTCCGAGTTCGTTTTCATCGCAGAGAAAAATGGAGAGATAGATTGGACGGACAAGAAATCAGTGGAGAATTATGTCGAACTGTTCAAGAATTTCAAGTTGAAAGTGACGGAGGCGGAGGCTTTGGGCTTGGACCAGTCCGCTTCTTTCAAGGATGAGTTTGGTGGATATCGTGCCCAATTGATTAATAGTTATATGTCTGATAAAGAGGGTGAGGAAGCGGCCGCTCGCGCTATATACTATCGTGGAGATAGCACGGTGGAGCTGACACATATCTTGTTTCGATTGCCTCAGCATACGGTGTCTAAAGATACGCTTTCGGTATATGAAGAGGCGATGGACGCATATGAGCGTTTGATGGCGGGAGAAGATATGGAGACCCTTGGAAAAGAATTGGCTGGGAAAGACAAAGAGCATATCGCTTGGGAATATATCCGGTGTTTACGCCCGATGCGAACGGTTAAGGTTTTTGAAGACGCTGCCTATACGTTACCCGTAGGTGAGATATCGAAGCCGGTTCGTACGAAATTAGGTTTTCATTTGATTAAGGTGCATAGTCGTAAGTCGGATTTGGGAAGAGTGCGAGTCGCCCATATTTTGGTAGCTTTCGAGAAAGATTCCATCAAACGGGATTCTATCGCTGCCTTGAAGCGGATAAAATTTGTTTATAGCCAACTTCAGGATGGAGCCGATTTCGGGAAATTGGCGAGAGAATATTCGGATGATTCCACATCCGCGAAAAAGGAGGGATTGTTGCCATGGTTCAGTACGGGGGAAATGATATTGCCTTTTGAGCAAGCGGCGTTCGCGTTGAAGAAAAAAGGTGATGTGTCGGGTGTAGTAAAGAGTCGTTTTGGATATCATATTATAAAATTGATAGACAGAAAGGAACGTGCGACATTCGATGAGGAGAAAGAGTCTTTAATAAGACGCATGGCGCAAGGAGAACGTAATTTTGAATTGTATAAAGCCTTTGATGAGCGATTGAAGAAAGAGTATGGGTATGTTTTTTACCCGGAGGCGTATGCGGAATTGCAGACATTATGCGATGACTATTTCCCTACCGATAAGATATTTTATGAGAAAGCGAAAGGAATGACGAGGACCTTAGCGCATCTGAATGATTTGGATATTCCTCAAGCGGAATTCGCTTATTATATCCAACGTTGCCCATTTTCGACAAAGACATATGCGGGTGATTTCATGCGAGAGGTTTATGATTTGTTTGTTCGGGATATCGTTACTGCGGCCGAGCGTAAGAACCTTGAGATAAAGCATCCGGAAATCCCTCATTTGTTGCAAGAATATAGGGATGGCATTTTGTTGTTTGAGATTAGTAATCGAGTCGTATGGAGTAAACCCGCCGCGGAACAAGAGGCGTTGGAGACGAAATGGGTTGCTGACTTAAACAAGAAATATCCTGTGGTGATTAATGAGGCGTTGTTGAAAAAGTTGAGCGAAAAGAAAAAAGGAAAATAGATGAAAAGAATAAGCCTCGTTTTATTGGTGTTCATGGTCTTGTGTGCTTGCAAGGATTCCCGGCCAGTGGGTTCTGATGTGCTGGTTTCCGTGGAGGGGCAGGTCCTGAAACGTTCGGATGTGGTGAGGTTAATACCTAAAGGAGTCTCTTCCGCGGATAGTTTATTGTTGGCGGAAAATTTCATGAAGAGATGGGTGAAGGACCTATTAGTGTATGAGGTAGCGTCTCGAAATTTAGGAACTGAGAAAGCTGAGGTGGACAAATTGGTGGAGGAGTATCGTCGTTCTTTGATACGTTATCGTTATGAGGAACGTTTGGTGGAAGAAAAGCTGAGAGAGGATATTCTTGAGAGCGATAAATTAAGTTATTATGAGGAGAATCAAAAACATTTCATATTGGATAAGAATTTGATTAAGGGATTGTTTTTGAAAATCCCGGTCGATGCTCCCGGACTTTCGGACGTGAAGAAGTGGTATAGATCCACGGATCTCGCTTCCTTGGAAAAAATAGAGAAATATAGCGTGCAGAATGCCGCGGTTTATGAGTATTTTTATGACAAGTGGGTCGATTTTGATGAGGTCATGGAAAATATACCGGTTCATGTATCGAACCCCAATACCTTCTTGAGGTCGAACAAGTTCGTGGAAGTGGCGGATAGTTCTTTTTGCTATCTGTTGAATATCAAGGAATACTTGCCTTCCGGAGAGGTTGAGCCTTATGAATATGCCAGCCCATACATCTTGGAGCTTTTGGTAAACCGGAGGAAAGTTGAGTATTTGAGGAATTTTGAAGACGAATTATATAATGACGCGATCCGGAACGGTGGCGTGAAATTTCATTCCGAGCCGTGATCTCTAAATTTATAAATAGGAACATGATGAAGAAGATTTTTGCTGTATTTTTTCTTTTTTGTTGCGTTTGCCACGTGATGGCGCAAGATAACGTGATCGATGAAATCGTGTGGGTAGTGGGAGATGACGCTATTCTACGCTCGGACGTGGAAGCGCAGCGTCTATATCTTCAACAGGAAGGGCAACGTTTGGATGGAGATCCCTATTGTTTCATACCGGAGCAAATGGCTATTCAGAAATTATATTTGAACCAAGCGAAGATCGATAGTATTACCGTGAATGAGAACTCCGTGATCCAGAGCGTGGACCAATGGATGAATATGGCGGTGAACCAAATCGGCTCGCGCGAGAAACTGGAGGAGTATTTTGGGAAAAAATATTCCCAGATTAAGGATGAGCGGAAAGAGATGATACGGGAGCAACAAATCGTGCAACAAATGCAGCAAGAATTGATAGGGGAAATCAAGTTGACTCCATCTGAGGTGCGTAAGTATTTCAATCAGATACCGCAAGATAGTTTGCCCAATATCCCGACAACGGTGGAGGTACAGATCATTACGATGGAACCGAAAATTCCGTTTGAGGAGACAGACGCCATCAAGGCGCGCTTGCGTGATTTTACGGAGCAGATTAATAGTGGTAAGATGGAATTTTCCACATTGGCGCGATTGTATTCGGAAGATCCGGGTTCCGCTGCGCGTGGTGGAGAGTTGGGATTCATGAGTAAGACGCAATTGTTGCCGGAGTTTGCGAACGTGGCGTTTAACTTGAAAGACCCTAAGCGGGTCTCGCAAATCGTTCAGACCGAGTATGGGTATCATATCATTCAATTGATAGAGAAACGGGGCGATCGCATTAATTGCCGTCATATCTTGTTGAAACCGAAGGTGTCGGATAAGGAACTTTCTGACGCAATGGCTCGTATGGACTCTTTGTATAATGATTTGCGGGCGGATAAGTTCTCGTTTGATGAGGCGGCCACGTTCCTGTCTTCCGATAAGGACACGCGGAATAATAAGGGCCTGATGGTGAACCAGGATTATGAGAGTGCGAACATGGGTACGCCTAAATTCGAGATGCAGGAGCTTCCCCAAGAGATAGGAAAGGTCGTATATGAGATGCGGGTCGGCGATATATCGAAGCCTTTCACTATGTTGACGAACAAGCAAAAAGAGGTCGTGGCGATAGTAAAATTGAAGGCACGGGTAGAGGGGCATAAGGCAAACTTGTCGGATGATTATCAAGCCTTGAAATCGATCGTGGAGGCGAAGAAACGCGAGGAGCTGTTGAACAATTGGATTATCGAGAAGCAGAGAACTACCTATGTGCGCATCAGCGATGGTTGGCGAAATTGTGATTTCAAATATCCGGGCTGGGTTAAGGAATGAGGTTGATTAGAGGATTTTTATTCGCGGTTTTATCTACCCTGCTATCTTTCTCCGTGTTCGCTCAAGCGCAGGATAGCGTGGCCATAGCCCCGCGAGATAGCGTAACCCCTAAAAAGACGAAAGTTTTCCTTGAGCATGCGAATACGTTATCTTTCGATAAGGAAAGAAACGCGGACGCTCAGGTCTTGACGGGCGATGTCTGTTTCCGTCACGATAGCTCCTATATGTATTGCGATAGCGCTTATTTTTTTGAGGCTACGAATTCGTTGGAGGCTTTTAGCAATGTTCGTATGGAGCAGGGGGATACCTTGTTCGTGTATGGGAATTATTTGTTCTATGACGGAGATTCCCAAATCGCCTATCTGAGGGAAAACGTGCGTATGGAGAACGGACAGGTTACCTTGTTTACGGATAGCTTGAACTATGAGCGTATCGTGGACATAGGCTATTATTTCGAGGGTGGTTTGATAGTGGACTCCTTGAATCAGCTCTCCTCTTTTTACGGGCAATATTCTCCAAGTACGAAGTGGGCGTTTTTTAACGATAGCGTACGTTTGGAAAACGAGAAGTTCACGTTGTACTCAGACACCTTGCATTACAATACGGATTCCAAGATAGCTACGATTTTAGGACCATCGGTTATCGAGTCGGATAGCGGCACGGTCCATTCCTCAAGGGGGTGGTATGACACCGTGAATAATACCGCCGTGTTATTGGACCGTTCCCATCTCGTCTCCGGAAATAGGATATTGACTGGTGATTCCCTCTTTTATGACCGAGGCAATGGGTTTGGGGAGGCGTTCGGCGATATGGATTTGCGTGATACTGCCCAGCATGTCACGCTGGAAGGTGAGTACGGTTTTTATAATGAGCGGACGGGATATGCCTTCGCCACGGATAGCGCCCGTTTCTTGGAGTATAGCCAAGGGGATACGTTGTACTTGCATGCGGATACGTTGCGTATGGTGCCGGTCGATTCCACTTATCGGGAGATCAAGGCCTATTATGGCGTGCGTTTTTACCGGACGGATTTGCAAGGTGTTTGCGATTCCATGCAGTTTAACACGAAAGACTCTGTATTATATATGTTTAAAGACCCTATCGTCTGGAACGAGCAATATCAGATTTATGGCGATACGATTCTTGTTTTCATGAACGATAGTGCGATTGATTACGCGCATGTGAGGCAATTCGCCTTCGCGATACAGCAGGTGGATTCGGTATCGTACAATCAATTGAAAGGGAACGATTTGAAAGCCTATTTCGAGGGACGGAGCGTCGAACGGATAGACGTGTCGGGGAATGCGGAGTCAATCTTCTTCCCTTTGGAGAAAGATAGCTCCATGGTAGGGATGAATGAGACTAAAAGCGGCTATTTAAGCATCTGGTTGAAAGAGAACAAGCTGGATAAACTGAAGATTTGGCCCAGTCCTACGGGCACCATGACCCCTATCCCGGACTTGAAGCCTGAGCAAAGGTATCTGAAGGATTTTTATTGGTTTGATTACATCCGTCCTAAAAACAAGGAGGATATATATCAAGTAATAAAAAGAAAAGTTCAGGACGCGCCTAAGAGAAGCAATAAATTCGTACATTAGCGTCGTTATTTGTTTAAGTTTACGGTGTTTTAAGGAACTCGAAACTAAGGGACTCAGAAACACATAAAACATATAGATATGGCACTTTTCTCATTTTATAATATGCGGAAGCCTCGTCAGTTCGAGCATAAGCCGATTTATTACGACCCTCGGAAAGAGGCTATGGAGGAACGGATAAGCAAGGTTAAGCGCGAGTTGGGGATGGAGGAACCGTTGGAGGAGTATAAACCGCACATCAAAGGTACCTTTATCGAAGGGACTTCGCATCTGAAAAAAAGTATCGGCAAAGGAGAGGACGCTCGGAGTCGTAAATATAGAAACGTGAAATTGATGGTGGTCTTGGTCGTGCTGATCGCCCTCTTTTGGCTCCTGATGAAGTAATGAGCGATATTATTCATTTATTGCCGGACCATATAGCCAACCAGATCGCGGCGGGAGAGGTCATCCAGCGGCCGGCGTCGGTCGTCAAGGAGCTGGTGGAGAACGCCGTGGACGCGGGCGCTTCCCATATTCAAGTCAATATCAAGGACGCGGGCAAGACCTTGATACAGGTGATAGACGATGGCAAAGGCATGTCGGAGACCGACGCTCGCATGGCTTTCGAGCGGCACGCCACCTCGAAGATATCCACGGCGGAAGACCTTTTCTCCCTGCACACGATGGGATTCCGGGGAGAGGCGTTGGCCTCTATCGCCGCGGTGTCGCACGTGGAGCTGAGAACGCGGGCGAGGGACGCTGAGCTCGGGACCGCTTTGTCTATCGTGGGATCGCGGCTGGAGAGCATAGAGCCGGAGGCTTGCGGGGAGGGTTCCAATTTCTCGGTGAAGAATCTTTTCTTTAACGTGCCGGCCCGCCGGAAGTTCTTGAAATCGAACGAGACGGAGTTCCGTAATATCATCAACGAGTTCGAGCGGGTGGCGTTGGTCAATCCCCATATCGGCATGTCCCTTTATCATAACGACGTGGAGATTTTCAACCTGCCGGACTCCGGCTTGCGCCAGCGGGTCATCAATATCTATGGGAAGAACCTGAATCAGAAATTGCTTTCGTTGAACGCCCGAAGTTCTTTGGTGACGATTTCCGGCTTTATCGGACGCCCTGACTCCGCGAAGAAAAGGGGCGCCCTCCAGTTCTTCTTCGTGAATGGCCGTTTCATGAAACACGCCTATTTCCATAAGGCGCTCATGCAGGCTTACGAGGGGCTGATACTGGCGGGGGATATGCCGAACTATTTCGTCTACTTCACGCTGGACCCCGCCACTATTGACGTGAACATACATCCCACGAAGACGGAAATCAAGTTCGAGAACGAGCAGCCGATTTGGCAAATCCTGATGGCCGCGGCGCGCGAGTCTCTCGCGAAGTCGAGCGCTATCCCGATGATTGATTTCGAGGAGGGAAACACCATCGACATACCGGTCTATAACCCGGAGAGGAAGGTGGAGCGTCTCGCGCCTAAGGCACCGACGGTGCAGGTGGACTCCAGCTATAATCCCTTTGATGTCGGTTCGTATAAGAGGCCGGAGTTCGATTGGTCCAAGCTCTATCAGGATTTCGAGAAAGACCGTGAGACGGTTCATCAGGAGTCCGAAGGGGAGGGGCATAAGGCGGACGCTTCAGAAGGCGAGTTGGACTTGGCGCCCGCTAACCCGGACGATTCGCTTGCCGCCGCTAACGCTCCGTGTTATCAATACAAGAACCGCTACATCATTACCTCGTTGAAGTCGGGCCTAGCGATTATCGACCAGCGTAGGGCGCATATACGGATATTGTTCGACCAATATTTGTCGAGCATCAAGCGATGTCAGGGTGTTTCCCAAAAGACGCTTTTCCCGGAGATGGTGGAGTTTACTGCGGCTGAGGCTACCCAACTGCCTGCCTTGATGGATGATTTGCGTTACGTGGGGTTCGATTTGAGCGACTTGGGGAATAACAGTTATGCGATAAACGGCCTGCCTGCGGATATAAAGAATCTGGACCCTGTCGGTCTGCTAAAGGACATCGTGGCGCATGCGATAGAGACGCGGCGCGACGCGAGGGAAAAGGTGGGCGAGGTAATCGCCTTGTCGTTGGCGAAAGCGGCGGCCATCCCTTCGGGTAAGCCATTGTCTACCGAGGAAATGGACCATTTAATCGCCTCCTTGTTCTCTTGCCCGGACTCCAACCTGACTCCGGAGGGAAAGGTCATCGTCTCGATGCTGACCGACGAGGAACTGGAACGACGTTTCCGGTGATGATTGCTTTGGGTTTATGTGTAAGATGAAAGATGTATCTTTCCATGAAAGAAGGTGAGGAATGGATGATTTTGGACGACCGGTTCTTCACCTTCGGCCATCTGAGCAAGGTGTATTCGGTGAAAGACTTGATGAGTTTGTAAAGGTATCTCATATATTTTATGTAGATTCGCGATTGGGTTAAATGTCAAAGAGGTTAAAGAGGTTATGGAAGCGAAGGAGATAAAGAGAAAAAGGACAAAGAAGCAAAAAGTCCAAGATGAGTTGGATTTTATGAGAAAGCTTAGGAGTAAGCCGGAGGAGAAATTATCCCCGATGGCTAAGTATTGGTTGACGCATGAGCATGATGAGCCAATAGCGTTGAATATGAGATATGTCTTGAAATGAAGCTATATCTCGACACGAATATCCTTATATTTTCTCTCTTGAATCGAGAGGAATTGACGTTAGAGGTGAAAAATCTGATGGAAGACTATGCGAATGTATTGCAGACAAGTACGCTTTGCGTTCAAGAGCTGATACATTTATGTCAAATAGGTAAGTTGGAGGAAGGACGGAAAAAACGAAACATGGTACGGGCGGAGGATATTCTTGAGCGGATAGAGAATGCGGGCATTGATATCGTTACCGGTGAATAAAAAACATTTGTCGGTTTATGCGACCTTACCTTTGGTTATTGACCATAAAGATCCGGTAGACCGTTTGGTTATCGCTCAGGCGATCGCTGATAAGATACCTCTAATAAGCTCTGACCGTAAATTTTCGAAATACCATGGTCTCGGCTTGGACTTTATTTATAATGAACGATAAAGTCAGGTTATTTTCGCCAGCTCCCATTGGCGATTAGAATATTTTCCCTACATTTGCCCCGTTACGACGTAAAGTACAGGAGAATGAATCAACAAACTACATACGCTTCGTTAACCTTTTTTACCACCGCAGGTTTGGTGAAGAGGGATAATTTCT
>CASEGC010000083.1 GCA_949287365.1 uncultured Parabacteroides sp.
TCGCCTTTTATCCGGGCGCTCGATGAGGATTTCCGCTTGTTGAACGATACGACGCGGGGCACTTTCCCCGCTTCCGCGCCGGAGCAATGTATCGATTACGTCGCCGGATACGAGGGGAGCGGTGAGTCGTTCATCGTTTTATCGACGAGTGTCGTGGAGGAGCCTATGGCGTCGGATCATCGGCCGGTGGTGGTGGACGTGCGTATCGGACACGAAAAGTGAAGTATGGTTGGATTGGAAGTTATAATCGGATGGATACACGGACGGATTTGATTTATGGGATAGAGGATCGTCCTCCTTTGCGGGAGACTTTTTTCGCCGCCCTCCAGCATTTGCTGGCGATATTCGTGGCTATCATCACGCCGCCATTGATTATCGCTGGAGCGTTGAAATTGGATATAGAGACGACCGGTTTCCTCGTTTCGATGGCTTTGTTCGCTTCGGGACTTTCCACGTTTATCCAATGCCGGAAATTTGGACCGGTGGGTGCCGGATTGTTGTGCGTGCAAGGGACCAGCTTCTCGTTTATCGGTCCGATAATCGCGGCGGGCTTGGCGGGAGGGCTTCCGCTCGTGTTCGGGGTTTGTATCTCCGCCGCGCCGATAGAGATGATAGTGAGCCGTACGTTTCGGTATTTGCGCTCGGTGATTACGCCTTTGGTGTCGGGTATAGTGGTGCTCCTGATAGGCTTGAGCCTGATAAAGGTCGGGATTGTCTCCTGCGGTGGAGGATATGAGGCGATGGAAAACGGCACGTTCGGTAATCCGAAAGATATGGGCGTGGCGCTTAGCGTCTTGTTGAGCGTGATGTTCTTCAACCGTTGCGGAAATAAATACCTGCGGATGAGCTCTATCGTGCTGGGGCTTTGCGTGGGCTATGTGTTGGCGTTCGCCTTGGGCATGGTGGATATGGGAGCGTTCGCCTCGCAAAGCTGGGGCGGTTTCAATATACCGGTTCCTTTTAAGTATGGATTGGATTTCGAGTGGTCCTCTTTCGTGGCGATAGGCTTGATTTATCTGATTACGGCGATAGAGGCAACGGGCGATATCACCGCCAACTCGATGATTTCCGGAAAATCGATAGAAGGTGAGGGCTATTTGCGGCGTGTCTCCGGCGGAGTGCTGGCCGATGGGATGAACTCGTTTATCGCCGGAATCTTTAACTCGTTTCCCAACTCCATCTTCGCCCAAAATAATGGAATCATCCAGTTGACCGGCGTGGCGAGTCGTTATGTAGGCTATTTTATCGCGGGAATGCTTGTCTTGTTGGGACTTTTCCCCGTGGTCGGTATCGTTTTCTCCCTGATGCCCGATTCCGTGTTGGGCGGCGCCACCCTGTTGATGTTCGGTACGGTGGCGGCGGCGGGCATTCGTATCATCTCCGCCCAGCGAATCGGCCGGAAAGCCACGTTGGTTTTGGCGGTCAGCCTGTCGTTAGGCTTGGGCGTGGAGCTGGTGCCCGATATCCTGAACGCCGTGCCGGAATCGGTTCGGGGTATTTTCGCCTCCGGTATCACGACTGGTGGACTGACGGCCATTCTCGCGAATCTGTTTATTCATGTCCGGGAAGATTAAATAAAATACGATATATGGAATTATTGAAACAACGAATCTTGCAGGATGGCCGTTGCTATCCGGGCGGTATCTTGAAGGTGGACAGCTTTATCAACCATCAAATGGATCCGATGTTGATGTATAAGATCGCGGAGGAGTTTATCCGCCGCTTCCAAGGTTGCCCAATCAATAAAATCGTGACGATTGAGGCGAGCGGCATCGCTCCCGCTATCATGGTGGGATATATCATGCGGTTGCCGGTGGTGTTCGTGAAGAAGAAGAAACCGAAGACTATGGAGAACATGCTTACCACCGTGGTGCATTCCTTCACGAAGGACCGCGATTATACGGTGTGCATCAGCAATAATTTCTTGACACCGGAGGACCACGTGTTGTTCATCGACGATTTCCTGGCGTACGGTAACGCCGCCATGGGTATCGTTGACTTGGCGAATCAAGCGGGGGCGACCATCGAGGGAATGGGATTTATCATCGAGAAAGCCTTTCAGGATGGCGCTCGTTCGTTGCGGGAAAAAGGTATCCGTGTGGAGAGCCTTGCGGTGATAGATAGTTTGGACGATTGTAAGATAACGATTCGATAAAGGGTAAAGATATGGATGAGCGGATACGGGAGAAGTTAGTGGACCGGGCGGGTAAGAACCCGTACGTGAACTTTTTGGGAATCGTCTTTACCGTCATGGAAGAGGGGCGGGTAGAGGCTTATATGCCGTTGCACGAGGAACAAAGGCAGTATAGTGGCGTGACGCACGGGGGCGTGCTGGCGGCTTTGGCGGATACGATAGCCGGTTTCGCCGCCTACACGATGACCCCGGTGGAGAAGGATGTGCTGACGGCGGAATTGAAAATCTCTTTCCTACGCGCGGCTTGGGGAAGCAAGTTAATCGCCAAGGGAACGGTGATAAAGCCGGGACGGAATATCCATTTTTGCGAGTGCGAGATTTATTGCGACGACAAGTTGGTGAGCAAGGCCTCCGGTACTTTTTGCGTCGTACACAACCAAGTGTAATCGTACAAATCAGTTAATGGCATGCGGGTCTTAGTATTTTGCGTGCCATTCTTATTTCTGAAACACAACATTTTATAGTTTCCATCGAATTTCCTAAGAAGGGAACGGCGGTTTCCTAGTGAGGGAACGCTTATTTCCTTATGAGGAAACAGGAATTTCCTAAGCGGGAAACGTCCGTTTCCTTACGAGGAAACAAGAGTTTCCTAATTGGGTAACGGTAAGGGAACAAGCGTTTCCTTTGGAAAATAAATTAGGAAACTGTCCAATTTTTAGACAGCGGTGTCAAAAAAATGGACACTCTCTCCCTTGATTCGTATAATTATATATTTGATTATTAGTGTGATATCTGTTTTGGCACGTTCTTTGCGTCTCTTTAGATAGAAAATAGAAAACGCGAAGAAATATGAGACAGATAGTAATGACAACCATTCTCGCTTTTGGCCTTGTCGCCTTCGCGGATGGGCAGGAGAAGCGATGGACGTTGGACGATTGTATGCGCTATGCCGTGGAGAACAGCCCGTCGGTGAAAAAGCAAGCGTACACCGCGGATACCTATCGGGCGGAGCGGAACGCCGCCGTGGCCGCGTTCTTCCCTACCGCCTCCGCCACCGTGGGGGCGCAGTACAGCTTCGGCCGGTCGATAGACCCGGCGACGAACGTTTACGAGAACACCTCCAACTTTAACAACGATTACGGGTTGCAGACCACGATTCCCATCTTCACGGGCGGGCAGCTTATCAATCAATGGTTGATGGCGAAGTCGAACCGCCGGATGGGTATCAACGACGTGCGGAAGGCGAAGGACGATATCGCCCTGAAGGCGATGCAGGCCTACATGGACGTGGTGTATTATCAAGGAACCATCCGCATGGCGGAGGAGAAGCTGGCGGAGAGCGAGCGGACGCTTTACAAGACCCGCCGGCAGGAGGAGTTGGGCTTGAAAGGGAAGGCGGATGTCGCCCAGTTCGAGGCGCAGGTGGCCGCCGACGATTACGCCCTGACGCACCAGCGGAACCTGTTCAACACGGCGATACTGACCTTGAAGGAGACCATGAATTATCCGGTGGACTTGACCTTGGAGGTGGACACCGCCCTTCCGGTGATAGAGGAGGTACCGGAGCTGGAGAACGTGGCGGAGATATTCGCCTACGCCTCGTGCGAGAACCCGACCGCCCTGCAAGCCGAGTACGAGTTGACGCGTAGCAAGTATGAGTACCGTATAGCCAAGGGGCAATTGCTCCCGTCTATCTATTTCAACGCCGGCATCTCCACCAGCTACTTCGAGAACCTGAAGTCCGAGACCTCGCCGGTCGCTTTCCGCGAGCAATTCCGCAACAACCGGGGCGAGTACCTTTCCTTCAGCTTGAGTTTCCCGTTGTTCGACGGACTGAGCCGGGTGACGAACGCCCGCCGGTATCGCAACAACTTGCGAATCGCCCAAGAGACGCGTACGGAGGTACTCCGCCAGCTGCGCACGGCGGTGGAGCAATCGGTATTGGACCGCGAAGGTTATGCGAAGGAGGCTATCCAGATGGATAAGAAGGTCAAGTCCGACGCGTTGGCTTATCGCGTCACGCTCCGGAAGTACGAGGAGGGCTTGATGAGCTCGCTCGACGTGCAGACCAGCGCCAGCACCTTGCTGGAGTCGCGGGCGAACCTGCTCCAAAAGCGTTTGATGTATCTGCTGAAAAGCAAGTTGGTGGATTATTACAAGGGGAAGCCGCTTGTTAGAGAGGAAAATTGAAGGAGTTAGAAGGAGTTAGGCTTTGTCTCGCTCGCCGGGAGTTAGAAGCCAATACATTTGATTAATTTATAAAAAAGCATACGATGGATATTCAATTGGAGAAAAAGAAGGGATTGCGGAAGAAACATATTCCGTACGTGATAGGAGGGGCGTTGTTCGTCTTCTTATTGGGATGGATTATTTTTGGTGACCATGCCGCTACCTTGCGGGTGGACGCGCGGAGCCTGACGGTCAGCGAGGTGCGCCGCGACCAATTCAACGATTTCTTCCGGGTGGACGGGCAGGTACAGCCCATCACGGTGGTACAGCTCAGTCCCGAGGAGGGAGGTATCGTGCAGGAGAAGGTGGTCGAGGAGGGCGCGAAGGTGAAGAAGGGCGACGTAATCGTGCGCCTCTCCAACTCGAACCTCGATTTGGAGATATTGAACGCCGAGGCGGAGCTGGCGGAGAAGCAAAACCTGCTCCGCAACACGCAGGTGACGATGGAGCAGGATAAGCTGACGAACGAGACCGAGCGGGCGCAGTACGAGATTGATATGCGTCGGGCACGTCGCGCCTACGAGCAGCAGAAGCAGCTCTACGAGGAGGAACTGGTGGCGAAGGAGGATTACCTGAAGGCGCAAGAGGATTACGACCTCGCCGCCCGGAAGTACGACTTGGTGGTGAAACGTCTGTACCAGGACTCCATCTCGCGTGGCATCCAGATGGAGGAGATGGAGTTCAGCCTCGCCAATATGCGGCGCAACATCCAGCTTATCCACCAACGCAAGGAGAACCTGAACGTCCGCTCGCAAATCGACGGGGAGCTGGGCTTGCTGGACGTTGTACTGGGGCAGAATATCTCGCCGGGGCAGATGATCGGGCAAATCAACGACCTCTCGGATTATAAGATTGAGGCGATGATTGACGAGCATTACATCGACCGCGTGCGACCGGGGCTGAGCGCTACCTTCGAGCGGCAAGGCGCTACCTTCGCCCTGACGGTGCGCAAGGTCTATCCGGAGGTGCGCGAGGGGAAGTTCCGTACCGATTTCGTCTTCACGGGCGAGCGGCCGGATAACATCCGTAGCGGCCAGACCTATTACATCAACCTTGAGTTGGGGCAGCCCACCGAGAGCGTGATTATCCCGAAAGGAACCTTCTTCCAGAGCACGGGCGGCAGTTGGATTTTCGTTCTCGACGCGGACGGGAAGAAGGCGTATCGCCGTCAAATCAAGATTGGCCGGCAGAACCCGCAGTACTACGAGGTGCTGGAAGGCTTGGAGCCGGGCGAGCGAGTCATCGTCTCCAATTACGAGAGCTATAAGGACAACGAGGTGTTGGTGTTGGAATGAGTCTGAAATTTAAAATCTGAAACTTGAAATGAAAAACATAGTTTTCGCGATTCGTTCGCTTTTTCAAAAAGGTCGGCACAACGTCATGAAGATAGTCTCGTTGGGCATTGGCCTCGCCGTGGGGTTGGTGTTGATAGCCAAGGTCTGCTTCGAGTGGTCTTATGATAATTTTTATCCCGATAGCGACCGTGTCTATCGGGTGCTTACCCTCATCACGGAAGATGGGAGTTCCAATGAGAATGGCAACACGTCGGGCGGTATTCCTATCGGTCTGCGCGACATGGTACCGGAGATAGAGGCGGCTACGCGCTATACCGG
>CASEGC010000084.1 GCA_949287365.1 uncultured Parabacteroides sp.
TACACCCGCCCGGAGGTGGAGCGCATCCTGCGCGTGGGCTTCGAGTACGCCATGCGCCGCCGCAAGCACCTGACGGTGGTGGACAAGGCGAACGTCCTCGCCTCGTCGCGCCTCTGGCGCAAGATCGCCCAGGAGATGGCCCCGCGCTACCCGGAGGTGACGACGGATTACATGTACGTCGACAACGCCGCCATGCGCATGATTCAGGAGCCGACCTTCTTCGACGTGATGGTGACGGAGAATACCTTCGGCGACATCCTGACGGACGAGGGCTCGTGTATCAGCGGCTCGATGGGCCTGCTGCCCTCCGCCTCCACGGGCGAGAGCACGCCGGTGTTCGAGCCCATCCACGGCTCGTGGCCGCAGGCGAAAGGCTTGAACATCGCCAACCCGCTGGCGCAAATCCTCTCGGTGGCGATGCTCTTCGAGTATTTCGGCTTGAAGGAGGAGGGCGCCCTGGTGCGCCGGGCGGTCGACGCCTCGCTGGACGCCGGGGTCCGCACGCCGGAGATTCAAGTGGAAGGCGGCGAGCACTATGGGACGAAAGAGGTCGGCGCCTGGATTGCGGATTATATCCGGAAAAAATAACCGACAAACGCAAATTGCGAATTACGAGTTTTATGTATGTAAATCCTAATTCGCGGCTTGAGATTTAATATAGGGAGGTCGCTTATGGCGACCTCCTTTTTTTGTCGTTTCCATCCGATAAGAGTGGTCATATCAGGCAGGTCAGGGAGAATAACCGGCGAGGAGAAGCTTTTTGAGAAACATGTATGCCTTTTTAGACCTTGTTCGAATATTTTTCGTTACATTTGCGCATGTGTCATAATCATTGAGTGAAAAATCAATATTTTACTAATAAACACTGTATATCATGAAGAAAAAAAACGCTTGGGCGATGGCTTTGGCCGTCTTGCTGACATGGGTTGGTAATCCCACGGAAGCGATTGCGGATAAGGTCTTGGACCCGGTAGAGTATGTGAATCCTTTGATGGGAACACAATCTACTTTCGAATTGTCGACAGGAAACACGTATCCGGCGATAGCTCGTCCGTGGGGAATGAATTTCTGGACACCGCAAACCGGGAAAATGGGAGATGGCTGGCAGTATGTTTATACGGCCAACAAGATTCGGGGTTTCAAGCAAACTCATCAGCCTAGTCCGTGGATTAATGATTACGGACAATTCGCTATCATGCCGATTGTAGGTAAACCTGAGTTCGACCAAGATAAACGCGCTAGTTGGTTCTCCCATAAAGGAGAGGTGGCGAAGGCTTATTATTATAAGGTATATTTGGCTGAGCATGATATCGTGACGGAGTTGACGCCGACCGAGCGTGCCGCTATGTTCCGTTTCACCTTCCCGCAAAATGAACATTCATACGTGGTGGTGGATGCCTTGGACAATGGCTCTTATATCAAGGTGATTCCGGAGGAGAACAGGATTATAGGCTATTCCACGAAGAATAGCGGTGGTGTTCCTGATAATTTCAAGAACTATTTCGTGATAGAGTTCGATAAGCCTTTCACTTACGAGGCGACTTTCGCCGGCGCAACCTTGAAGGAAGGCGTGAAGGAGCAGACGAGCGGTCACGTGGGAGCCGTTATCGGTTTCCAAACGAAGAAGGGAGAGATCGTGCATGCGAAGGTGGCTTCTTCGTTCATTAGTTTTGAGCAGGCCGCTATCAATATGAAAGAGTTGGGTGACGATAGTTTCGATACGCTCGTGAGGAAAGGGAAGGAGGCATGGAACACGTTGTTGTCTAAGATTGAGGTAGAAGGAGGTAACTTGGACCAATACCGCACGTTTTATTCCTGTTTCTATCGTTCGTTGCTTTTCCCTCGTAAGTTTTATGAGATAAACGCTGCGGGTGAGGTAGTACATTATAGTCCTTATAATGGACAAGTGCTTCCGGGTTATATGTATACGGATACCGGTTTTTGGGATACTTTCCGTTGCTTGTTCCCCTTTTTGAACATGATGTTTCCTTCCGTGAATAAGGAGATGCAAGAGGGTTTGATCAACACGTATAAGGAGAGCGGTTTCTTCCCTGAATGGGCAAGTCCGGGACATCGTGGCTGTATGGTGGGAAATAACTCCGCTTCCGTATTGGTGGACGCCTATATGAAAGGGGTGAAGGTCGATGACTTGAAGACGTTGTATGAAGGATTGATTCATGGAACGGAAAACGTACATCCTACGGTCTCTTCGACTGGACGTCTAGGACATGAGTATTATAATAAGTTAGGTTATGTGCCTTATGACGTGAAAATCAATGAGAACGCCGCACGGACCTTGGAATATGCTTACGATGACTGGTGCATCTGGAAACTCGCCAAGGCGTTGGATCGTCCGAAGAAAGAGCAAGAGTTGTTCGCCCGTCGGGCGTTGAACTATAAGAATTTGTTCGATTCGGAGACGAAGTTGATGCGTGGTAAGAATGAGGATGGTACGTTTATGGCTCCTTTCTCTCCGTTGAAATGGGGTGACGCTTTCACGGAAGGTAACAGTTGGCATTATTCTTGGTCGGTATTCCATGACCCACAAGGATTAATTGACTTGATGGGAGGAAAGGAAGACTTCGTTGCGATGTTGGATTCTGTATTCGCCGTTCCACCGTTGTTTGATGATAGTTATTATGGGCAGGTAATTCATGAGATCCGCGAGATGACCGTGATGAATATGGGTAACTACGCACATGGTAATCAACCCATTCAGCACATGATTTATTTATATAATTATGCGGGTCAGCCATGGAAAGCCCAATATTGGTTGCGTCAGGTGATGAATAGGATGTACACGCCGGGACCTGATGGATATTGTGGTGATGAGGATAACGGACAAACCTCCGCATGGTATGTGTTTAGCGCTTTGGGATTTTATCCCGTGGCTCCGGGTACGACACAATATGTGCTGGGTGCTCCATTGTTCAAGAAAGCTACGTTGCGTTTCGAGAATGGGAATACGTTAGTGATTAACGCTCCCGATAACAGTGAGAGGAATATCTATATTGAGTCTTTGACTTTCAATGGAAAGAATGACACGAAGAATTATTTGGATCATAACGAGATGTTTAAAGGTGGTGTGATTGACATCAAGATGAGCGCTCAACCGAACATGAATCGTGGGGTCAATCCAGAGGATATGCCCTATTCTTTCTCTGTCAATGAGGAAGGAATCAGTAAGCTTTCTCCTATTTCCGTGAAATCCAATAAAAAGAAATAATATCTATAAAGATGAGTCTTATTCAAAAATCATTTGTGCCGGGCATAGCGATATGCCTGGCTTTTCTTGCCTGTTCATGCGCTACGCCGGGAAAGAGCGGAGGCGATGAGGTGACAGATTATGCCGCGTATGTAGATCCTTATATCGGATCGGGAGGACATGGGCATGTGTTTGTTGGTGCAAGTGTGCCGTTTGGTGCGGTACAAGTAGGTCCTCAAAATATCTTTAAAGGTTGGGACTGGTGCTCTGGGTATCATTATTCCGACAGTATCATTATAGGATTCAGCCACACTCATTTGAGTGGTACGGGTTGCTCGGATTTAGGTGATATCTTATTAATGCCTTACACCGGTGACGTGCGTACATCGCGCGGTGAGCAAGATAACATTGAAGGGACCGCTTCCTCTTATTATAGCCATGCTAATGAGTCCGTGAAACCAGGATTTTATTCGCTTTTGATGGATAATGGGGTGAAAGTGGAATTGACGGCGACCGAGCGTGTCGCTTTGCATCGCTATACTTATCCCGCGGAAGGAGAACGCCGTCTGTTGATTAATTTGAAAGAAGGAATTGGTGACATGTCGTATGATACCTATTTGAAGAAGGTAGATGAATATACGGTAGAGGGATATCGTTTTTCGAAGGGATGGAGCCCGCGGCATAAAGTGTTCTTTACGTTGAAGAGTGAGCAACCAATTGTGTCATTGGATGTATTTAATGACGATCAGCCTGCGGGTATTGATGAATTGAGTGGTGAGTCTGTGAAAGGAGTGATCACGTTTGGCGAAAATGTCTCAACGGCGCAAGTCAAGGTAGCCATCTCTTCCGTGAGTTGCGAGAATGCTTTGGCGAACTTACAGACGGAATTAGCGGATTGGGATTTTGACGGAACATGTGAAGAGGCCACTCGGAAATGGAACGAACAATTGGCTTGCGTAAATATCGATACACAAGATGAACGGGCCAAGAAGATATTTTATACCGCTATGTATCACATGTTTATCGCTCCTACGTTGTATTGTGACGCGAACGGTGATTTTCGAGGACATGATGATAAGATATATGCGAATAACACGTGGAAGAACTATTCAACTTTCTCGTTGTGGGATACTTACCGTACGTTGAATCCGTTGTTTACGATCGTTCGCCCGGAACTGGTACCGAATTTCGTGAATTCTTTTTTGAGCATTTATGACCAACAAGGTAAACTCCCTATTTGGCCATTGGTAGGTGGAGAGACAGAGTGTATGCCGGGATATAGTGCGATACCGGTTATCGCTGACGCTTATATGAAAGGTTTTACGGGTTTTGATGCGGAGCGCGCTTTTAAGGCGATGACGGCTTCCGCAACTTATGAGAAACAGAAAGGTGTTCCTTATTTGCTGGAGAAAGGCTATATTCCTTGTGATAAAGTGCATGAGGCGACTTCTATCGCCATGGAATATGCGGTAGGAGATTGGGGAATCGCTTTGATGGCGAAGAAAATGGGAAAAGAGTCTGATTACAAGGAGTATTTGAAACGTGGACATTATTATGAGCGATATTTTGATAAAAGCATAAATTTTATTCGTCCAAAAATGGACGATGGAACGTGGCGTACGCCTTATGATCCGTTCCGTTCCGTTCACGGAGTAGGTGATTTCTGTGAGGGTAACGGTTGGCATTATACCTTTTTCGTGCCACAACATCCAGAAGGACTGATAAAATTGATGGGCGGAGATGAAGCGTTCATAGCGAAGTTGGATTCTTTGTTTATCGCTGAGGGCGATATGGGTGAAGGTGCTTCTGCTGATATTAGTGGCTTGATTGGCATGTACGCTCATGGCAACGAACCGAGTCATCATGTCGCATATCTTTATCCCTATGCGGGTGAACAATGGAAAACGGCGGAAAAGGTACGTTATATTCAGGATGTTTTTTATACGGATCAACCGGATGGCGTGATTGGCAACGAGGATTGTGGGCAGATGTCCGCTTGGCATGTGATGTCGGCTTTAGGTTTTTATCAGGTAAATCCGTCTAATGGCGTATATGTTTTTGGTAGTCCGTTGTTCCCAAAAGCGACTATACATTTACCGGAAGGTAAGAACTTTGAGATAATAGCTCAAAATAACGGTAAAGAGAATATTTATATTCAATCCGTGACTTTGAACGGGCAACCTTATGAAAAGTCCTATATTTTATATGAGGATATAATGAAAGGTGGTAATTTGACATTCGTGATGGGGAATACGCCAAACAAGGCGTTCGGTGCCGCACCGGAGAATCGTCCTAAGACGGTGGAATAAGTTTCTTGATTAAAGGTATTGACGGAAAAATATTTGGATAGTAAGAATTAATTTAATAGTCAATAACATGAAAACAATACTTAAAACTTCGATAGGTCTGTTAGTGTCCGTGTTCTTGTGTGTCTCTTGTGTGGTGGGAGAACAAACGGAAACAGTGACAACCCAAGAGCCTGTGGATTACGTGAATCCCTATATGGGAAATATCAGTCATTTGTTGGTGCCTACTTTTCCGACAGTGCATTTACCCAATAGTATGTTGCGTGTTTATCCCGAACGGGCGGATTATACAGGAGATCGTTTAGGTGGTTTGCCTATTATCGTGACGAATCATAGAGAACGTTCCGCATTCAATCTTTGTCCATACCAAGGGGAAGAAACGGGATTACGCCCCATAATCAGTTATAGTTATGACCGGGAGAAGATTCGTCCTTTCCGTTACGAGGTGTATTTGGATAACGAAGAGATACAAGTGGATTATGCCCCTTCTCATCAAAGCGCAGTTTATGCGTTGACGTTCGAGAAGCAAGGACCGGCTTATTTGGTGTTTAATACTCGTGATGGCCTTTTGCGGACAGGGGATAATTACGTGAGTGGATATCAATACATCGATAAGAAAACGAGAGTTTATTTGTATGCGGAAACCGACCGGAAACCGCTTAAGGCAGGAGTCTTGAGTGAAGGAAGCGTTGATTATGACGCTTCTTCGGCGGAGGGAAAGAATGCGGCTATCGCTTTAGCTTTTGGCGATGGTGTGACCCAATTGGGCGTGCGATATGGCGTTTCGTTTATCAGCGAGGAACAAGCGAAGAAAAACCTTTATCGGGAAATTGTCGCTTACGATGTGGACGTGGTGGCGAAGGCCGCTCGTGACCAATGGAATGAGGCTTTAGGAAAGATTCAAGTACAGGGAGGGACAGATGAAGAACGGTCCGTGTTCTATACTTCATTGTATCGGTGTTATGAGCGTCCGATTTGCTTGAGTGAGGATGGACGCTATTACAGCGCGTTCGACGGGCAGATTCATGAGGATGGTGGCCGGCCTTTTTATACGGATGATTGGATTTGGGATACTTATCGGGCCACACATCCGTTGCGAGCTTTGATTGATAAGAATCGGGAGAACGATATCATTCGGTCTTTCTTGTTGATGGCGGAACAGATGGGAACCAACTGGATGCCGACATTTCCGGAGGTGACGGGTGATACACGGCGTATGAATTCTAATCATGGTGTGGCTACCGTGATTGACGCTTATCGGAAGGGCTTGCGTGGTTTTGAGTTGGAGAAAGCATATATCGCTTGCAAGAAAGGCATCGAGGAAAAAACGTTGATTCCGTGGTCGGCCGCTCCCGCGGGCTGGCTCGATGAGTTTTATAAAGAACATGGTTACATCCCGGCTTTGAGACCAGGAGAGAAAGAAACGGTGCCGAATGTGTCCGCATGGGAAAAACGTCAGCCGATAGCCGTTACTTTGGGTACGTCGTACGATGAGTGGTGTTTGTCTCAAATCGCCCAAGAGCTTGGGAAAACGGACGAGGCGAATTATTATTTGCGTCGTTCCTACAATTATCGTAACGTGTTCAATCCGGACACGAGATTTTTCCATCCTAAAGATAAAGATGGAAAGTTTATCTATCCGTTGGATTATCGTTATGATGGAGGAATGGGCGCTCGCGATTATTATGACGAGAATAACGGATATGTTTACCGTTGGGACGTACAGCATAATATTGGAGATTTGATAACTTTGATTGGAGGGAACGAGAATTTCATCTCGGCCTTGGATTCTATGTTTAATACGCCTATGGGAATGTCTAAGTTCCAATTTTATTCAATGCTGCCCGACCATACGGGTAATGTCGGTATGTTCTCGATGGCGAATGAGCCAAGTTTGCATATCCCTTATTTGTATAATTACGCCGGTAAACCTTGGATGACGCAGAAGCGTATCCGGACTTTGCTGAATCAATGGTTCCGTAACGATTTGATGGGCGTGCCGGGCGATGAGGATGGTGGCGGTATGTCCGCGTTCGTGGTGTTCAGCCAGATGGGATTTTACCCCGTGACACCCGGATTCCCGTCGTACAATATAGGAAGTCCGATGTTCACGGACGTGAAAATCGATATGGGCGAAGGCGTTACGTTTGAGATTCGTGCCAATAACGCTTCTCCGGAGAATAAGTATATCCAATCCGCTAAATTGAATGGAGTGACGTTGGACCAGCCTTGGTTCAACCATAGCGATATCGCCGAGGGCGGTGTGCTTGAGTTGGAGATGGGGCCGAAAGCGAATAAGGCATGGGGCGTGGGCACGCCTCCTCCTTCCGCGGGTCCGATGCCGGAATAAATGAATATCTTTAATCATTTTGCTGCGTATGGAAGATAAGATTATATTGACAATCGGCCGGCAATTTGGGAGCGGAGGCCGTGAGATAGGGCAACGTCTGGCGAAAGATTTAGGCATCGCTTATTATGACAAGGAACTGATTTCGGTCGCGGCCCGGGAAAGCGGTTTGTGCGAGGATGTTTTTGAGAAAGCGGATGAGAAGGCTTCCAACGGATTGTCGTACGCGTTTACGATGGGCTATTCCTCTTTCCTTGGAGGAATGTTCGCCCCTTATAACGACATATTGTCGAACGATGGCCTGTTCAAGATACAGAGTGACGCCATTCGTAAAATAGCGGAGAAGGAGTCCTGCGTATTGGTCGGGCGCTGTGCGGATTACATCTTGCGGGACGATTCGGCCTGCTTGAGCTTGTTCATTCATAGCTCGGTCGAGAGCCGTATCCAGAAAATCGTGGACAGGCAAGGCGTTACGGTGGAGGAGGCGAAAAACTTGATGGAAAAGACCGATAAATCCCGCGCCGCTTATTACAATTATTATACGAACAAGACGTGGGGAATGGCCTCTTCCTATAATTTCTCGATTGACGTGTCGGTTTTGGGTCTTGACGATACCGTGGAATTCATAAAGAGTTTTATAGACCGGAAATTGGGCAAGCGCCCACCTCACTTCGGTTGAGATAAGCTTTGGGAGCGGAAAGGCTAAGTTTATTTGAGAAGAGCCCTAAGAGTCGTGCACGAAGACTCTTGGGGTTCTTTTTTTGTCGCTCCCGTTTTAATGAACGTGAGTCAGGTTAAGCCTAAAGGGAGATAAATGGGTGAATAGGGGAGAAAAGTTTGAGAAATCGGGAGGAAAACTTGAAAAGTCGGCGGGAAAAATCGGAAACACCACGGAGAAAAGTCTATCTTTAGGCTGCGGATATGTATCTTCAGCCTGCAGATATGTATCTTTAGCCTAAAGATAGAGAATCTCTTGGTATATCACGAACTTTTATACGTTAGGTTTGGAGTTTTTCTCCGTTTCTTTTTTACTTTTTTATGGCTGACTTTCAAAAAATATCATACATTTGTATGATTAACCAATAAATCATTATGCGGTATGGGACTCAGACAATTAAAAAAAATTATTTCTAATCTATTGGCTTTGGGGTTGCTTTTTACCCTTTCTTGCTGTGCGAGACAAGAAAAACAGGAAGTTTATCGGACGGAGGCGTTGGACGACCCGGCGTGGGATGCCTCGACATGGATTTCAGTAGTTGACGCGCCGGTGGTGACCGGTCCGGTGGCCGATGGCACGAGGGCGGCCGATGGTGCCAATTGGTTCGTCTCGACCGTGAAAAACGCCCAAAAGGTGAGCCGCGCGCGGTGGATGACTTCCGCCTTGGGCGTGTACGACATCTATATCAATGGAGAGTTGATAGGGAATGAAATTCTGAAACCCGGTTTTACCCATTATGGGAAGACCAAATTATCTTTCACTTACGATATAACCGGCGTTTTCAATACCGATGCCGACGCGGAGAACGTCCTGTCGGCGCAGGTCACCCCGGGTTGGTGGGCCGACAAGATTATCACTCCTTCTAATCACGAAGGGATGATTGGTAAGAAATGCGCGTTCCGCGGCGTGCTTGAGTTGACTTACGCGGATGGGAGCAAGCAGCTATTCGGAACGGATACCCAAAGCTGGAAAGCGGGTATCGCGGGACCGGTGACACATGCCGATATCTTTGACGGGGAGGAATACGACGCCCGGATACTTCCCGGTTTCGAGACATCGGACAAGCTCTCCGCTCCGGAAGTGAACGACGAGTTCAATGGCGAGTTGGTGCCCTCTGACGGAGCCGAGATTTATTTCCGTGAGGACTTGGCTCTCGCTCCCGTGAAGGCGTATGTTTGGGAAGGCGTTACGGGTGAGAACGACGAGGCTTTCGGGAAAATAGCCGTTAAAAAAGAATATAAAGCGGGAGAGCCGATGACCGTGAAACCGGGCGAGAAGCTGGTAATCGATTTCGGCCAGAATTGCGCTGGCGTTCCTTCGTTTGTGTTTGGAGCGAAGGAAGGCACGGTGTTGGAATGCCTACCCGCCGAGTTGCTGAATGATGGCAACGGCGCCAAAAGCCGGGGTATGGATGGTCCGGAAGGTAGTGTACATCGTTTGAACCTCCGGATTCCGGATAGCGGGATGAAGCTGAGATATACGTTCGCTAACACGGCCGGCGATGCCTCCTATCGCCCGAGGTGTACCTTCTTTGGTTACCGTTTCGTCTCTATCACCGTCTCCGACGAGGTTCAGATTAAAAAGATAGCTTCCATTCCTGTTACCTCCATCGCGAAAGAGATGGAAATCGGGAGTATCACCACGGGAAACGATATGGTGAACAAATTGATATCCAATACCCTGTGGGGACAACGTTCCAATTACCTTTCCGTGCCTACGGATTGCCCGCAACGTAACGAGCGGCTGGGTTGGACGGCGGACACGCAAGTGTTTACCGAGACGGGCTCTTTCTTCGCGAATACCACTTCGTTCTTCCATAAATGGATGCGGGATATGCGAGACTCGCAGAGCGAGACCGGCGGTTTCCCGGGCGTGGCGCCGCTTAGCCAGTACGGGAACGAGATGATGCGCTTGGGATGGGCCGACGCGGGAATCATTGTCCCTTGGACGATTTGGAAACAATTTGGCGATACCGAGATTGTCAACCAATGTTGGGAGTCGATGGATAAATTCATGACACATATTAATGATACGAAATACGATCATGTGACCTTGATAAAGGAGAACGGCAATTATCAATGGGCGGACTGGCTGAGCTACGAGCCGCTGGAGAGTTGCGGCGGCGGGGCGTTCGGTAAGAATGGACCTCTGCCCGAAGCTGTGGAGTATTGGAATTACCTGAGCGCATCGTATTGGGTGATTGACGCGGGTATGATGCGTGATATGGCCATAGCGACCGGGCGGGACGCTTCTCGGTACGAGAAAATGATAGCGGACGCCAAGGCGTATATTAAGGGCAGGTTCTTTACGCCTGAAGGTACATTCAAGACCGAGATATTGAACACGATGCAGACCCCGGCGTTGTTCGCTTTGAAGAACAATATCTGGGATGGCAAGGTAAAGGAAGAGATGATAGCTCGCTTGAGAAAGAATTTCGAGGAGCACGACAATTGTCTGCAAACCGGATTTTTGGGCACATCTATCTTGATGCCGACCCTCACGGAAAACGGCATGGCGGACATCGCTTGGGATTTGTTACTCCAGCGGAAGAATCCGAGCTGGCTTTACTCCATCGACAATGGCGCGACCACGATATGGGAGCGTTGGAACAGCTATATGATTGAGAGCGGCATGGGGCCAAGGGGTATGAATAGCTTCAACCATTACGCTTACGGAGTCGTTTGCGAGTGGATTTGGGAAAGCGTGGCAGGCATCGCTTCCGATACGGCGAATCCGGGGTTCAAGCATATCATCATGAAACCTGTTCCTGACAAGCGGCTCGGCCATGTCGACGCGGTGTATCATTCCGCGGCCGGGCTCATCAAGAGCTCCTGGCGTTATGAGGGTGACCAATGGATTTGGAAATTCACGATTCCCGAAGGCTGTACCGCGTCCGTCACCCTTCCTGGCGAGACGGAAGCAAAGGAGTATGTCGCGGGAGAATATAGCGTAAGTCAATAAATCAAATGTTTCTTAATCCGAAGGACATTCGTATCTTCGCGGGACAGAACGTTCTAATAAATTTATTTACATAACATAAAGAACAAAATGAAAAAGTATTTTATCCTCGCCGCGTCAGCGTTGCTTTTGGCCGCGTGCGGCGAACAGCCGGGTTACAAGATTTCCGGTACCGTAACGAACGCCGATTTGAATGGTAAGTATGTGTATATGTATGAGTATGGCGTGAAAGACGCCGCTTCTTTGGATAGCGCGCTTATTAGCGATGGCCAATTCTCTTTGGAGGGTACGCAAGACAACGCTCGCTTATGTTTGTTGAAGGTGAATACAGGTAACGAGAGGGAGCGTGGCTATCAGACCGTATTCGTGTTGGAGAACGGACAATTGCGGGCTCAATTGGGTGAGGAGAACTCTTCTGTTAATGGGACTGCGGAGAATGATGCGTATGCGAGTTTGAACGCCCAATTGGGGACGCTTCTCAAGGACATGGACCAATTGAATGAGGAAAGCCGTTCGGAAGACAAGGCGGTAGCTAAAGCCGCGGCCGAGAAAATGGAGGAGCTATCGACTCAGGAGATTTCTATGATAACCGCTTATATCAAGGCCAATACGAACAAATTGTCCGCCGCCAAATTATTCGTGGAGAATAACTATTCCATGGAGGAGGCAGACCTGTTCGAGATAGCGGATAAAGCGGATAGCTTGTTCAAGAGCGCTCCTCGGATGGAGAATCTGCTTAAGGTGATTGACGCCAGAAGGAGTGTGGCGGTAGGTAAGAAATTCGCGGACTTCGAGATGGCGGACGTGAATGGAAAAGCCCGTAAGTTATCCGAGTTTGTCGGTAACGGACAAAAGGTGGTGTTAATCGATTTTTGGGCAAGCTGGTGCCCGCCTTGTCGGCGTGATATGCCTAATCTGGTCGAGGCGTATAAGAAATATAAGAGTAAAGGATTTGACATCGTAGGCATTTCTTTGGACAGTAAAGCCGAGGCATGGGAAAAAGGGATAAAAGACTTGAATATCACTTGGACCCAACTTTCCGACCTGCAGGGCTGGAAAAACGCGGGAGCCCGGCTTTATGGCGTGAACAGTATCCCTCATACGTTGTTGGTCGACAAGGATGGAACCATTATCGCCAAGGGGCTACATGGCGCCGAGATAGATGCCAAACTTCAAGAACTTTTTAAATAACAAGAATATGTCCGCTCAAATCTCGTTAGAATGGAAAGAGGGTGTTACCTTTGAGACCATATTGGATGGACATACGATAATGATAGACAAGGATAGGAAAAGTGGGGGCCGCGATGAGGGTCCCCGCCCGAAGGCCTTGATGCTGGTCGCTTTGGCGGGGTGTAGCGCTATGGATGTCATCCCTTTGTTCAACAAGATGAGAGTTCGCTTCACGAAAGTGACGATAGATGTAGATGCCGGGACTTCCGACACGATTCCTATGGTTTACACCTCGTTTCACATGATCTATCACATTGAGGGGCATCCGGAAGATGCCGCGAAGATGGTGAAAGCCATACGCCTCTCGCAAGAGAAATATTGTGGCGTAGGTCTCATGATGAAGAAAATCGCCCCTATCACGTATGAGATCCGATTGAATGGCAATAATTTATGAATTCGTGAACTCAAAAACTAAACACTTAACCGTTTGGTGCTTGTATGGGTGGATTAAAAAAATTATCTTTGTGCGGACTTTCTAAGAAAGCGATATACTGTTGCGAATTGGCATAAAGTTTCATTACACTTTAAAATAAATTAGCGATTATGATTTATTCACAAGAAGTTCAACACATGTGTGTTGTGAAAAAAGGAGCTAATCATCAATGCGCTCCGATTCCTGAAGAAGGAAAGTGGGTGAGAGCTACTCAGATTACTGATATCTCTGGATTGACTCACGGTATCGGTTGGTGCGCGCCGAAACAAGGAGGATGTAAGCTGACATTGAACGTAAAAGAGGGAATCATTCAGGAGGCTCTTGTCGAGACGATAGGCTGCTCCGGTATGACGCACTCAGCGGCTATGGCATCCGAGATTCTTCCGGGCAAGACGCTTTTGGAGGCTTTGAATACGGACCTCGTTTGCGACGCTATCAATACGGCTATGCGTGAATTGTTCTTGCAAATCGTATATGGCCGTACACAATCCGCTTTCTCTGAGGGAGGTTTGGTTGTCGGCGCCAGCTTGGAGGATTTAGGAAAAGGTTTGCGCAGCCAGGTCGGAACGATGTTCGGTACATTGGCGAAAGGAACTCGCTATTTGGAGATGGCGGAAGGATATTGCACCCGCATGGCTCTCGACGCTAATGATGAGGTGATTGGCTATGAGTTCGTCCATCTGGGCAAATTCATGGATATGGTGAAGAAGGGTATGGACGCTAATGAGGCGTTGGAGAAAGCGAAAGGCACTTACGGACGTTTCAAGGAAGCTGCGAAATATATCGATCCTCGTAATGAATAAGAAAATACTTACACGAGTCATTATCGGGCTGGCAATTGTCGTAACGATAGCTACGGGAATCGCTTATTTCGTGATAAAAGGCGATAGACCTTGGTTGGCGTTTTTTGTCGCCTGTTGTGGCGGTGTAATGGTTTTCAACTTTCTAATATCTTTATACCTTATAAATAAGAATCTAAAAAAGTAGAAATAATTATGGCTTTATTTGAAAGTTATGACCGTCGTATCGATCATATCAACGCGGTTTTGAAAGAATATGGTATCAATGGCATCGAAGATGCGAAAGCTATTTGTGACGCTAAAGGTATCGATCCTTATACGATGTGCAAGGAAACTCAACCGATTTGTTTTGAGAACGCTTGCTGGGCTTACGTGGTAGGTGCCGCTATCGCAATCAAGAAAGGTTGCACGAACGCTGCTGATGCGGCCGAGGCTATTGGCATCGGTTTGCAATCGTTCTGTATCGCCGGTTCCGTAGCTGATGACCGTAAGGTGGGTATCGGACATGGTAACTTGGCGGCTCGCTTGCTTCGCGAGGAGACGAAATGTTTCGCTTTCTTGGCGGGTCACGAGTCTTTCGCCGCCGCTGAGGGCGCTATCAAAATCGCTGAGATGGCGAACAAGGTACGTAAGACTCCTCTTCGCGTTATCTTGAACGGTTTGGGTAAAGATGCCGCTAAGATCATCTCTCGTATCAATGGATTCACTTATGTGCAGACTCAGTTCGACTATATGACCGGTGAGGTTAACGTCGTAGAGGAGATTCCGTATTCAACGGGTCTTCGTTCGAAAGTGAAATGCTATGGCGTTGACGATGTTCGTGAAGGCGTAGCCGTTATGTGGAAAGAGGACGTAGACGTATCTATCACGGGTAACTCTACGAACCCGACTCGCTTCCAGCACCCGGTTGCAGGTACCTATAAGAAAGAACGTGTATTGGCGGGCAAGCCGTACTTCTCTGTAGCATCTGGTGGTGGAACGGGACGTACGCTTCACCCGGATAACATGGCGGCCGGTCCTGCTTCTTATGGTATGACCGACACGATGGGCCGTATGCATAGCGACGCCCAATTCGCTGGTTCCTCTTCTGTTCCCGCTCACGTTGAGATGATGGGTTTCCTCGGAATGGGTAACAACCCGATGGTAGGTGCTACGGTGGCCGTGGCTGTGGCTATTGAAGAGGCGATGAAGAAGTAATCGATTCCTTCTTTAGATATAAACTCCTGTAATCCTTTGGGTTGCGGGAGTTTTTTATGCTTGTAGGCTTATATGTCTTGTGGTTCTTTTTTACGGGCGTTCGTGTCGGGTCACGCGAATATTCACCTGCTCGTGTATGAATGTTCGTGTAAGTCGATGTGAACGTTCGCATGAGCCGATGCGAATATTCGGATATAGCATTCCATGTTTGGTCAAGGTTTTCAAGAAATGATGAAAGAAATCAAGTCAGACTCTAATAAAATAGATGAGAATACGTTGAAATGTTGGAGGAATACAGACAATGAGTAGGCGATGTAATATTTTAATAGGTGCGATAGCGGGAGATATCATAGGTTCTGTCTATGAGTTTAATCCTAATAAATCAATAAACTTCCCGCTTTTCGAGAAATATTCCCGATTTACGGATGATACGGTAATGACGGTGGCTAACGCGGATTGGTTATTGACCCATGAGGATTTGGTAGATGTGATGAAGATGTATGGGAATAATTATCCCGCGGCAGGATATGGAGGGATGTTCATGAGATGGTTGATGTCAGACAATCCCCAGCCATACAATAGTTATGGGAATGGCTCCGCCATGCGTGTCAGTCCGGTGGGATGGGCGTTCGATACATTGGAAGAGACTTTGGAAAAAGCGAAAGAAAGCGCGGCGATTACCCATAACCATCCGGAAGGAATCAAGGGAGCGCAAGCGGTGGCGGCTTGTATTTATTTGGCGAGAACCGGTAAATCAAAAGAAGAGATAAAGGCCTATATAGAAAACACTTTTGGCTATGACCTGAGCAAGACTTGCGAGGAGATACGTCCTGCCTATTCTTTTTTTGTGAGTTGTCAAGAGAGTGTTCCGGAGTCTATCATCGCTTTCTTGGATAGTACAGGTTTTGAGCATGCCATCCGCTTGGCCATTTCTTTAGGCGGCGACGCGGATACGATGGGAGCCATCACGGGAAGCATAGCGGAAGCCTATTATCAGGAAATCCCGGAGGAGATAAAGAGGGAGGTGCTCCGGAGATTGCCGGATGAGTTTATAGAGGTGATGGAAAGTTTTTACGAGAAATTCGTAATGGACAAATAGGGAAAAATGATGATAAGAAAATAGGTATCCGATAGGTTTGGTTCCCGCTTCGATATTCCTATGGATTATTATATGCGACGCTAATTGTTTCTTTCGTTCCATCTTTCCCCTTTTTCCCTTATATCGAACTCACGTTATTTAGCGAGAACAGGTAAATCAAAGCGGAAGGATTTTACCTTCAAGCCATGAATATAGAAAAACAGACCTTTCTCGCGTAAAAATCACCTTCTAATTTCGCACCGGGTAAAATAACGTTATGGAGATTAAATATTTCGCGTACTTATGTATGGCCGTGTTTTTCGCCGCGTGCGACTTGATAGATTATCATCCTTATGATGGACGGTTGGACGCGGATACCTTGCGTGACGTGAACGCTACGAACATCGCGCGTATAGAAGAGGCATGCGCCGATAAGGATACGATTCGTTTTATCTTCATAGGTGACACGCAAGACGCTTACGATGAGACAGAGGATTTTGTAAGGCACGCGAATAAATTGAAAGGCATAGATTTCATCATTCACGGAGGCGATTATACCGAATTCGGATTGAAGAAGGAGTTCGAATGGAACGACGATATTTTGTCAAAACTAACCGTCCCGTACGTCGGACTGATTGGGAACCATGACATCATCGGAAATGGAGACGAGGTGTATCGCGCGATTTTTGGGAACGAGAACTTCGCGTTCTTGGCGGGCGATGTGAAATTTGTCTGCCTGAATACCAACGCCATCGAGTATGACTATTCGGCTATTATTGGTTCTCCACTCGTATCAGAAACCACGTCTACATAGGCGAACGTTTCACGTTCAAGCTCAATCCCAATAGCGGTTGGCACAAGTCCATCAGTTTCTTTTATGAGTTAAGCACCTGCGACCTCTACATCATCAGCGCTATCGGAAACCGTTATCTTAAACCTAAAGATTACCTCAGTCTCTCATTCGGCGTAAAATTGCAGATATTATAGAAACCATGCGAATCATAATCGTAAATCTTCATTCGTAACTCGGATTTCGTGATTTATTCCTTACATTCGCGTAGCAAAAGACGATTAACTTTTTTATTTATTCATTTACTAAACAAAAACAACCATGAAGAGATTTTGTACCGCGCTGGCCGCTGTTGTCCTGACCGCTTGTGCTCATGCGCCGAAAAAGACCGTGACCGTCTACGCCTGGCAAGGTGAGAGTGAAAACACGACGGAACAAACCCTGCAAGAAGATTTCAGCGAATGGCATGCGCATGGCGTGGATGGCATGTGCTATAACGCCGGGCATGACCTGAACAAGATCCAACGGGCCGCGAAAGTGGCGCACGCCAACGGCATGGAGTATCACGCATGGATTCCCGCCATGCTGCAGCAGGGATTGGACTCGGCCGCATACGCCGTGAACCGTAAGGGGGAATCCGCGTATAAGGTGCAGGCATACGTACCTTATTACACCTGCCTCTGCCCGAACCAAGAGGCTACGGCGGAATTCCTGCTGAATCTTTACGGTAGCGTAGCGGAAATCCCGGAGGTGGATTATATCCATTTGGACTATATCCGTTATGTCGACGTGATTCTCGCCCGTGGTTTGTGGGAGAAATATGGACTGGTGATGAACGAGGAATATCCTACGGCGGATTATTGTTATTGCGATAAGTGCGTGGCCGATTTCAAGGCGGCGACCGGCATTGACATCAAGGCGATGGAGGATCCGTCGAAGTGCGCGGAATGGGCGCAATTCCGTTGCGACTTGATTACGAAACTGGTGGATCGTATCGCCGACAAGGTACATGCGAAAGGTAAGAAGGTGAGCGCGGCCGTATTCCCCGGGCCGGATTCGCACGCTCGCTGGATGGTGCGTCAAGAATGGAATAAATGGAATATCGACGCGTTCTTCCCGATGAATTATAACGATTTTTACTTGGAAGGCGCTGATTGGCTGGCTCCTATCGTGAAAGAGGAGGTCGAGTCGGTACAAGGCAAGAAACCGGTCTACAGCGGCTTGTTCATCTGCAGGGATTGGCGGAACAAAGCCAATATCAAAGACCCGGAGGGACATGGCCTGATTCCGTCGGAAATAGAAGAGGCGGTACGTGGCTCGATGGAAAGCGGCGCGGCGGGCGTAGCGTTGTTTGTCCCCGGTAATATGACGGAAGAGCATTGGGAGGCGTTCGATCGGGCTATTCATCAGACATATACCGTAAAACGCTAAAAACTCGAAAATAATCTACTCAATAAATATAATGTATGGGAACTGAAAAGAAAACGAAAATCAAGTTCAGTAAGGCGTTTTGGGTGGCGAATACCGTCGAGTTGTTCGAGCGGGCAGCCTATTACGGCGTATTTATCGTCATCACGCTTTATCTCAGCCGGATATTGGGATTCAACGATATACAGGCCGCGAGCATCGCCGGTATATTCTCGGCGTGTCTTTATCTTTTGCCTACGTTCGCCGGAGCGTTGGCGGATAAAATCGGTTTCCGAGGCTCTATGTTGCTCGCCTTCTCGTTGTTAACGGTAGGCTACCTCGGCCTCGCTATCTACCCCACATGGCTCGAATCGGCGGGACTTGTCGTGTATGGCGAGACCACACGGTTCACCGGACTGTTGGAAAGCGACTTGCGGTATGGTATTATCCCCATCATGGTGCTAATCGTATGTGGCGGGGCGTTCATCAAGAGCGTAATCTCCGGGACGGTAGCCAAGGAGACGACACCTGAGACTCGCGCCAAAGGATTCTCCATCTTCTACGCCATGGTGAATATCGGGGCGTTCTCAGGGAAAACTATCGTTAAGCCGCTCCGTGAGGCGTTGGGCAATGAGGGTTTCATCACGCTGAACTATTTCTCGGCTAGTATGACGTTCCTCGCATTGCTCGCGGTATGGTTCTTTTACAAGAGTACACGTCACGCGGGTGAGGGAAAGACCTTCGGGCAAATCTGGCACGCCTTCATCAAGGTATGTAGTAACGGCCGGTTGCTGACTCTTATCCTTATCATCACCGGCTTTTGGATGGTGCAACATCAGCTTTACGCCACGATGCCCAAATATGTGCTCCGGTTGGCGGGTGAAGGGGCCTCACCCTCATGGTACGCCAATGTCAATCCGTTGGTGGTGGTACTGACCGTGGGGCTCGTGACGCAGATGATGCGCAAACGGAGCGCGCTTACCTCCATGACTGTCGGTATGTTCATCATGCCGATATCGGCGCTTTGCATGGCTTCGGGTAATATGTTGGATAGTGGCTCCACCATTTTGGGAATGCATCCCGTGGCCTTCATGATGGTAGTCGGTATCGTATTCCAAGGTTTGGCGGAAACTTTCATATCTCCCCGTTTCCTTGAATATTTCTCCCTGCAAGCGCCCAAAGGCGAAGAGGGACTATATTTAGGATTCAGCCATTTGCATTCTTTCCTTTCCTCCATTTTCGGATTCGGTTTGTCGGGCTTCCTCTTGAGCGAATATTGTCCGGAGCCGGCCCTGTTCGCCTCGCGTGAGGAATGGCTCGCCGCCAGCGCCAACGCCCATTACATTTGGTACTATTTCGGAGCGATCGCGCTCGTTTCCGCTTTCGCGTTGATTATTTATGGGAAAGTGACGAGATGGCTGGACGCCAAAGCCGCCTGCGACTCTATCGAAATGTAAAATGGTGTGCGATAACGCATATCTAATGAATAATGCGAAGAACGTAGATCTCACGGATGGATTACAGAATCCGAAAGAATCTACGTTCATCGCTTAACTCGTATCCGTGAATTTTTATTCACCACCTCAAACCAAAACGCCATTCTCGTAAAGATATTCTGGGGCGAAACCTATCTCATTATTCCAATCAATGGTAAACGGGTCGAGGGTAAATTTTTTAAAGTAATCCAAATCCTGCAATTTCCGGCAAATTCCCTTAGTCAGCTCTCCAGAAAAGTCAAACAACTTTTCCACACCATCGCTAAACCGAATACGTAGCGTATAATCCCGAACATACTCAGCGTTTGTTACCGTAAGAAGTTCTTTTGTATCCATAACATATCATCTTAATGGTTCTATTTTTCGCGGAGCCTCCCTTCGGGATAAACGCTCCCAAAATCGCTATTCCATAAAAATTACTGATTTCAGGCATATCTTTATCCGCTTTTGTTTAATATTACAAAAGTAAAAAACACGGTCGTGTTTCCCAAAAAACATGCACGCCTTTTTCCGGAAACACGACCGTCTTTTTTCAAGGACATATTTATCTAAAATCAGTGGTATCATGGAGAAAAGACAGAGACTGGGAAAAGCCCTCGCGTTCGCGGATTACGTGAGACTACGGGCGAGGCATAAAAGGGAAATGGGCAAAGAGGGCACGGCGGAATTGTATGAAGTGACAGGCCGGCATTGGGAACGGTTCTTGGGCGGGAGAGTTTGCCGTCTTCGGGAAATAACAGGTACGCTCATCATGGATTTCGCCTGTTTTTTGCAAAAGAAAGGACTGAAAACAAACTCGATAAACAGTTATCTCAGTTGCCTGCGAGCGGTCTATAACGCGGCGAGGGCGGAAGGAGTCTTATCTTCTCGGGAAAATCCTTTCGCCCGGTTACGGCTCAGAAGGGAGATTACCGCCAAGCGCGCCATCTCCCACACGGTAATCCGGAAAATGGCGGAGCGGGATTGGAGCGACAACCCGACATTGGAACAGGCGGCGGACCTTTCCATCTTCAGTTTCTCCGCTTTCGGGATGCCGTTTGTCGACTTGGTTCATCTTCGGAAATCGGACATCCGGGATGGCGAAATCCTTTACCGCCGCCGTAAGACGGGTACGGAGATAAGGATAGGCATCACGCCTGGCATGAATATGTTGATAAAGAAATACAAGAACGACACGCCGTATGTTTTTCCGCTCAAGCAGGAGAGGTCGCTCGGCTTGGGACGCGGCGGATATAAATCGCTATTGGCGCGCCAAAACCAGGCGTTGCGCGAGATAGGCGGGAGACTGGGACTGGCCACGAAGCTTACCTCGTACGTCATGCGACATAGCTGGGCGTCGGAAGCCTTGGCGCGTCACGTACCCGTGGCGGTCATCAGTCAGGCGATGGGACATGCCTCGGAAAAGACGACGCGTTGCTACCTGAAAGCGCTCGACCGCTCCGAATTGGACAAAGCCAACAAACAAATCACGAATTTCTTGGATAATATACTGGTCAGGAAAAGAACCTTATTTGCGAAATAAGTTTTCATTTACCATAAGAAGGGGAAAATGGAGGAATCCGTGTGAATATTTCCATTGATTCATGATTCTTCCAGCGGGAAACGTGTGTGAAGACGTTGAGACCGTCCAATAATTCGTAACCTCCG
>CASEGC010000085.1 GCA_949287365.1 uncultured Parabacteroides sp.
CGCATCCTTAATCACCTTCTGCGCACGCATGAACAACGTCGCTACCACGATATCCGAACTCTGCGTCAATGAACGCTCTTCCCAATCCTTCAACTTAATAATGATAGATCCATACGAGGGACCTTGACCACTACCGATGAAACTAAAACCGGAAATCACGGTCCGAGATTCAACGGCAGGATCCGCCGCAATCAAGCTATCCACTTGAGCCAATACCTCACGCGCACGCTCCTGAGAGGTTCCCGGAGGCAATGTCACGGCACCCATAATCGTACCCGTATCCTCGTTCGGCACCATACCGGTCGGAGTCGTATTCATGAAGAAAATCAACAGCACGATCGAAGCGATCACCAAACCAAAGGATACCACTTTCTTCTGGATAAAGAAAAGAACCTGGTTCTTATAACGATTCAAAATGGAATCGTATGAAGAATTGAACGCCTTCTTGAATTTATCAGTAGTCATGCCGAAGAACGCCAAAATACTGATAATAGCGAAGACGATCGTCAGGAACGGATGCTCCCCGAAATTGAAGAATCCGAAAATCATACCCAAGATCGCAATTACGACAAACAGGATCGTAATACCCGGATGCAATAACCGGCCAATCGCATCGCTATACCGACGAATCATAATCCGCCGGGATTCTTTCATCGCTGTTCCCACACGCTCTTTCAACGGTGGCACCACCTCGCCTTCCTTCGCATGCGGTTTCAAGAACATGGCGCACAACGCCGGAGACAGCGTCAAGGCGTTAATAGCGGAGAAACCGATCGCGAATGCCATCGTCAAACCGAACTGCTGGTAAAACGTACCCGCCGTACCCGACATGAAACTTACCGGAATGAACACGGACATCATGACCAACGTAATGGATACGATAGCGCCACCTAATTCACTCATAGCGTCGATAGCGGCCTGACGGGTCGACTTATAACCCTGATCCAATTTAGCGTGGACTCCCTCCACGACGACTATCGCGTCATCGACGACTATGGCGATCGCCAACACCATCGCGGACAACGTCAACAAGTTCAAGCTAAAGCCGATAATCTTCAACGCAAAGAAAGTAGCGATCAACGCCACCGGAATCGCGATCGCCGGGATCAACGTAGAGCGCATATCCTGCATGAACACATACACCACGATGAATACCAAGATAAACGCCTCGATCAACGTTTTGATCACCTCGTGGATAGAAGCGAACAAGAAGTCGTTGGCGCTTTGTGCGATATTGATACCCAATCCTTCCGGCAAATTCTTCTCATACTCGGTCAATACCTGCTCCAAGTTCTCAATAGTCTCCGTAGCGTTCGTACCGGCCATCTGGTAAACGATACAAGATACAGCTTTATGCCCATTTACCATATTATTAAAGTTGTATGTCAAACGGCCTAACTCCAAATCAGCCACATCGCCCAAACGGAGAACCTCGCCATTCGGAAGAGCCTTGACTACAATATCCTCAAATTCTGTCGTCGAGGATAAACGTCCTTTATATCGAATCGTGTACTGGAACGACTGATTACCGCGCTCACCGAATTGTCCCGGAGCCGCCTCGATGTTCTGCTCAGACAAAACATTCGAGATATCGCTCGGCATCAAATTATATTGCGCCATTACATCCGGCTTCAACCAAATACGCATGGAGTAATCGGTACCCATCACGTTCGCGTCGCCGACACCTTTTACACGCTTAATCTCCGGAATCAAGTTGATACTGGCGTAGTTTTCCAAGAACTCGATATTATACTTATCCTCCTTATCATAAATAGAGAACACCATCAACATGGAGGTCTGGCGTTTGTAAGTGGTCACACCCACCCTTGTTACCTCAGCGGGCAACAAACCTTGCGCCATCGTCACACGGTTCTGCACGTTGACTTGTGCCATATCCGGGTCGGTACCTTGGTTAAAGTAAACCGTGATACGCGCCGAGCCATTGTTGGTCGCCGTAGAATTCATATACATCATGTTCTCCACACCATTAATCTGGTCCTCCAAGGGAGAAATCACGGAGTTCAATACGGCCTGTGCGTTCGCACCCGTATAGGTCGCGCTCACCGAGATCGTAGGCGGCGCGATATCCGGATATTGGGTAATAGGCAACGTAGCCAAACCAATGATACCCAAGATTACCAACAAGACGGAAATTACGGTTGATAATACCGGACGGTTAATAAATCTATCTAGTCTCATTCTCTACTTCTAATTATTCTATCCTATAATCATCATCAATTGAAAGCGGTTTCCAGATTTCCTTCCCGCTGGTCTTTCAACGCTTGTTGGTATTTAGCGACCTTCTGCGCTTCCGTGATCGGCGTAATCGCCATACCATCATGCAAGGTCTGTACGCCCTCGGTCACGATCTTGTCACCCGACTTCAATCCACTCGTCACCAAGAAATTCTTTCCATCGTTCAGGTTGGAGATTTGAATCTCCGTATATTTCACCGTATTATCCGGCTGCAAGACATAGACGAACTTCTTATCTTGGATCTCGACCGTCACGTTTTGTGGAATCACGATAATGTTCTCAATCGTGTACGGGAAAATCACGTTCGCCATACCGCCGCTTCGCAACACGTTCTTCGTATTCGGGAAGATAGCGCGCATGCTGACCGAACCCGTCGTCTGGTCAATTACACCGCTCACAGCATCGATTTTCCCCTCGAACTCATATATCGAGCCATCCGCCAGCTGCAACTTCACGGCCGGCATCTTCTCCAACTGCTCCTTCAACGTGCCGCCCGCGCGGGTCAGGTTCAGCAACTCTTTCTCCGTCATCGAGAAATAAACGTACAGGTCCTTAATCTCGGAGACCGTCGTCAACGGCTCCGATATCGAGGCGCTCACCAATGCGCCGATACGATACGGGAACGTGCCAATCACGCCATCCGACGGGCTCTTCACCGTACAGAAGTCCAAGTTTTGCTTGGCTTGCACCAACTGAGCCTTCGCCTGCGCCAAAGTGGCCCGGGCGGATAGCAAATTATTCACCGCCGTCTGATACTCAAACGAGCTGATGATTTCCTTCTCGAACAGCACGAGCTTGTTTTTCTCGGTCAGCTCCTGCGTGCGCAGATTAGCCTCGGCGGTCTTCACGGCCGCATCCGCTTGGTCCGCCGCAGCCTTATACTGCGTAGGATCGATCAAGAACAAAGGCTGCCCCTTCCGTACCGTGGCGCCCTCGTCCACATATAACTTTACGATAAAACCGGAGACCTGCGGACGGATCTCGATGTCTTGCGTTCCCTTGATAGTTGCCGGATAAGATGTCGTCTGGTTACTAGTAGTCGCATTAACTGTCATAACAGCAAACTCATTATCCCCCATTTTCATTCCGCTCTGACTGTTTCCACAGGCAGTTAATAAGGAAACCCCGACCGCGAATAACGCGATCTGCCTTAACTGAGTAATCATAATTTTCAGCATTCGTTTATCCATATTTTTATTGCACATATTAAAATATTCAAGGTTCTGTTTTTCCAGTTCTACTTTCCATAAATTATTTACATTTATTCACATAAAAGTGTTTTATTGCTGTTTTTCAACTGACAAATGTAGAAAAAATTCATTCAAATCCCGTTCCACGCCTATCTTTTTCACCTAAATTAATAGCAATTAAACAGGAAAATCCATTAAGATTCATATCATTTGGTTTTAAACGAAAATATAATCGTTTAGAAATTGTTTTTTCAAACAATATTTTTTACGTTTGTGTTCATTCATCTTATAAACAAATATTATCTATGAAACCTAAATTTGTAATATCAGAAACTTTTAGCGTAGCTTGGAAAAGAGTAAAGAAGCAGTTATGGGTTTTGGCAGGATTGCTGATAGGATACAGTATCCTATCTTTCGCGTTAAGGGCGTTCGCTATACCCATGCAAGATTCCACCGCCGGGACAATCATCATCAGCGTGGTTATTATATTGTTATCGGTCATCTTCTCGTTGGGATACATGAGAAACATATTCCAGACGTTGGATGACGAAGAGCCTCGATTCTCCGCCTATGGGGAACAGGCGAAAAACGTAGTCATCTATTTCCTCGCCAGCCTCATCATAGGGCTCATCGTATTCATCGGTTGCTTGCTTTTCATCATTCCGGGTATCTATCTCGCCATTCGCCTGCAGTTTGTCCTCGCCTCTATCGTGGAGGAAAACACGGGGATAATCGATTCGCTGCGCCGAAGCTGGGAAATAACCAAAGGGCAAACGCTGCCTTTGTTCTTTCTCGCGCTCACCATGATAGGAATCATCCTGTTAGGGTTCATCCTGCTCGGCGTGGGCATATTCGTCGCCGTACCTCTGGTCTATACGATGTATGGCTATGTTTTCCGGAAACTAAACGATACTTCCAATAACGACATCACTACTAATGAACTCACTATTTAGCGTACAAGGAAAGGTCATCCTATTGACCGGTGGCTATGGCATTTTAGGCTCATGCATGGCCAAACATTTAGCGAAAGAAGGCGCGTACGTCGTGATCTTGGGTAGGAACAAGACGAAAGGCGACGCGTTAGTCGAAGAAATCCAATCCGCCGGAGGCGAAGCCTCCTTCCTCATGGCCGACGTGTTGGACAAGACCTCGTTGACGCGGAGCAGGGAAGAGATATTGGACTCCTACAAGCGAATAGACGTTCTGGTCAACTTGGCGGGAGGAAACCAAGCCGGGGCGACCATCCCGCCCGACAAGACCATTTTCGATTTGGACATCGAGGCCTTCCGCGAGGTCGTGGACTTGAACCTGTTCGGCACGGTACTGCCTACGATGGTCTTCGCCGAGGTCATGGCCGAACAGAAAAAGGGAAGCGTCATCAACATCTCGTCCGAATCCGCCCTGCGGCCCTTGACGCGGGTGGTGGGATACGGATGCGCGAAAGCGGCCATCAACAACTTCACGCGATACCTCGCGGGAGAACTGGCCATCAAGTTCGGGGAAGGATTGCGGGTGAACGCCATGGCGCCCGGATTCTTCCTGACCGACCAAAACAGGGCCTTGATGACCAATCCGGACGGTTCGCCCAGCGACCGTTGCCGTGCGATTCTCTCGCACACACCCTTCCGCCGTTTGGGGAAGCCGGAAGAACTGTTAGGGACCCTGCAATGGTTGGCGAGCGACGCCTCCGCCTTCGTGACCGGGACCGTCATCCCCATCGACGGAGGATTCGACGCGTTCTCCATCTAATTACGGATGATGAGTTCTGAATCAGGATATCGGTTTTATTCTAAATCATAAATGAAAATGTTTCTGTGTGAGCAAACATGGCGGTGGTACGGGTCCGACGACCCCGTCAGCCTTCAAGACATCCGGCAGGCGGGAGCGACGGGTATCGTGACCGCCCTGCACCACATCCCCAACGGCGAGGTGTGGACCGTGGAGGAAATCGAGCGAAGAAAAGCGACGATAGAAGCCGCCGGGCTGCGGTGGAGCGTCGTGGAGAGCGTGCCCGTGCACGAGCACATCAAGACGCGCGAAGGCGATTTCCAAACGTACATCGAGAATTATAAACAAAGCATCCGAAACCTCGGGGCACGCGGCATCCGCGTCGTGACGTACAACTTCATGCCGGTATTAGACTGGACCCGCACCGACCTCGCCTACCCGATGCCGGACGGCTCGCGGGCACTGCGCTTCGAGCGCGCGGCCTACATGGCGTTCGACCTCTTCATCCTGCGACGGCCCGCGGCCGCTGACGAGTACACCGACGCGGAGAAGGCCATCGCGCGGGCACGCTACGAGGCGATGAGCGAGGAGGAGCGGCGACGGCTGACGCGCAACATGATAGCCGGACTGCCCGGGGCCGAGGAGAGCTTCACGCTCGACCAGTTCCGCGAGGCGCTGGAGCGCTACAAGGACGTGGACGCCGAGCGGCTCCGCGCGAACCTCGTCGAATTCCTGCGGGCGGTCTGCCCCGTGGCGGACGAGGCGGGCGTGCGGCTCGTCATCCATCCCGACGACCCGCCCTACCCCATCCTGGGCCTGCCCCGCGTCATGAGCACGGAGGAGGATTTCCGGCGCCTCGTCGAGGCGGTGCCGAACGAGAGCAACGGGCTGTGCCTCTGCGCCGGCTCCCTCGGCGTGCGGGCGGACAACGACCTCGCCGGCATGATGGAACGCCTTGGCGACCGCATCGACTTCGTGCACCTGCGCGGCACACGGCGCGACGCCGCGGGCAACTTCTACGAGGCGAACCACCTGGAGGGCGACGTGGACATGTACGCCTTGATGAAGGCGCTC
>CASEGC010000086.1 GCA_949287365.1 uncultured Parabacteroides sp.
TTGAACGACTTGTCGACCAACGCTATTTTCAATATCCTGTTTTTCTTGCTATTGGTCATATTCGCCATCTCATTCTTCGGAGCGTTCGAGCTCGTGTTGCCCGCTTCATGGACATCCAAGCTGGACAGTAAAGCCGATTCCACTACAGGTATATTGAGTATCTTCTTCATGTCCTTCACGCTGGTGTTGGTATCCTTCTCATGTACCGGTCCGATAATCGGCACGTTGTTGGTACAAGCGGCTTCCATGGGCACGGCGATAGGCCCGGCTATCGGTATGTTCGGCTTCGCGCTGGCGTTGTCCATCCCATTCAGTCTTTTCGCCATTTTCCCGAACATGTTGCAGAGCATGCCGAAATCAGGAGGATGGTTGAACTCGGTGAAAGTCGTGTTAGGATTCTTGGAGCTGGCCTTAGCGTTGAAGTTCCTATCCGTGGCGGACTTGGCATACGGCTGGAGATTATTGGACCGCGAGGTGTTTATCGTCCTTTGGATCGCGATTTTCGCGTTATTAGGATTCTACTTGTTGGGAAAAATCAAATTCAGCCACGACAGCGACTTGAAATATGTCTCCGTCCCAAGATTATTTATGGCGATTATCTCTTTCGCGTTCGCCATCTATATGATTCCCGGACTTTGGGGAGCGCCACTGAAAGCGATAAGCGCTTTCACGCCTCCGTTATACACGCAGGATTTCAACTTGTACGAGGATGAGGTACACGCCTCCTTCGACGATTACGAGTCTGGAATGGCCTACGCAAAAAAAGTAAACAAACCCGTAATAATCGATTTTTCCGGCTTCGGTTGCGTGAATTGCCGGAAGATGGAGGCTTCCGTCTGGACGGATCCGAAAGTGAAAGAGCTATTGGAAAACGACTATGTCCTGATTACGCTAATGGTGGATGACAAGACGAAACTCCCAAGCCCCATCGAGATACAAGAATATGGGAAATCCCGTAAATTAAAAACTATCGGCGACAAATGGAGTTATCTACAGCGGAGCAAGTTCGGCGCCAACGCGCAACCTTTTTATATCTTGCTGAACCACGAAGGAAAACCTATCGGTCCTTCTTACGCATTCGATGAGGATATCTCCAAATACATCCGATTCCTTCAAAATGGATTAAACGAATTCAAAAAAACACGATAATCAAATCAAGAGGGTACGGTCACAACCTTACCCTCTTTTCATTTCATTAAACGAATAAAAATATGGCAACAAAAGAAGAAAAAACGCGAGCGTTCGGACGGTTACTCGATATATTGGATGAGCTGCGGGTAAAATGTCCTTGGGACCGTAAACAGACCAACGAGAGTCTTCGGACCAATACGATTGAAGAGACTTACGAGTTATGCGAAGCTCTGATGCGCGATGACAATACGAACATAAAGAAAGAGCTGGGCGACTTGTTATTGCACATTGTCTTCTACGCGAAAATCGGTGAGGAAAAAGGGGCTTTCGACATCAAGGACGTATGCGACAGCCTTTGCCAAAAATTAATCTATCGCCATCCGCATGTATTCGGCGATTCCTCCGCGGACACCGCTCAAAAAGTCGAACAAAACTGGGAACAACTTAAATTGAAAGAGAAAGGAGGAAACAAGACCGTCTTGGAAGGTGTCCCCGCCTCCCTGCCCTCTTTAGTTAAGGCGCAACGAATCCAAGACAAGGCCCGCAATGTAGGTTTCGACTGGGAAAAACGGGAACAGGTATGGGAAAAGGTCCAAGAGGAATTCAACGAGCTGAAACAGGAAATAGAGAAAATGGATTCCGATAAGATGGAAGCTGAGTTCGGAGACCTGTTTTTCAGCCTTATCAACGCGGCTCGTTTATACAAAATAAATCCGGATAACGCGTTGGAACGCACGAATCAAAAATTCATCCGACGGTTCAATTACATAGAAGAACATACGCTAAAGGAAGGCCGCTCCTTAAAAGAGATGACTTTAGAAGAGATGGATCAATTATGGGAGACCGCCAAGCGCGAAGGCCTTTAAATACAAAAGATTGAATATCCAATCTTAACGAAACGCGTTTATCGACCAGATTTATTAGGAGTCCGTACCTTTCGTACGGACCCCTTTTTAATAAACCATAATATAACTATGATTATTCATTACGACAATCGACTTAAAGCCTTGGCTTCACGATTAAGGAATGAGAGTACCCATTCAGAAATCCGTATGTGGAAATACTTAAAAGGCAAACAATTAGGCGTTCGTTTTACTCGTCAAAAGCCTATCGGGAATTATATCGCCGATTTCTATTGTAAAGAACTACGTCTTGCCATAGAATTAAACGGTCTTTCGCATCATTTCGAAGAGACTATACGCAAGGACGAACAAAAGGAAGCTTATCTGAATAAATTGGGGATAACCGTCTTGAGTTTCGAAGATAATGAAGTAATGGCGGATATCGATCAGGTCTTGGCAGTGATAATGGATTATATAGAAAGTCATCGGCCGCGATAAATACGTCTTCGCATGGCATTTAACACCTTCTTGAGGAATCGTGACACACCCCCTGCCCCCTCTCCAGAGGGGAGTTTTTGATACCTTTTTTAAGTTGAAAAGATATGTGTCTGTTTCCCCTCTAGAGAGGGGGCAGGGGGTGTGTTAAATACCAAAAGAAGTTATGTCAAATATTGTCCTATTAAATACCCAAAGAAACTATGTCCAATCCCCCGGAAAACACGGGCGTTCATACAAGGCGACGCGAACGCCCATGTCGCGTTACATGGACGCTCGCGTCGGCCTGTATGGATATTCGCGCGGGACGACGCGAATATCCGTGTTCCGGAAGGCTACCGGACGAGTACTTTCTCGGTCTGTTTCCGCTCGCCATCGGAGGCTTGTATCATGTAGATGCCCGCCGGGAGGGTGAAGGTGTAGCGCGTGGTGTTCACGCTGAAGCGGCGTACTTGCGAGCCGTTCAGGGTGAATACCCGGATGTCCTTCACGGGGCGCAGCGAGGAGACGATTACCTCGCCTTGCCGTGCGGAGTAGATGGAGATAGTGTTCTCCAACTCGTCGCCCAGCTCGGCGTCGCGCAGGAAGTAACGGCCGTGGCTGTCGCCGCTGACGCGCAGCTCGTAGCTATCGCCTTCCAACCGCGTGCTCTGGCGGGTCGCGGCGTCGTAGAGGTAGAGCGGGGTCGCCATCCGGCTGATGCCGCTGATGGTGAGGGTCGCCTCGTCGTCGTCCGCGTTGTAGACGCCCAAGCCAATGTTGCTAATCTTCTTCACGGCGTTCACCTGCGCCGCCCGGCTGCCCGCTACGGTGTAGACCATCGGGGCGTCCAACTCGGAGTCGAGCAGTACCACCGCGTCTTCCGAAGCCCGGTAACCGTTCTCCGCCTTGTCCGAGGTGAGCAGCTTCGCCACGCTCCGCGTCTCGCCACGCTCCGCCGTTATCGTCAGCGTCGGGTTCGTGGCGGAGTAGGATTTCGTTTCCGCGCTTCTTGTCGTAGCTTCCTTCGCCATCATGTTTGTCGTAAACTTCACCTCCAATTGCGCATCTCCTGTCAATGAATCTTTCAACTCCACGAAGAAGGCTTGCATTGGGGCGATTTGCCCTAACTCACTCTCGCCTATCGCTCCCGTATTGTCTCCAAAACCAACATCCGGCGTACCGACCACAGCGGTGAAAGTGCCATCCTCTAAGGTCCAATATTTCCGCACGAATACATCCGTTTCATTTTCTTGGTTCCCATTGAAGAAGGCATTCAT
>CASEGC010000087.1 GCA_949287365.1 uncultured Parabacteroides sp.
GTGATGTCGCCACGGTTTTCTCCCACTATACCGCCAGCATACCAGTAGTTACTTATTGAGCTTTTTACGTTGCCCGTTACCGAGCAATTCTCAATGGAGCCATAATTCAGTCCTGCCACGGCACCCATTATTGTTTGGCCATGTATTTCTACATCAACCAACGTTAGGTTCTTCACCGTGCCGCCTTCGGTGATGGTGGCGAACAGTCCGAGGTTTCTCTCATCCGTTGTTTCTGTCGGCTGGTTGATGGTCAGCCCCGTGATGGTCTTTCCGCCACCGTCAAAGGTGCCTGTATAACCTTGTATTGGAGTCCACTCTTTGCCCCTGAGGTCGATGTCAGCGGCGAGGGTGCAGTTCAGTGACGCATTGTTTTTTACTTCATCTGCCCATACTCTTAGTCCGTCTGCGTTGTACACACTGTAGGAGCTACCACCGTTTTCTATGATATAATCTATATGTAAGGGAACCTCGAAGCTACCGCCATCAATATAGAAAGTAACCGTGCCTTTATCATAGTCCACTTTCGGTGGATTGGTGAAGAAGCTGTCGCCGTCATCTCCTGCGCTACCATCATTCCCGTCCTTACCGCTGACGCGATACCAGGTCTTGCCGCCGTCTACGCTGAGGTACCAGGCATCATCTACCGCCGTGTCGTCATCAGCTATCGTGCCTGTCACATCCTTGCCCAACTTGATTTGGGGCGTAGGGGCGTTATTGCCCGGCTTGCCTTGCGGACCGGTGGGTCCGGTGGCACCATCTTCACCGTCTTCTCCGTCCTCTCCATCTTGTCCGTCCTTGCCGTCCTCACCATTGGCGCGGATGGGGTTGCCGTCGGCATCACGCATCAGCTCGCCGTTCAGCGTCCAATACCAGTCGCCCGCGTCATCTTGGGTAAGACCGATTTGAGGCATGTCGCCCGCTTCACCCTTCTCGCCGTTGTAGATGGTAATGGGGTCGCTATTCAGGAAGGAGATGGTGTAACCCACCGTATCCTCGCCCATCAGCACGGGGGTGACGGCGGTTATCATATCGTTTGTAGTAAGCAACTCTTGTAAAGCGGCGATGTTGTTGTTGGTCTCCTTCTGCCATTGTTCGAGAGCGGCTACGCGCTCCTCCAGACCGTTCACCGCCTCCCAGAGGGCGGAGTCGTCATAATCGTCGCACGCCGTGGCGAGGCATAACGCCGCGCCTACCAATACGGCACCCATACAGCGGCGGGAAGCCGTCAGTATGTTATCGAATGTTAACGGGGGGGGTAAAATGGAGGAGGCCCGCCCGCCGGGCGAACGTCCTTGCCTCCGCTCAGGGAGGCGCTTACTTTCTTACGCTTATACATAATTATCGTTTGTTTATTGACGGTAGAATATCTTATCCTAACACTTTATGCTCAATTGCCTGAGCACGTCACGTATTTTCTCGTAGGTGACGATGCGTGTAGGGACCAAGGGTAAACGCAACTTGTTCTCTATAAATCCCATCATGCTCAGCATACTTTTCACGCCCGCCGGATTGCCATCCACGAACAACAGGCTGAACAGCTCCGTGAAGCTATGATGAATCGTACGCGCGCTATCGTAATCGCCCGCCAACGCCAAGCGGACCATGCGGCTGAACTCCCTCGGGAAGGCGTTCCCTATCACCGATATCACGCCTACGGCACCCAAGGTCATCAGGGGGAAAGTCACGCCATCGTCTCCGGAAATGACATTGAAACGCGCCGGCTTGTTCTTGATGATGTCATCCATTTGCGTGATATTGCCGGAAGCCTCCTTTACCGCGATTACGTTATCGAACTCGCGGGCGATGCGTAAGGTCGTCTCAGCCGTCATGTTCACGCCCGTACGCCCCGGAACGTTATACAATACGATGGGAAGTCTCGTGGCACCGGCTATCGCCTTGTAATGCTGATAGATGCCCTCTTGCGAAGGTTTGTTATAGTATGGGACGACCGACAGCACGGCGTCGATACCGTCAAAATCGCCCGTCCTCAATTGCTCGACCACGTTGCGAGTACAATTGCCGCCCACGCCCAACACGATGGGGACACGTCCTCGTACACGGGTCACCACCAGTTTTATGATGTTCCTCTTCTCTTCCTCCGTCAGCGTAGGAGTCTCCGCCGTTGTCCCCAGCACGACCAGATAATCCGTTCCATTCTGTACCTGATAATCCACCAGTTTACCCAACGCCTCGTAATCCACGCTTTCATCTTCCTTGAACGGCGTAATCAACGCCACGCCCATTCCTTTTAAATTTATGTCTGCCATGAGGGAATTATGTCTTTTTTGTTATTAGCTCCGCAAAAATAAAGAAATTATATCACTTAAAGCGGATAGAACGCAAATAAAATAGTATCCGCTCGAATAAATAGCAGGCGTCCTCCCTCTCTGTTATCGCCAGACTGACATCATACCCCTCCTCCATCTCCGGATATTTGAGACCGACCTTGAAACGCCCTGGATGCCGCGCCGCTATATAACACATGACAGGATTCCGGGAAACGTTAATCAGGATATCCGCCTCGATACCGGATATCCGCTCCAAAATATCTTTTCGGGGAATCCCCCATAGGTTTAAGTCGCTATCCGCATATACGGGAATATCGCGGTCGGCTGAGGATAGGGTTCCGTTTCCCCTTTTGCCATGAATAAAGAGGCAAAAGAGGACCTCCTTATTCTCTCCTCGCGAAGAAGTCAGGCATTCCGTTATCGCGTCCCGGTCTTCCACGTCACACAAGACCAATAACGAGCGCGCCTCACCCCATGAGACCGGATGCGGGGAACGTACGGTATCTCTTCCCATCAACTTCCGAATCCTCTTCTTAAGAAAATAGTCCGTCAACATACGACACACGAATCTGTTTTTAAATCAAAAGCGACGTGCGAGATAGTCATTCCAACATCTTCAGGAACTCCTCCTCATTGATAACCCTCACGCCTAATTTCTCGGCTTTCTCCAGCTTGGTGGGCCCCATGTTCTCCCCCGCAAGTATATAACTTGTTTTCTTGGATACGGAGCCGCTGTTCTTCCCCCCGTTTCGAGATATCATCTCCTTATATTCGTCGCGGGAATGTCGGGTAAACGTCCCGCTAATCACGATGGTCAAGCCTTTCAACTTCTCCGAAGCGTCCGCCAATATATCATCCGATATTTCCATCCGCAGACCATATTCACCGAGCCTGCGCACCAACGCCCGATTATCCTCGTCCGCGAAATAATTCCTCACGCTTTGGGCGATACGGTCACCTATCTCGTCCACAGCGACCAGTTCCTCGAAAGAGGCCCGTTCCAGCCGTTCCATCGACTGGAACGCCGCAGCGAGCCGTTTGGCCACGGTCTCACCCACGAAACGGATGCCCAAGCCATACAACACCCGCTCGAAAGGTACCTGCTTGGATTCCTCCAAGCTCGCCATCAGGTTTTGGGCGCTTCTCCTCGCCCAACGATCCAAGCGTAATAAGTCGGTGACCTTCAAGGTATACAAGTCGGCCGGATTCTTCACGAGACCCGCCTCATAGAGGTCCTCCACCGTCTCCGGGCCGATATTTATGTTCAACGCCTTGCGAGTCACGAAATGCTCGACGCGACCCTTTATCTGCGGAGGGCAACCGGAATCGTTCGGACAATAATAGGCCGCCTCCCCTTCCATCCGAACCAAAGGAGTCTCGCATTCCGGACAAACGGAAATAAAACCGACCTTCTCGCCAATCGAGGATGAGCGCGCCTCTTTGTTCACGCCCACGATTTTCGGGATAATTTCCCCACCCTTCTCCACGTAGACCTGATCGCCTATATGTAAATCCAGTTTCTCGATGATATCCGCATTATGCAACGAGGCTCTTTTTACGACCGTTCCCGCCAACAGCACGGGTTCCAGATTGGCGACCGGTGTCACCGCCCCTGTCCGTCCCACCTGATAAGAGACGGAATCCAACCGCGTCTCGGCCCGTTCCGCCTGAAACTTATAAGCGATCGCCCAACGGGGGCTTTTCGCCGTATAACCCAGATTCCGTTGCTGACGCAGGGAATTCACCTTCAGCACGATCCCGTCCGTGGCTACCGGCAGGTTCTTTCGCTCCCGGTCCCAATAAGCGATATATTCGAATATTTCCCGCAAGCTATGGCAAACCCGCATCACGTCCGGAACCTTGAACCCCCAAGTTCGGGCGATTCGCAGGTTCTCGTAATGCTCGTCGGCCGGGAGGTTCTCCCCCAGCAAATAATAGAAATACGCGTCAAGCTTACGGGACGCCACGACCGCCGGATTCTGTTGTTTCAACGTTCCGGAGGCGGCGTTACGGGGGTTGGCGAAGAGTGGCTCCTCCTGCTCTTCCCGCTCCTTGTTCAAGCGGTCAAACTCCGACCATGGGAGCAATACCTCGCCCCGTATCTCGAACTCGTCCGGATAGCCCTCGCCCAATAGCTTTAAAGGAATCGAGCGGATTGTCTTGATATTCGCGGTCACGTCATCTCCCCGGACACCATCACCCCGCGTGACGGCCCGGACAAGGCGCCCTCCCTCGTAAGTCAATGAGATGGAAGTACCGTCATATTTGAGTTCCGACACGATCTCGAAAGGCTCGTTCAACGAACGGGCGGTACGCTCATAGAAATCGCGTACCTCTTCCTCGGAATAGGTGTTCCCCAACGAGAGCATCGGATATTTGTGGGCGACTTGCTCGAACTCTTTCGAGAGGTCGCTCCCGACCCGGCGGGTCGGGGAGTCGGGGTCCGCATATTCCAGATACTCCGCCTCCAGTTCCTGCAACTCCCGCATCTTCCGGTCGAACTCGAAGTCCGATATGGTCGGCGCGGAGAGCACGTAATACTCGTAATTATACCTGTTCAGCTCGTCCCGTAGGGCCTTTATCTTCTTCTCTATATCTTCCATCCTTCATTCAATAAATTAACTCCACGTTATCTATCCAGAACGTATTGCCAGGCGAGCCGATATAAGCCCCGCCGTGGCTGGAGGTGAATTGCAATACCATGTGTGTCGGCGTGTCGTCGGGTTCCGCCCAGTCTACCTCTTGGATAGGTACGCTCTCGCCCCGGCTATTCGTCGTATAACGTTCCTCCACCTGTATGCGCATGTAGTCCTCGTACTCCGGCCGTGAGGTGATGTCGCCATACAATACCGGGTAAGTGGCGTCGTTCACCCAATCGGGGGTCGATTCCGTATAGCGTCGCACCATCGTGCCCACCCGTTTGGAATAGACGTTACCCTCCTTGTCCTCCCACCGTTTCTGGAGCAGGAGAATCACCGCCAAGGAGTCCTGCCCGGGCACCACGCTCTTCCGGCTGAAGCCGGTGCTACGCACGCGGTTCTTCTCCGGAGCCGCCTTCACCTTGTAATCAAACCGGATGGCTTTCGGCCTTTTCGTGAAGGGAATCCCCGAGCAGAGCATCGCCTGCGGGTTCTTCGTCCCCCGTATCGGCTCGTGTATCTCGCCAAGGAAGAAAGAGCCGGCGGCTATCACCTCGATATCCACGATGCCCAGCACCTTCACGCTCTCGTAGCGGGTCTCCAGCCGGGCGCACATACCGTCTCCTCTCCGCTCCGGAAAGACGGAGGTGTTGGTCTTCACGATGCCGGCCACCTTCGCCATCACGTTGGAGGTACGCCACGGCGAGCCTCCCTTGTTCTCGAAAGCGATGTTCCCCACGATCGTGTCCGATGGCCCCGGCTCATAAAGCAACTTCGTCTGCCCGCCGATGATTCCGGACTCGTGTATCTCGCGCACCACCCAGTGGTCCATGTCGCCATAAAGGAAAGACTCCACGCGCTCCGGTTCCTTCTCCTCCCCCTTGGCGCACAGGGCGGCGAACGGGGCGAACGCCACCACCATCCACAGTCCTATCTTGTACCTAAACATCCTTTTCATACCTATCTAATTAACTTACAAGTATTTAATATCCCTCAGCCGTTCATCGGAAAGCCTCCGGAATGTCCGGTACGCCCTACCCCGTTCCTTCACCATGGTCTACCCGCGAGGTTCACTACACTCTACCTGCCGGGTTCAGTGCACTCTACCCTGCCTGTTCACTACACTCTCCTCGCGGGGTTCGGTGCACTCTCCCCGAGGGGTTCGGCGCACCGAGGTTTTCGGGGGGGAGGCGTTCCCGTCAGAGGGTATAGCCCCATTCTTTCAAGGCCATGCCCCAGTTCTCCTCCACGATGCGGATCGTCCGGTCCTCGTACTTATACTGGTTCTTCTTGTATCCCTTCTTCTTGCCCAGATATTTCTCTATGTCCGCCTTGGCTTCCCCGAAACCGGGCAGGTCCAACGCCTGGTAGATATGCTCCGTCATGGCGAAAGCGTCCTTCTCGAAGTCCTCGAACTTCACCTCTATCAGGTTCCCTTTTGGAATCAGATGTTTCTCCTCCTCATATTTGTAGAAGAGGCGTTTATAGGCCTCAAGGAAATTCGCCTCGATTTGCTCGTCCGTGATGTCCTGCAAGCGCAAGGGTTGTATCGTGTGCGTGAAGAAATTGCGTGTGCTCTCGAACACGGTGTAGGGATTTCGCGTCAGGTAGATGAACTTGGCGTTCGGGAACATCTCCACGAGCGTCCTCACTCGCCCCGTGTGCGGCGGATTCTTGCTCAGGTACTGCGTGCCGCCCGTGTTCCAGAGGGAGACCTTGATGAGGCGCAGGAAGGTGTCCTTGAACACTTGCCGCTCTTCCTCCGAGATGCCGTCGAACAGAAGGTAGCGGTCGCGGTACTCCGCCCAGCGCTTCGGGAAGAACCAGAAGTTATAATAGGTGTAGGGCATCATGTTGGACAAGGCGAACTCCTCCTCCTGCGGCAGGTCCACCTTCAGCTCCATGTTGTCGGCCGGACGCTTGTCGGGCATCAGGAACGCCATGTTCTTCTTGAAGAAAGGTTGCCCCCATAGCATCAGATGCGGGAAAACGGTCTGGTAAGTGGTCGTATAACCGAAGTGCTTGTCGCAGGCGAAGACGTTGTGCACGAAGGTCGTGCCGCTCCGCCAATGCCCCAAGATGAAGAGCGGGTCCATCTCCAACGGCTTGTCCGCCAGTTTCCCGTACCGGCTGTCTTCCAAGGGTTTCAGCAAGCTCAGCAACCGGCATACGGCGGTCGTGAGGCAATACTTCCCCTTAAACCCTTTGTCTATCGTCTGACCGGCCGTAATCTTCCTATACGTCTTCCAGTCCGCCCCGACCAGCGTGTTAATCGGTAACTTATCGAACTCTATCAATCCCATATTCCATATTATTTATCTGTCACACATCTCACGGGCAAGCCCAATTTCCCTAATTCCTCGCAAATCTTGCGTATCGCCTCATAATGTTCCTCCCCGATACCCAGTTTCGGGAGATTGAGTACCGCCAAAGCCTCCTCGATAATCATGTCCTTGACATCCACCCGGTCGATAATCATGCCCACCGCCGAGGTGTTGTTCGTTATCGGGTCGATCAGGATGAAGGCGCCGGTCTGCTTGTTTTTCATATAAGGGTCGAAGAACAACTCTTTCCCGGTGGTGAATACCACACGGGCGATCTCGTTCAGTTTCATGGGCAAATCCTCCTTGGCCAACCGACCGTTATCCACAGAGAGCTGTTCCATCGTGTTCACGTTCACCTTATAACGGATACTATCCACCCGAGCGCGTGTCGTGTTGGTGGTTTGCTTGATATAGAACTGCTTGTCCATGTTCATTGGTTCCTCGTCCATCCAGACCAACATCGCCTCGAAGTTTCGGTCTTGTATGGGCAGGTTGTCCGGATGCACCAACATCTCGCCCCGCGAGATATCGATCTCATCTTCCAAGGTTATCGTGACACATTGTGGCGGGAACGCGTACTCCAATTCCCCGTCATACGTGACAATGCTCTTCACCTTCGAGGTCTTTCCAGAGGGCAAGGCCATCACCGTATCTCCCTTATGTACAACCCCGCTGGCCACCTTCCCGCAAAATCCCCTGAAATTCTGGTTGGGACGTAGAACGTATTGCACTGGATAACGGAAGTCCTCGTAGTTCCTGTCCAAATCGATGGGCACGGTCTCAAGGAAACTCAACAAGGCAGGCCCCTCATACCACGGCGTACGTTCGCTTTTCTCCACCACGTTGTCTCCATCCAAGGCGGATAGAGGGATGCAAGTAATATCCGGAATGTTCAAGGGCGCCACGAAGCGTTTATAATCCGCCACGATCTTATCGAAGATATCTTTATCGAAATCCACGAGATCCATCTTGTTTACGGCCAAAACGATGTGCTTGATACCTAACAAAGAGACCAAATAGGTATGACGACGGGTTTGGGTAATCACACCCGCTCTCGCGTCGACCAATATAATCGCCAAGTTAGCCGTGGAACCTCCCGTAATCATGTTACGTGTATATTGCTCATGTCCGGGCGTATCTGCGATAATGAACTTCCGGTTGTTCGTGCTGAAATAACGATAAGCCACATCGATCGTGATACCTTGCTCACGCTCGGCCTTCAAGCCATCCAACAATAAGGCATAGTCGATATGCTCGCCAGCGTTTCCCATGCGTTTGCTGTCCCGTTCCAATGCGTCCAACTGGTCCTCGTATATTTTCTTGCTATCGAAAAGCAAACGCCCAATCAATGTCGACTTTCCATCATCCACCGAGCCTGCGGTTAAAAAACGCAACAAATCCTTTTGCTCATCTTTATCCAGAAACTCTTTTATGCTCAATTTCGTATCTTTCATCTTGTACATCTTCCTTCGTTAAAAATAGCCTTCCCGTTTCTTTTGTTCCATGCTGGAATCTTGGTCAAAATCAATCACACGCGTCGTACGTTCGCTTTTCTTCGTGGTCATCATCTCCTCCACGATTTTCTCTCTCGTGTCCGCGTCACTCTCCACGGCACCGGTCAACGGCCAACACCCTAACGTACGGAAACGCACCTTACGCATCCGTATCTTGTCACGATATTGTTCCGGCAAACGGTCATCGTCCGCCATGATCAGGTTTCCGTCAATCTCCACGATCGGCCGTTCTTTCGCGAAGTACAAAGGAACGATAGGTATGTTCTCCAATCGAATATATTGCCAGATATCCAATTCGGTCCAATTAGACAAAGGGAAGACGCGGATGCTTTCTCCCTTATGTATGCGGGCATTGTAAATGTCCCACAATTCCGGACGCTGGTTTTTCGGGTCCCATTGATGGAACTTATCCCGGAAAGAGAAAATGCGCTCTTTCGCCCGACTCTTCTCCTCGTCGCGGCGCGCACCTCCGAAAGCGGCGTCAAACTTATACTTATCCAAGGCGTGAAGCAAGGCTTGCGTTTTCATCAAGTCCGTATGTACTTTGCTTCCGTGCGTAAAAGGTCCTACCCCCGCTCGAAAAGCTTCCATATTCGATTCTACGATTAGGTTCCAACCATATTTCTTGGCGTACGCATCACGGAAAGCTATCATCTCCTTAAATTTCCACTTCGAATCGATATGCATCAAGGGGAATGGCACTTTTCCCGGAGCGAAGGCTTTCTCCGCCAGACGCACCATCACGGAAGAATCTTTTCCGATTGAATAAAGCATCACAGGATTCTCGAACTCGGCGGCCACTTCCCGAATAATATGGATCGATTCAGCCTCCAGCTCCTGCAAATGGCTCAACTTATAATTTGGCATAATCTTTATATGTTTTTTATTCTTATTTTCGGCAATATTAAATCCAGCAACGAACTCACACAACGCTCGACATCCCAAACGGATGTATCCAAGGTCAAATCCGGTTTATGCGGGACCTCAAATGGAGCGGAAACACCCGTGAAATTTTTAATAACGCCGCTACGGGCTTTCGCGTATAGCCCCTTCACATCACGTTTTTCACATTCCTCCAAAGGCGTGCTTACGTAAACCTCCAAAAAATCATCTTTCCCGATAATGGAAGAAGCCATTTCCCGTAACTCATCGCTCGGACTGATAAACGCCGCGATCGTAATGATTCCCGTATCGACAAACAATTTACCCACTTCCGCTATTCTCCGGATATTCTCTTTACGATCTTCCTCGGAGAAACCCAAATTGTTATTGATCCCACTACGAATATTATCTCCATCCAATATACGGCAAAGCAATCCCCGCCTATGCAACTCTCGCTCTAAGGCGATCGCTATCGTACTTTTTCCCGAGCCGCTCAGCCCCGTAAACCAGATCATAAGACCACGCTGGCCTAACAGGTTCTCTTTATCCGAGCGGCCAAGCATTCGTTCAAATATAGGATAAATATGATTCGTTTCTTCCATGATGTCAACCTATTAACCGACCTCGAAAGGCCATATTTGAGGAATAAGAAATATCGATATAAGAAATACGATGATATTAAGCGGCAATCCGACTCTCACGAAATCCGTGAATTTATAATTACCGATACCCTGCACTATAAGGTTCGTCTGATAACCGATTGGCGTGGTGAAACCCGCAGAGGCCGCTATGCAAATCACGATAAAAAAAGGAGTAGGGTCAATACCCAGTTGATTGGCGATAGACAACGCCAAGGGGAACGAAAGAGCGGCCGCGGCGTTATTCGTAATCAATTCCGTGATTACGTTTGTCACGATATACAATATCGCCAACAAGACGTAAGGACCGTAATTATGGCTTAACCCGATGATAAAATTAGCGATCATGTCCGCCATTCCGGAGTTCGTCATCGCCTTACTTATCGCGAAAGCGCAAGCGATCGTTATCAATATATCCCAAGATATGAATTTCGTATATTTCCGAGCGGGGAAAATATTACACCAAGCCATCACGATAGTAGTCACCGTCGCGAAGAAAAACATATCCATCTTGATATTAGGGAAAGCTTCTCGCGTAAGGGGAAGTTCACCTATTGTAGCCCCCAATATCATCAACACGAGCAAAATCAACGTGAGAACACGTTTATTCCGATTAGATTTAGGGGAAACGTCCTTACCGTTCGCTATCATCAGGAAAAAAGAGGAATCACCCCATGTCGCGATAAAAGAATCATCCGCCATGACTACCAACGTATCTCCTTCCGCCAATGTCACGTTTTCGATATCTCGTGTAATCAAGCTTCCGTTCTGCTTGATTTCTTTCACCTCCACCCCATACCGACGCTTGAAATCAAACTCTTTCAAGGTCTTGTTGATACCGGGAAAACGGGCACCCAACACCACCTCCACCGGATGGTATTTCTCATCGGTTTCCAATTCTTCTTCCGAGGCATCCACATCTTTACGTTCCTCGGGCAACAAACGTTTCGAGCCAATCAGCAAATACAAAATCCCCGCGAGTGTCACCGGGATTCCGATCAAGCTTAACTCAAACATACTCAACCCACCATATCCAGCCTCTATCATCATGCCATGTACTACAAGGTTGGTCGATGTCCCAATCAACGTACAAAGTCCACCCAATATAGTAACATACGATAAAGGAATCAAGAATTTCGTGGCGGGAAGTTTGACGGATTTCGCCCAACGTTTAATAATTGGGGCGAAAATCACGACCACCGGTGTATTGTTCAAGAAAGCCGATATGAAAGCGATAGATGGCAAGATACGCAATTGCGCCTTACACACGGTAGTATGTCCTTGAGGAAGAATCCGGTTAATGATTTGCGTCAAGGCTCCCGAGTTTCGGACACCTTCGCTTACCAAAAACAATAAAGCGACAGTTATCATCCCCTTGTTACTGAATCCCTCCAGCATCTCTTTTGGCGTAATTATACCCGCACACAAGAAAGATGCCGCCACCGTAAATAAAATCATTCCTGGCCGCATCTTATCCCATATCAACGCCACGATCATGCCGACTAAGGCCAGCAACACAAACGCTATCTCAAAATTCATGCATTTTCTTTTTTCAAATATGAGGAATGAACATCAATTCACTCACCAATGCGCGAAAATAATAAAGAATCTTTTGTATCCTTTCTTTCGGAAACCTAATTTTTAAAGATAATGACATATAGACCAACAATCATTAATTATAAGCCAATGAGAGCTTTTGTTCGCGCACAAAAAAAGGCCATCTTCACAGACAGCCAATTTCCATTGTTAACCTTAAATCTAATACCATGAAAAACACGATGCAAATGTAGGATATTTATGCTATACAACATAGTTTTTCGACAACAAATTCCGTCTATTACAACTATATTTAACACATAAGAAATTATAACCCTCAAAAGAAAGTATTCATAACATTAATTTTATATTCATTAAGAATACATCTATCACACATATTTAGCCTCAATGAAAAGAATCAATATTGTTCGTTCTCATTAGGGAAATCTTGGGATTTCACGTCTTGGATGTAATTTTGTACCGCAAGGATAATCTCTTCTCCCAAATTCGCATACCGACGAAGAAATTTTGGAGAAAAACCTTGGTTTATACCCAACATATCGTGCATGACCAGCACTTGACCGTCCACGCCTCCTCCGGCTCCAATACCTATTACCGGTATCGTCAGTTCCGAAGCTACACGAGAGGCCAATTCCGCGGGAATCTTCTCCAAGACCAACGAACAACAACCAATCTCTTCCAGTAAATGGGCGTCTTCCAGCAATTTCCTCGCCTCCACCTCCTCGCGGGCACGCACCGAATAACCTCCGAACTTATTGACGGATTGAGGAGTCAGCCCTAAATGCCCCATCACCGGAATCCCCGCTCGTAAGATATATTCAATGGATTCCTTGATTTCGCTCCCTCCTTCCAACTTCAGGCAATCGGCGCCCGTCTCACGCATCACACGCACGGCGGAAGCGAACGCGTCCTTCGGGTCTCCCTGATAAGTACCAAAAGGTAAGTCAACCACCACTAAAGTGCGGTTCACCCCTTTCTTCACCGAAGCCGCGTGATAAATCATTTGGTCGAGCGTGATTGGCAAAGTCGTCATGTTTCCCGCCATCACGTTGGACGCGGAATCTCCCACCAATATCACGTCTATACCCGCCGAATCGATTAATTTCGCCATGGAATAATCGTATGCGGTAAGCATGGATATTTTCTCTCCCCGCTGTTTCATCTCTATAAGACGGCGCGTGGTCACCTTCCTGTTATCATCTACTTTCGCTACAGACATACTTTTTCTCATTTATCATTTTTCAGGGGGCAAAGGTAAATATTATAATGGTACACCGGCCATCAACGTTTCCCGAATTTTATCTTGAACACATGTTCTCCCTCTATATAATCATAAGACAAGCTTAATCCCTGCGATACGCAAATGGAATGAGCGATCGCTAGTCCCAATCCGGTGGAACCTTTTTTCTTGCCGACCTGATAGAAACGCTCGAACACACGCTCCTTGTCCAATGGTTTCCCCTCGCTCGTGTTCCTTATCTCGAATCGTTCCCTATCCAGTGAGATATGTATCTCGCCATGCTCCACGTTGTGGACGAAAGCGTTCTTAATTAAGTTGGAAAATAAGGAAGCCGCCAGCGACTCGTTCATGTTTACGCTAACCGGTCCGTCCGATTCGAACTTCACCAAGATATGCCGATAGACATAAACCTCCTTGAAATCCTCCAGATAACGTTCTATCAAAGGGTTCAACGCGATATCGGAGGTCTCTATGAACTGCCCGTTATCGATTTTGGTCAACAAAAGTAAGGCCTTATTCAATTTGGTGATATGCTCCAAAGTCTTGTTCGTTTTGTAAAGCTCTTCCATTTGCCCCTCCGTGAGCGAATCGTCCTCCATCAATGTCTCCAAGCGGTTCCGGCAAATAGCCAACGGAGTCTGTATCTCGTGCGAAGCGTTCCCTATAAACTGCTTTTGCCGTTCGAACATCAGCTCGTTCCGCTCGGCGTTCCGGATGGTCGCCTCGTTCAATTTTCGGAACTCAGAGATTGTCGTGTCATTCTTGAGCGGTTCGTTCTTCCTTCCTATCCGGTAATTATCCAACCAATCCAGCAAAGTGTATAAAGGTCTCATGCTCCGATAAAACACCCAAGTCGTGATTATCACGACCGTCAATAACGAAAACAGGTACAAGAAAACACACCAACGCCACACGGCCTCATGCAAGTCATCGTTTTCGACCGTCGGCGTGAAGACTCTCAATACATAATAACGGTCATCCTTATCCCTGAAAATAGAGGTCATGATACGCTCGGAGTCTTCACGATCCGTATAATACATCTCTCCCTTTCTCGCGAGGGCCTCCGCGTAAGCTTGGTCTACCTCTATCAGCCTATAGCGATTATTCATCCCGAACTCCTCAGGCGGTAGCTCCTCCCCGCTCAAGGTACGCTTGATGAGCTCCTCGGAATATTCCTCCAACAAGTCATCTACCTCGTCATTGATCTCATCGGTTACCACCATATAGAACAGGAAAGCCCAAGCCGCGATAATCACGCTCAGTATCAACGATAACCGGAACAATATACGATAAATCAATTTCATGTCGCGATCGGGAGATTTTTTTCTATTCGACGATTAACTTATATCCGAATTTATAAACGGCCTTGATCTCGATATTCGCCCCGGCGGCATTCAGCTTCTTCCGGAGATTCTTGATTTGGGCGTACACGAAATCAAAATTATCGACTTGGTCGATATGGTCGCCCCAAACCGATTCGGCGAGAACGGCCTTGTCCACCAAACGCCCCGGACAATTAGCGAAGTAGAGCAGGATATCGTATTCCTTCTTGTTCAAATCCAGATTCTTGCCTTCCACCGTCACCTGACGCTTGTCGATGAAGACACTCACGTTACCTACCTCCACGCTCGCGGAACCTTGATAATGACGCCTGCGGATGACGCTCTTGACGCGGGCGCTCAGTTCCGCCATGTGAAAGGGCTTCGGCAAATAATCATCGGCGCCCAAATCCAGGCCGGAAACCTTATCCTCCAGCGAATCTTTCGCGGAAATGATAATCACGCATTCCCTCTTCCTCATATCCTTGATTTTCTCCAACAGGGACAGGCCATCCCCGTCCGGCAACATGATGTCCAGCAAGATGCAATCGTAATCATAATCCTCCAGCTTTCTCAACCCGACGATGTACGAATCAGCGGTCTCCACCACATAACGCTCTTTTTCCAACGAACGTTGAATCAGCTCTCGCAAGGAAGGCTCGTCTTCTATAATCAATATTTTCATCGTTTACCTATATAATACTAGTATATGCAAAGAAACTGGTTATTTCTGAAATAACGCTGAAATATCGACGGAAAAGAATAAATATAATCTTATTTTCGCGGTCGCGTAATGAAAGAGGCTTATGAAACTATTTTTTTTCGACTTAGAAACGACCGGCATCAAGTATTGGAGAAACGGTATCCACCAGATAAGCGGGGAAATCGTGATAGATGGAGAGACAAAAGAATCTTTTAACTTCAACGTCCAACCGCACCCGAGGTGCGAGATCGAGGAAGAGGCGTTGCGCGTGTGCGGTGTAACGAAAGAACAAATCCTCTCCTACCCGCCAATGAACGAGGTCTATTCCCGGCTCATCGACTTGTTATCCAAATACGTGGACAGATACGACAAAAAGGACAAGTTCTTCCTCGTCGGTTACAACAACGCCTCGTTCGACAATTATTTCCTGAAAGCCTTCTTCGTGCAAAACGGAGATAATTTCTTCTATTCGTGGTTTTGGGTGAACTCGATAGACGTCATGGTATTGGCCACAAGCTACCTGATGCATAAACGGCACGAGATGCCCGATTTCAAGCAAGAGACCGTGGCGAGAGCCTTGGGAATCGACATCGAGCCGGAAAAACTACACGACGCGTCATACGACATACGGCTCACGAAGAGAATCTACGAGAAAGTGGCCTGCCCAAACGATTCACGGTAACCGTTCGCCCGCGCCCGAGAGAAAAAATCTTTCCTTCCCAAGAAATCTTCCGCGAATGCCGGGGAAAAAACGTCCGTATGCCAAACAAAACTCTATCTTTAGGCTAAAGATACATATCCGCAGCCTAAAGATATATATCTGCAGCTTAAAGATACATATCTTTAGGTTAAAGATAGACTTAATATCCGGTAGAAATAAGTTTTTCCAGCAAGTGTACGCGAGAATTTGTCCGACGAAAAACTTTTTCCGTTTCCTGATTTATTTTCGCCCAAACCGCTAATTCACATTTTTACGCTATATTCGCGTAAAGAAATCAATAAGACGTTGAAGAAAAGCGGTATCCATATTCTCCTCCTTTTTCTTATCGCTCTTTTATGCGTGAATCACTTGAGCGCCCAAGAGAAAGCCTATCCCAAAAAGGGAGAAGGCATCACGCTTTTCCTCCAACGTTTCGACCGTTCCGGCAGCGAATACCAAAAGGAATTTATCCGGCTGAACAAAGGACGATTAGGGAAAGGCAACAGCCTGCTCATGGGTGTCAAATATACCTTGCCTCCCCGCAAAGCGGCAAGTAAGGGAACTTCCCGCGGCGCAAAAGCCGTTTCCACCAAAAAGAAAAATTATCAACCGTTGTTTGGCAAGGCGCTCGCCAATTACCAAGTGACCTCCTCGGAATTGAGAGGCGCTTGTTTCTATTTGGTCAGCGGACATGGAGGCCCCGATCCGGGAGCTATCGGGAAAATGGGCTCCCACAGGTTGCACGAGGACGAGTACGCCTATGACATCGTGTTGCGTCTCGCGCGTGTCCTCCTGAGCAAAGGGGCCAAAGTACATATCATCATCCAAGACGCGAAAGACGGCATACGGGACGAACGCTACCTTTCCAACAGCAAACGGGAGACTTGCATGGGTGACCCGATCCCATTCAATCAAATCAGCAGGCTGGAACAACGTGCCAACCGAATCAACTCACTGAACAAGCAGGACAAGGAAAGTTACAAAAGGGCGATATTCATCCATATAGACAGCCGGAGCAAGCACCAACGGACGGATGTATTCTTCTACCATCAGGAGAAAAACGCCGCGGGGAAACGTCTCGCCAAGACGATGAAATCCACCTTCGCCCGTAAATACGCGCATCACCAACCCGGACGGGGATTCTCCGGAACGGTGGGAAGCCGTAATCTATACGTGTTGCGGCACACGGTCCCGACTTCCATCTTCGTGGAGTTGGGAAACATCCAGAATAGCTATGACCAACGACGAATCATCTTGAGTAACAACCGTCAAGCCTTGGCGAACTGGCTTTGCGAAGGATTCATCGCCGACTACAAAAGATACAAAGGCGGGAAAAGATAAAATACTCTATAAACATTGAGGAAAAGAAAAACCATACCAGCTTTTCTTTTCCTCAATTCTATCGCGTCCGTCAGACAATCTCGTCATAAAAATCCGACGTAACTAGAGGATTGGCTTTTTACTTTTTCCAATAGCCTTCCATCTCTTCCAACGTTTTCCCCTTCGTCTCAGGAATTAGTTTCCAAATAAACAAGGCAGCGAGGATGCCCATCAAACCATAAATCCAATAGGCCATACCATGGTTGAAATGGGCGGTCAGATATTCGCTCTTGTCCAACATCGGGAAACTCCAAGACACCAAGAAATTGGCTATCCATTGGGCCGCGACAGCGATACTCATCACGGTGGAACGCTCGGAATTCGGGAAAATCTCCGCCAGCAATACCCAACAAACCGGTCCCCACGACATGGCGAAGCCAGCCGTATAAACCAACATACAGATTAACGAACCGATACCGACGGCATGAGCGTAGAAGGTAGAGCCCAATATCAGCATCGAGACCGCCATAAGCAAAGCGCCGATAATCATCAAAGGACGACGTCCGAACTTATCGACCGTGAAAATCGCTAATGTCGTGAACGAAAGGTTCACGGCACCCACGACGATTTGCTGCAACAACGCCGCGTCAGTGGCCGCACCCATCGTCTTGAATATCTCCGGAGCGTAATACAGAACCACGTTGATACCCACGAATTGCTGGAAAGCGGAAAGCAAAACCCCAACAACGATAATCCGGACACCGAAAGAACGAATCGGGAACAACAACGCTATACAGAAACTAATTAGCAAAGCGACCTCCAACGAACTTGTAAAGCCCGCCAAAGATAGCAAACCATAACCGGCGAGAAACAGGATTAGCCATGTCCCCATAAATTGGAAATAAGGGCGCATTGAAGGAGTCTTCACCTTGAAGCTCTCTTGAATGTCCTTCAGTTCCCGCTTGACGGCCTCCACGTCCATCATTTTCTCCAAAATGCCTTTCGCCGATTCCGTACGACCTCTCATCACCAAATAGCGAGGAGTCTCCGGAACGAACATCAGAAGAAAAAGGAATAACGACGCAGGAACGATACCGGAAGCGAACATCCATCGCCAACCTGTCTGATGCAGCCATTCCGCGTCACCTTGCAAGGCGATAGAATAATTCACGAAATAAACGACCAGCATGCCGAATATGATGGCGAATTGGTTCCACGCCACCAGATTTCCCCGCCGGTCGGCAGGAGCCATCTCCGCTATATACATAGGCGACACCATCGACGCCAAACCGACTCCGATTCCACCCAAAATACGATAAGCCACGAAATGATACATGAACGTATGATCTCCGCTTCCGGGCATACCAACGAACAATTCCGGCCATGCCGAACCAATCGCCGATAAAAGAAAGAGAACAGCGGCCAATATCAACGTGGGTTTTCTCCCGTAACGTTGACTGATCCAGCCAGCGAAAGAAGCGCCTAAGATACAACCTATCAAAGCGCTACTGACAACAAATCCCTCCAAGGCGCTCGCTTGTCCGACAGACAGCCCCAAAGGTTCTATGAAAAAGATACGAAGCGACTCGACCGCTCCCGAGATTACCGCCGTATCATATCCGAACAACAGTCCTCCCAAGGTAGCCACCAATGTCACTCCCCAAATATACGTATTATTCCTCATGGAGATTATCTTGATTTAAGTTAGTTAAATGAGCGAAAAAGGAGTCACAAAAGTGAACGTTTACTAACTTTTGTGACCCTTTCATTTATGGATAAGATAAAATCAAATGTACATATTGATTAACATCTCATACAATTCCTGTTTCCCGCTGATTTGCTTAGGTTCGCCATCACGTAAAGCTATCGTCCGCAAATCCTCAAGCGTCAGTTTGCCCTCTTCAAAATCTTTACCCTCGCCACTATCGAAACTCTCGTAACGCTCCTTACGCATTTTCACGAAATCGGAATTTTCCAAGATATCGGCGGCGGCCATCAACGCTCTCGCGAAAGTATCCATACCACTAATATGAGCGATAAAGATATCGTCCAAATCCGTAGAATTCCTCCGAGTCTTGGCGTCAAAGTTGGAGCCTCCGGTCTTGAAACCACCAGCTTGAAGAATCACCAACCAAGCTTGTGTCAATTCATAAATATCAATCGGGAATTGGTCCGTATCCCATCCGTTTTGATAATCTCCGCGATTCGCGTCGATACTACCGAACATGTCCGCGTCAGCGGCGGCTTGCAATTCATGATCGAACGTATGTCCAGCTAACGTAGCGTGGTTCACCTCGATGTTAAGAGCGAAATCCTTATCCAGTCCGTAGTGACGCAAGAAACCGATTACAGTCTCGGCATCCACGTCATACTGATGCTTCGTCGGCTCCATAGGTTTCGGTTCCACCAAGAAAGTTCCCTTGAAACCAATCTTGCGTCCATAATCCCGCGCCATCGTAAGCAACATCGCCAAATGTTCCTTCTCGCGTTTCATATCGGTATTCAAAAGGCTCATATAACCTTCACGGCCTCCCCAGAACACATAATTCTCACCACCCAAAGCGACGCAAGCGTCGATAGCGTTCTTAATTTGCGTAGCGGCGCAAGCCACGGTCGGGAAATAAGGATTCGTAGCGGCACCGTTCATATACCGTTTGTGTCCGAACACATTAGCGGTCGACCACAAAAGTTTTTTCCCCGTGGCGGCCTGATGTTCTTTCGCATGCTCAACCATGATATGCAAACGTCTCTCGAACTCAGCCAAAGAAGGTCCTTCATCCACCACATCCACATCGTGGAAACAATAATAAGGAATACGGCATTTTGTCATGAACTCGAACGCCGCATCCATCTTATACTTCGCGCGAGAAATAGGATCCGTACTATTATCCCATGGGAAAGTTTTCGTTCCACCACCAAACTGATCCGTCCCTTCCGCGCACAGCGTATGCCAATAAGCCATGGCGAAACGTAAATGGTCCTTCAACGTTTTACCCATAACCACCTTGTTCTCATCATAATAATGAAAAGCGAACGGATTTTTCGACTCGCGTCCCTCGAATTCGATTTGACCGATTCCGGGGAAAAACTCTTTTTCACCTACAAAAAAACTCATAACGATATAATATTAAAAATGTGTATAAATGCTATCTTTCTCTTATCGCGCGATTTTCTCCAGCCGTTCTTTCCAAGTCGCGAACGCTCCGCAATAAGCGTTCGCCTTAAGACCGTCCGGTTCAATCACGTTTATCTTTTTCAGGGAAACGAACGCTTCCTCCGCGTTCTTATAAATGCCTGCTCCGATTCCCGCGCCTTTGGCCGCGCCTACCGCTCCATTCGTATCGTAAAGCTCGATCACCGAACCCGTCACGCACGCTAACGCTTCCCTAAAAATCGGACTCAAAAACAGATTCGCGTTGCCTGCCCGAATAACCTCGATATCGATACCCATCTCATTCATGATATCCATACCATATTTGAAAGCGAACACGATTCCCTCTTGCGCCGCCCTTGCCATATGCGCCTTGTTATGGATATTGAAATTCAAGCCATGAATCGAACAGTCGACTTGCCTATTTTGCAACATACGCTCGGCGCCATTTCCGAAAGGCAAGATGGAAAGGCCATTCGCCCCGATTGGCACCGTAGCCGCCAAATTGTTCAACTCATCGTAACTGATTCCTTCCGGAGCGACATTTTTCTTGATCCATGAGTTTAAGATTCCGACACCATTGATGCATAACAAAACCCCTAAACGAGGCTGTTCCACCGTATGGTTCACGTGAGCGAACGTGTTCACCCGAGATAAAGTGTCATAATTCATCTTTCCGTTCACGCCATATACCACGCCCGAGGTACCTCCCGTAGCCGCTATCTCACCCGGATTCAACACGTTCAACGATAAGGCGTTATTAGGCTGGTCACCTGCCCGATAAGTGACCGGAGTCCCTTTTTTCAACCCCAACTCCGCGGCGACAGAAGCGGTCAGCTCTCCTTGCGCCCCAAACGTAGGACGGATATCCGCTATCAAATCCTTGCTGAATCCATAATAATTCATCAAATCCTCCGAAATCGAATTACTTTGAAAATCCCAAAAGATTCCCTCGGACAAACCCGATACCGTGGTCACGATCTCGCCCGTCATGCGCATCGCCACGAAATCACCGGGCAACATGATCTTGTAAATCCGCTCATACACGTCAGGCTCGTATTCCTTGACCCAAGCCAACTTGGAGGCGGTGAAATTACCCGGCGAGTTCAATAAACGGGAAAGGCACCTTTTCTCTCCTATATTCTTGAAAGCGCGCTCTCCATAAGATACCGCCCTGCTATCGCACCAGATAATAGCCGGACGAAGCACCTCCATCCTCTTATCCACCAAGACCAAACCGTGCATCTGGTACGAAATGCCGATAGCCTTGATATCCTCGCCTTTCACGTTCGCTTTGCTCATGGCGCCTTTAACCGCCATTTTCGTATACGACCACCAATCCTCTGGATTCTGCTCCGCCCAGCCGGGATGCAAAGCCTTAATGGGCGCCTCCTCTTTCGGATAAAAATCGGTTCCCATCGTCAATCCGGTCTCCTCGTCGACCACGGACACTTTAACCGAAGAACTTCCTATGTCAAATCCTAACAAACACATAATCTTAGTTTTTATATCTTGTTAAACCTTGAACGTTGTTGATTATATTTCACTTTATCGAAACGATAATATCGCGCCGCCCGATGAGCCACACCGTTTTGCACGTCATCGGTGAGCATGATATAATCCAAAGAATTCATCTTCTTATGAAAATTACGGACATCCATCTCACGATTGTAAATCACCTCGTATGTCCGGCGCAACTGGAACGCCGTGAATTTGGCCGGCAGGTAATCAAAGATAATGGCTGGCTCTTTTTCCACCCAAAAGCGAATCTCCCTTACCGCCGCGTCTATAATCTCCTTATGGTCAAACGGCAACGGGGGAAGTTTGTCGATAGGGCACCAACGAATCACGTCCGAATCGGACGCGGAACTCATTTTCTTCGTCTTTTTACACAACGCGAGATACGCTACAGTTATCAAACGGCTGATTTTCACCCTCGATGTAGACTCCAACCATTTCACGTCGAGCTCGTTGGCGGTACGGGATGGAGCGCCAAAACATCGGAACTGTTTGAGCTGGACCCTTTTCAAGCCTGTCGACTCATTCAGTATCCGGCACGCGGCGTCGTCTAAATCCTCATTCTCATAGATTAAACTCCCCGGCAATTTATACCCGATCAACTCCCCCGTCTCATTTTTCCTTTCGGCCAATAACACGGTAAGTTTATCATCATTAATGCCTAAAAGAACACAATCCACGGAAACATAAGAAAAAAGTGTCGCTTTATTTTCATTTAGAGTATCCATGATATCAGTAATTGGGTTCGTACAAATATAAGAACTTCTTGGAACAGCACGATTCCCATTTTGTTTTTTTAATATCATAATTCATTATTTATCTGATAATTCCATAACGTGCGACCTACAATATGTTATACAACACATAATGTAGGCATAACAATTAGTCCGGACAGGGCGGAAAAAACACGCACGTGTTCAGGGAAAAAGACGTGCATGTTCCCTGAAAAAGACGTACGTGTTCCAAAAAAAGACGCACGTCTTTTTCCTTATACATCTTATTATATAAAGAGACAACGCCAAGACACTCGAACAATGCGATAAATTTCCTACTTTTGCCCCCGTGAACAATAACAACACTAAGCATGAAAAATACTCCAGTAGATTATCAAACAGCGAAACGAGTCATCGATAGTTATCAACTTCCAGACTTCGGGAAAGCGACCATCCGGGAGGTAGTTGCCATATCGACACAGTTGGAACAAGAAACCGGCACCGAATTCATCCACATGGAAATGGGCGTGCCGGGCTTGAAGGCCGCCCAAGTGGGCGTAGAGGCGGAAATCAAGGCCATTCAAAACGGCGTGGCTTCCATTTATCCGAATATCAACGGAATACCGGAAGTGAAAGAACAAGCCTCCCGCTTTATAAAGGCCTTTATCGATATCGATGTAGCGCCGGAAGGGTGCGTCCCCGTGACCGGGTCGATGCAAGGAACGTTCGCCTCTTTCCTTACCGCCGGACAATGCGTGCCGGGAAAAGACACGATTCTCTTTATCGACCCCGGATTTCCCGTCCAAAAGCAACAAGTGGTCGTCATGGGCTACAAATACGAGTCCTTCGATGTCTACGAATATCGAGGCGAACGGTTGCGGGAAGCGTTGGAGACCTACCTCTCCAAAGGAAATATAGCGGCGCTGATTTATTCGAATCCCAACAACCCCGCTTGGTTTTGTCTCACCGAAGAGGAATTGAAAATAATCGCGGAAGAGGCTGACAAATATGACGTGATTGTCATCGAGGACCTCGCCTATTTCGCCATGGATTTCCGTAAGGACTTAGGGCGTCCTTTCGAGCCGCCGTTCCAAGCGAGCGTAGCCCGCTATACGGATAACTATATCATGCAAATATCAGGCTCAAAGGCTTTCAGCTACGCGGGGCAACGCATCGGTATAACGGCGATATCCGACAAATTGTACCATCGTACCTATCCGGGGCTGACACGACGTTACGGTGGAGGCACGTTCGGGACGACTTACGTCCATCGTGTGTTGTACGCCCTATCTTCCGGAACCAGCCACTCCGCCCAATACGCTTTGGCGGCCATGTTTAAAGCCGCTTCCGACGGGACGTTCGATTTCGTGTCGCAAGTCAAGGAATATGGACGCCGCGCGGAAAAATTGAAGCACATATTTAAGAAATATGGTTTCACTATTGTTTACGATCATGACTTGGACGAACCGATCGCCGATGGCTTCTATTTCACGATCGGCTATCCCGGAATGACCGGAAGCGAACTGATGAAAGAGCTGATTTATTACGGCATCAGTGCCATATCTTTAAGTACCACAGGCAGTAAGCAACAAGGATTGCGAGCGTGCACTTCCTTCATCAAGGACAATCAATATGAACTATTGGAAGAGAGGCTAAAATTATTCAAGGAGAACCATCGAGGCTAAATTAACAATCAATCCGGCAATTTCTTCTTTATTAACAAGAATGCCGGATTTTTTGTTTGTTACTTATAAAAAAACATCTTATATTGTCGAAAATTTAGCGACAATATAATATTCACCATTATGGCATCTTACAAAAATATCTTTAAAATAACACATAATGACACTCTTCCTATCCAAGGAAGCATCCTTATTTCTGAACCATTCTTACAAGATGCCTACTTCCAACGCTCTGTCGTATTACTGATAGAACATACGAAACATGGCTCCATGGGGCTCATTTTAAATAAGAAAACGGACTTGGTGGTAAATTCCTTTTTCAAGGAGTTTGACCAATATCCTCAAATTCCTATTTATTTAGGAGGACCGGTAGAAACCAACCGCCTCTTTTTTATTCATTCATTAGGGGAAAACATTCTTCCTGACTCCATCAAAATCAATGATTCACTTTATTTTGACGGGAATTTCGATATCCTGAAACATTACATAATAAATGGCTTCCCAATCGAGGGAAAAGTAAAATTCTTCCTTGGATATTCCGGATGGACAGAGGACCAATTAAACAATGAAATCAAGCGAAACTCATGGGCGGTCAGTCACTCATTAACAAATGACATCCTTTTAGCGGAAGGAGAAAACTATTGGAAAGATTCCGTGAGATTATTAGGCAAAGATTATCTTACGTGGATAAAATATCCTAAAAATCCATATCTCAATTAATCATTGAAAGACTGCAATATATAAACATCGGTATATCCTTCCGTTGTCCGTATCCAATCCTTAAGAATACCAGCCTCCACGAAACCGCAACGCTTGAATAATCTCACGCTAGGCTTATTCGGTACCGGAACATGAGCATATAATTGGCGAAATCCCAAAAACGAATAGGCGTAATCTATCAACAATCTTAATGCGCACGTCGCCAATCCATGTCCACGATAATGAGTGTCTATCAGGATTCCGCAAGCCGCACGATTATGATAAGGCTCAAAATCAAACAAATCAACGATGCCTACCGAATTCCCGGATTCCCGTTCGTCAATCATCAATCGAAGTTGTCTCACCTCATAGATATCCTGACCGCATCCCGCTATATATTTCCTTAACGTATAGCGCGAAAAAGGAGCTAACGTGTTTCCCACTTTCCACAAATCAGAGTCATTTTCCCAACGGTATAATAACTCCAAATCCTCCGGCTCCAACGCCCTTAAACGGATTTTCTTATTTTCCAATAAAGCCATATCTCATTTTCCGGATGAAACTAATCGCCCGCTTTTTTTAGTGTATATATGATGAAATATTTTTTTATTCGGCAACTTATCCATGAATAGAAGCATTTGTTCATAACGGACATCCGGAAAATAATATGCGTAATCCGTAAAACCTTTCATCTGGTTTTTTCGGCAAATAGCCGCCATCACCCGCTCATCATTCAAGTCCCACAAATTGACATATTCCAAAGCTGGTATCATTTTTACGCAAACCGATTTCACCTCTTCGAAATGTTCCGCTTTACAAAGTATCAGCAAACGCCTTTTCCGTGGGTATTTCTTTCCGAGGAATGGAGCGGATAATCTCGCCCAATTCGCTTTCAATATTACCGCTATCCGAATCAATAACCGGACTATCCGGTTAGATTTAGGATAATATTTCTTATAAAATATCAACATCGCCCCATAAAAAGCCTTGATGTATCTCAAGTCGCCTTTTTTCGTGCTTTCCCCTTTATAATGTAAAAGACGTTCCGGAACATAAAGATTCTTATATCCGCCCGCTTTTACCCGCCAAGAGAGGTCGATATCTTCCCCATACATGAAGAACGACTCGTCCAGCGAACCGACCTTATCCAACGCCTCATGACGAAGCAACATGAACGCGCCCGCCAAGACATCCACCTCGTGGGGCTTATCGGCATCTAAAAAAGGCAGGCTATATCGCGCGAATCTCGGAGAATTCGGGAACAAACGGGAGAGACCGAATATCTTACAGAACGACACCCAAGGGGAAGGAAACGCCCGTTTACTCTCCGGCAGGAAAACGCCATGGCCGTTCAACATCTTGACACCGATGGCACCCACGTCCGGACGCTCGTCCATCTCGTAGCACAAGTTACGGACGCTCTCCTCGCCTACCACCGTATCTGGATTCAACAACAAAATATATTCTCCCTTACAGAGGCGAATCGCCTGATTGTTCGCCTTGGCGAATCCCGGGTTATCCTTATTCTCTATGAAGACCACTTCCGGAAATCGGGGACGAAGATAGTCCACGGAACCATCCGTGGAATGATTGTCCACCACGAATACCTCCGCGTCCATACCCGCCAAGGAGGCACGAAGAGAATACAAGCATTGCTCCAGAAAATACTTCACGTTATAATTAACGATAACGACAGATAACTTTATTTCCTCGTACATTTTTCCATCGCGTTTAAATACTTATGAATGACTCGTCAAGTTGAACTCCGTGCGGTTGACTATAGAACGCCCCAACGTAATTTCATCCGCGTACTCAATCTCGTCACCAATCGATACGCCACGAGCTATCACGCTGATTTTCACATTATATCCGGACAGTTTACGATAGATGAAAAAGTTGGTCGTGTCGCCCTCCATCGTCGTGCTCAGCGCCAAGATCACCTCTTTCACCTCGCCTTCCGCCACACGTTCCACCAAACTATCTATCCGCAAATCGCCCGGACCGATTCCGTCCATCGGCGAAATGATTCCCCCCAACACATGATACACGCCCCGAAACTGACCGGTATTCTCTATCGCCATCACCTCCTTGACGTTCTCCACCACGCAAAGCAGGGAATGGTCGCGGTTCGGATTGGCGCAAATCGGACAAATCTCGTCATCGCAAATGTTATGGCACATCTTGCAATACCTCACGTCGTGCCGCAAAGAGACCAACGCGGAGGCGAGACCATCCGTGTAACCCTCGTCGCGCCGGAGCATATAGAGCGCCAGCCGAAGCGCCGTCTTCCGCCCCACTCCGGGCAAAGAGGCCAACTGATTCACCGCGTTTTCCAACAAGGCCGAAGGATATCTTTGATTCATAGACCGACTTCTAAATTTACCCTCGCGAAAGTAGGAAATAAAAGCGACCGTTCCAAACGATTCCTTCCCCCGGAACAGAGAAAACACAAAACGCGAAACGTTACACAAATCCTCCAATCAATGACAATAAGACTCATTTTCCAGCCTTTCGATAACACACGCTTTTTACGAAAATCGCGAAATAGAAAAAGAAAAAGGCCCCGCGAAGCGGTTTTCTCTCGAAAACATAACGATGTCTTGGGTAAGACAAGACTTTTTTTGAAGCCGCACGTAACCATATCTGAAGGAAAATAGAACTATGTTCAGAAGAAAACAGGATTATGTTCGAGAAAAAATGACGTTATGTTCGGAGAAAAACATGACGATGTTTGAGACAAGCCGTCTTTTTCTCCATTTTTTCGCCCATTTTTCACTCTAAAATAAAAGGCCATTTTTCGATATTCGCTTCACTATTAAACAATTGTTGAAATTTTTTCTCGTTTTCGCAGACGACTCGCCCCTTGGCCCGAAAAAATCGATTCTCACGGAGTTTAGAATACAAAATGTCAGATTCTATCATTTTGTCAGGATTGCCAGGATAAGAGATTTAGGCTTTGCCAAATAGAATTATTTCCGTAGATTTGTGGAATTATATTTTTCCGGTATATAACATATAAAATATATGGCAGACGACAAAAAGATTATTTTCTCGATGGTGGGCGTAAGCAAGATTTTCCCGCCACAAAAGCAGGTCTTGAAAAACATCTACCTATCCTTCTTCTATGGGGCGAAAATCGGTATCATCGGTTTGAACGGCTCCGGAAAATCCACGTTGCTCAAGATTATAGCGGGTATCGACAAGAATTACCAAGGAGAGGTGGTTTTCTCGCCGGGCTATTCCGTAGGTTACTTGGAGCAAGACCCAAAGCTGGAATCGGGCAAGACCGTGAAAGAAGTCGTGCAAGAGGGTGTGCGGGATATCGTGCGAATCCTGAAAGAATATGAGGAGGTCAACGAAAAGTTCGGCGACCCGGAGGTGCTGGAGGATCCAGACAAGATGGACGCGCTGATTAACCGGCAAGCCGAGTTGCAAGACAAGATTGACGCGACGGACGCCTGGAACTTGGATAGCCGGCTGGAACGGGCGATGGACGCCTTGCGTTGTCCGCCCGAGGACCAGATTGTGGATACCTTATCCGGAGGTGAACGACGCCGCGTGGCGCTTTGCCGCTTGTTGCTCCAGCAACCCGACGTGCTATTGCTCGACGAGCCGACCAACCACTTGGACGCCGAGTCAATCGATTGGCTGGAACAACATTTGCAACAATACGCCGGAACCGTCATCTGCATCACGCACGACCGTTACTTCCTCGACCACGTGGCCGGATGGATTCTTGAGCTGGACCGTGGGGAAGGTATTCCTTGGAAGGGGAACTATTCCTCTTGGCTGGGCCAAAAGACGAAACGCATGGCGCAAGAGGAGAAACAAGCGAGCAAGCGTCGCAAGACGTTGGAACGCGAGCTGGAGTGGATTAACATGGCGCCCAAGGCCCGACACGCCAAAGGCAAAGCGCGCTTGAACTCGTACGAGGCTTTGCTGAACGAGGACCAGAAAGAGCGCGAGGCGAAACTGGAAATCTTCATTCCTAATGGTCCCCGGTTAGGGAACAAGGTCATCGAGGCGATACATGTGGCGAAGGCTTTCGGAGACAAATTGCTATTCGACGACCTGAACTTCATGCTTCCCCCGAATGGTATCGTGGGCGTGATTGGTCCCAACGGCGCAGGAAAAACGACTCTCTTTAAGATGATTATGGGCATGGAGAAAATCGACAAAGGAACTTTCGAGGTTGGCGAGACCGTGAGAATCGGCTATGCCGACCAGACCCACAAGGATATCGACCCGGACAAAACCGTTTATCAAGTCGTATCCGGGGGACAAGAATTCATCCGTGTCGGAGGCAAGGAGGTGAATTCCAGAGCCTATCTGTCCAAATTCAACTTCGCCGGCTCCGACCAAGAAAAGCTTTGCAAAGTATTGTCCGGAGGAGAACGGAACCGCCTGCATCTGGCGTTGACACTGAAATCCGACGCGAACGTCCTGTTGCTGGACGAGCCGACGAACGACATCGACGTGAATACCTTGCGGGCGCTGGAGGAAGGCTTGGAGAACTTCGCGGGTTGCGCGGTGGTCATCTCGCACGACCGCTGGTTCCTCGACCGTATCTGCACCCATATCTTGTCTTTCGAAGGAGACTCGAACGTGGTCTTTTACGAAGGTTCTTATTCCGAATACGAGGAATACAAACGGAAAACATTGGGCGAATCCGCGCCTAAACGGGTGCGATACCGCAAACTAACAGTCGATTAAAACGAATAATCATATAAATAGGATTTATGACCATGAACAAAAAAGTATTACCGTTGGCTATATTAGTGGCCTCTTTTCTTGGTTTATCCAATGGGGCGAACGCCCAAAAGACCGAGAAACTTTTCAATGGAAAAGATTTGTCTAACTGGAACTTCGTAGTGGATAAGAACGCGGTTCCCGCGGAACAGGTCTTTTGTGTCGAGGATGGGATGATTCATATCAAAGGCAATCCATTCGGCTATATGTACACGAAAGAGAAATATGGTGATTATAAGTTACATATCGAGTGGCGATGGCCAAACGGCGTGAAATCGAATAGCGGAATCTTCCTGCTAATCGAGGACCCGAAGAATCCTTTCCCGAATGGCATCGAGTGCCAGCTGCACGCGGGCGACGCGGGTGACCTTGTCCTGCTGGGAGGTTCCGATTTGACGGAATATATGCAACGCCCCGGAGAGGAACGCCCGGCGTTCCCTGTCGTAAAGAAACACTCGGAATCGAGCGAGAAACCCGCCGGCGAATGGAACGAGGCGAATATCTTCGTGAAAGATGGTACGATTACGGTTTACGTGAACGGCGTTTACCAAAACACGGGGACAAACAAGGTGAAAGAGGGCTTTATCGGTCTGCAAAGCGAGGGAAAGGACATCCAATTCCGGAACGTGACTTTGACTCCATGGGAATAAGTCCTACCCTTACACGATATAAAGAATGTATATAATTAAATGTATAGTTAGCGAACAATGAAAAGAGACAACATTATTTTCGACATCATCGAAAAAGAGCATCAACGCCAATTGAAAGGCATTGAGTTGATCGCTTCCGAGAATTTCGTCAGCGAACAAGTTATGCAAGCTATGGGAAGCTGCCTCACGAATAAATACGCGGAAGGATATCCAAGCAAGCGTTATTATGGAGGTTGTGAAATAGTGGACCAAAGCGAGACTATCGCTATCGAACGGTTGAAAAAGCTTTTTAACGCAGAATGGGTGAACGTTCAGCCACATTCCGGAGCGCAAGCTAACGCAGCCGTGTTGCTCGCGGTGTTGAATCCAGGCGATACCTTCCTCGGCCTGAACCTGTCGCACGGTGGACACCTTTCTCATGGTTCTCCGGTCAACAGTTCCGGTATCTTATATCATGCGACCGAATATAACGTGAAAGAAGAAACCGGACGTGTGGATTACGACCAAATGGAGGAAGTGGCTCTTCGGGAAAAACCGAAATTGATTATCGGTGGGGGCTCCGCTTACTCTCGCGAATGGGATTATAAACGTATGCGCGAGATAGCCGATAAGGTCGGAGCGTTATTGATGATTGACATGGCTCATCCCGCCGGACTGATCGCCGCGGGTTTGTTGAACAACCCATTGGAATACGCCCACATCGTGACATCTACCACGCATAAGACCTTACGCGGCCCACGCGGAGGTATTATATTGATGGGTAAGGATTTCGAGAACCCATGGGGCAAAAAGACACCGAAAGGCGAAATCAAGAAAATGTCCCAATTATTAGACTCGGCCGTATTCCCAGGTATACAAGGCGGACCACTCGAACACGTGATCGCCGCAAAAGCGGTCGCTTTCGGAGAAGCGTTAGAGCCTGAATATAAAGTATATCAGAAACAAGTGAAAACAAACGCCGCGGCCATGGCGCAAGCGTTCATGGACAAAGGCTACAAAATTATATCCGGAGGAACGGACAATCATAGTATGCTGATCGACCTGCGTACGAAATTCCCCGACTTGACCGGTAAAGTGGCGGAAAAGGCATTGGTAGCGGCGGATATCACGGTGAACAAGAATATGGTGCCGTTCGATAGCCGTTCCGCGTTCCAGACTTCCGGTATCCGTGTCGGAACACCCGCCATCACCACTCGTGGAGCGAAAGAGCCATTGATGGGCGAGATCGTCGAATTGATCGATACGGTTTTGTCGGCTCCGGAATGCGATAAAACGATACAAGCCGTTCGCGAGAAAGTGAACGATATCATGAAGGATTATCCGATTTTCGCTTGGTGACAACTCATAAAAAGGAGAGCGTCGTTCACGACGCTCTCCCCAAAAATAATAAATCAACAATCCAAATAGTACACGACATGAAAAAGCTCCTTGCTACAATTTGCGCGGGCGCGGTTCTCGGATTTATGGCATCATGCGATAATACCGAGAAGAAAGTTAAGCCTTATAACCAAGGCATCAACATTATTCCGACCCCGGCCAGCCTCGTCCAAAACGAAGGCTATTTTAAATTAAACAAAAACACGAAAATCTATGCGTCAACTCCAGAGGCGAAAACCGTGGCCGAGTTTTTCGCAGCTAAGATGAACACGGCTACAGGCTATACGATTTCAATGACAGAGCAGAAAAATACCAATGGCATCTCATTGATTATAGATGGCAACTTAGACGTGAATGACGAAGGATACACATTGAATGTGACAGAGAAAGGTGTAAGTGTCAAAGCGAAAACACCGCAAGGCTTGTTTTATGGTATGCAGTCGTTCATGCAATTATTACCGGCGGAGATAGAAAATCCATCGGTGGTTGGAGATATCGCATGGACAGCCCCTGCCGTCTCAATCAAAGACGAGCCTCGTTTTGGCTATCGAGGTATCATGCTCGATCCGTGCCGTCATTTCATGCCTATCGAAAACGTAAAGAAATATATCGACGTTTTGTCGCTTTTCAAGATCAATCGTTTACATTGGCATCTGACAGACGATCAAGGATGGCGTATCGAAATCAAGAAATATCCGAAACTGACCGAGGTTAGTTCCAAACGTATCGAAGGCGAGGGAACCGAACACGGTGGCTTTTATACGCAGGAAGAGATTAAGGACGTGGTGAAATATGCGGCGGATCATTTCATCACGGTCATTCCGGAATTGGAGTTGCCGGGACACGAGATGGCGGCTATCGCGGCTTATCCGAAACTTTCATGTAAAGGAGAACCGGGGATACCGCGTATCATTTGGGGCGTGGAAGATATCGTGATGTGCCCCGGGAAGGAAGATATGTTCGAGTTCTTGGAAGACGTGATTGACGAGATGGTTCCTCTTTTCCCGAGCGAATATTTCCACATCGGTGGCGATGAGTGTCCTAAAACCAGTTGGAAAAACTGTCCGCTCTGCCAAGCCCGTATCCAAAAGGAAGGTTTAAGGGGCGACAAGGAACACACAGCCGAGGAGAAACTCCAAAGCTATGTCGTTCAACGCATGGAAAAATATTTAGCGACCAAAGGTAAGAAAATCATAGGTTGGGATGAGATTCTGGAAGGAGGATTGGCTCCAACAGCGACCGTTATGTCATGGCGTGGCGAGGAAGGTGGCATCGCCGCGGCATCCATGAATCACACGGTCATTATGACACCGGGAGGCAACGGTATGTATTTAGACGCTTATCAAGGTGACTCGAAAATCGAGCCGGTAACGATTGGAGGCTACACGCCGTTAGAGAAAACATACAGCTATAATCCGATTCCTGATACATTGGCGCAAATTGGGAAAGGCAACTTCATCCTTGGCGTACAAGGCAACACATGGGCCGAGTATATGTACACTGAAGAGAAAAGAGAATATATGATTTTCCCGCGTATTTTGGCGGTGGCCGAAATTGGTTGGACTCCACTCGACCGGAAAGATTATAAGGATTTCGAACGCCGTATCGAGAACGCTTATGTCCGCCTTGACGCACATAACGTAAACTATCATATCCCGCTGCCGGAGCAACCAAACGGCTCCTGCGATTTCGTAGCGTTCACGGACAAGGCGACCATGGAATTTTCTACCACTCGCCCGATGAAAATGGTTTATACGCTCGATGGAAGTGAGCCAACCCCTGAATCAACAATATACAATGGTCCGTTCGACATCACGGAAAATACGACTCTCAAGATCGCTTCCGTCCTGCCTTCCGGCAAGATGAGCAAACCGCGTGTCATCACGGTGGAAAAGCAAACGTTGGCTCCAGCTAAAAGCGTCGACAAGACCATGCCCGGCCTCTCGATGAAAATCTACGATGGCATGTATCTTTCCGTAGCAGACTTCGAGGCGAAAAAGCCACAACCTCGCGCAACGAAAGTCATCACCAAGACACGCGAATTGACGGCACAAGTGCCCGCCCCTGAGTCAATGAGAGGCGTTAAGCAATACGCCGCAATCGCTACAGGCTACGTAAACATTCCCGAAGATGGCGTTTACTATATATCATCTGATTTGGAAGAGGTTTGGATTGACGGGAAATTGATGGTTAATAATGGAGGTGAGGTGAAACGCTTCTCGCGCCATGACACTTCCGTAGCTTTAGCTAAAGGGTTGCACGAGGTCAAATTCGTATTCTTAGGGCATATCATTGGGGGATGGCCTTCCAATTGGAATGACGGTAGCGTGAAATTACGCAAATCGGACACAAAAGAGTTTGAACCTATCACAGAGGATATGTTGTCACATTAACGTTTCTCCGATTTAATATAAGAAGTCCGCAACTGACAATTTGGTCGGTCGCGGACTTCTTTCTTTGAACAAGCTTCTTTGCTTTCATCAATCTGCCTAAAAAATCCTTCCGCAGAGACGGAGTTTCAAGACCGGATAGACCTTCACCTTATCTATAATTTTCGAAAACGTATCATCCTCGTCTAACTCACCATCCAAAATCTCCACGTTACCATAATCAGTATACACTTCCGGTGTCCCATGGAACTGTACGCCCAATTCAAACATCACGCTTAAACGCTTTGTCGGAACCGCACGGCCAAAACCTAAACCCAAATAGGGACGAGTGCCAGAAACTTTTAATCCTCCGGAAATATTACCTTCCGAATCCACCGGTAACGTACAATCCCCTATCATGAGAGAGGCGTCCGCTCCTTGAGCGATTAAATCGCCTAACTCTTTACTATGACCTTCGATTCGTACGAGCTTGGAACCACCAAAATAGGCACCCGCCGCGATAAAGAATGAGGATGAACGAGGAAAAGGATAAACATTTAACAACACTTGTCCGGAAGTCCGTTTCATGCTTCCCGTCAAGTCTACCTCGCTGGGAACCGAAGATAATCCGGACGGGTCATCCACGTTCACGCTCACGCCTGTAGTCAAATGGAAATTAGGCATGACAGAAACACCACCACGTAGAGCCAAATAAGGAGTGATTGGCGTAGCCGCCTCTACATCTACACCTGTCAAACCTACGCCTACCCCCAACGATAAAGAATTAAAAACGCCAAGCTCTTTCTGAGCCCAAATGTTACTACTCATGACGAACGAACACGCCACCACACATACGAATCTTAATAGTTTCATCTTTTTATTCCACACTTATTTTACACAATACATTTTCGTCTCGCAAAGGTAAGTAAAAGATAATTATTGTTATAAAATAAGGTGACGCTGGATCGGATCCAACGCCACCTTTTTGGGGATAAGACTTCAAATTTTAGGGATAAGTGGACATTATTCGTCCTCCACATCCTCCTCCTTCATGTTATGAAATACGTTTTGTACGTCCTCGTCCTCTTCCAATTTATCGATCAACTTATCGATTGTCTCTCGTTGTTCCGGAGTAACTTCCTTCAAATCGTTCGGAATGCGGACAAACTCGCTGCTGGTAATCTCATAACCGTTCTCTTCCAAATATTTCTGGATAGCGGCGTTTTGGGCGAACTCGCCATAAATCACGACCTCATCCTCATCCTCATCGACCTCGTCCACTCCATAATCTATCAATTCCAACTCAAGGTCATCCAACGACATACCCTCTTTTTTGGTGATATGAAATACGCATTTATGCTCGAACATGAACTCCAAGCTACCAGACGTTCCCAGCGAACCTCCATTCTTATTGAAGTAACTACGTATATTGGCCACCGTACGAGTGGTGTTGTCTGTCGCCGTCTCCACGAATATGGCGATACCGAAAGGTCCATATCCCTCATAGTTCATCTCCTTATAATCCGTGAAGTCTTTGGAGACGGCACGCTTGATGGCGCGTTCCACGTTCTCCTTCGGCATATTCTCTTTCTTGGCCGTTTGCATCAACACACGCAAACGAGGGTTATTCTCGGGTTCCGGTCCGCCTTGCTTAGCGGCGATAGTTATCTCTTTTCCCAATTTCGTGAATACACGGGCCATATTGCCCCAACGTTTAAACTTTCTTGCTTTACGGAACTCAAACGCTCTTCCCATATTTTTGAATTATGACTTTTAATTTATGAATTATATTTTATTCTCTTATCTCAACTGAGCCCCCAATTTTTGTTCCAAATTGGTTTGTATTTTCTTCATGATAGCATCTATTTGCTTATCGTTCAAAGTCTTGTTCTCATCTTGCAAATAGAAGCTCACCGCATACGATTTCTTACCGGCTGGAAGGTTCTTTCCTTCATAGACATCGAACAAAGATACCTTTCTCAGCAACTTACGCTCGCTCTCCCTCGCGATCTTATCAATCTCGGCGAATTGTACGCCTTTGTCCAACAATAACGCCAAATCACGTTTCACGGCGGGGAATTTGGAAATCTCCGTGAAGGAGACTTTCGCCTTCTTGACCTCCTTCATCAATTGGTTCCACGACAACTCGGCGTAATAAACCTCCACATCGACATCCACCATCTCACGAAGTTTCTTATTCACGATACCCAGCGTTCCCAAACGGCGTCCGGAGCCGGTCGTAACGCTCAATCCGACGGAATAAATATCATCCGACAAATTCCCGAATATTACCTTTTTCATATCGACTCCCAAGCGAACCAAGATATTCTCGACATACGCTTTCAACTCATAAACAGAAGTTTTCTCGTTCGGGTGCGCCCAGTTGTTCTCGACACGGTTTCCCGCCAACCAAATGCCCATACGATAATCCTCGCTGAACGCGGACAAGATTTCCCCCTCTTTCTTATGGTCGACATTGTAATCATAGCAATTACCGAATTCATAAAAACGGATGTTTCCTCTCTTCCGGTTCACGTTATACGCGATACTTTCCAAACCTCCGAAAAGCAACGTCTGGCGCATACAATTCAAATCCGCGCTCAACGGATTCATCAACATGACGCATCGCGCTTCCGGATAAGTGGACAATTCCTTATAGTAAGCGGAACGTGTCAACGAATTGTTCAATATCTCGTTAAAACCGCAACCGCATAATTGCTCGGAAACCACGTTTTGCAATTTCCAGCTATGGTCCGTCGGCGTATGATAACTCAAGCTAGACTTCACATGATCGCTGAACTCCACGTTGTTGTATCCATAGATACGAAGAATGTCCTCTATCACGTCCACGTCACGTTGCACGTCGATACGATAGACAGGCACACGCAGTGTCAGTCCTTCCGCCGTCTCCTCGGCTATTTCCATCTCCAGGCTGGACACGATGCTCTTCACCGTCTCCACCGGTATTTCCTTTCCTATCAACGAGTTGATTTTCTCATACGTCACCTCTACCCGATAAGGCTCTATCACTTTCGGATAAACATCTTGGATAGCTCCCGTGATCTTGCCTCCGGCCACCTCCTGTATCAATAGGGCGGCACGTTTCAGCACGTATATCGTATTATTCGGGTCCAACCCGCGCTCGAAGCGGAAGGAGGCGTCGGTGTTCAACCCGAACCGACGTGCGGTCTTACGAATCCATGTGGGGTGGAAACAAGCGGACTCCAAGAACACGTCCGTGGTCGCCTCCGTCACGCCGGAATCCAACCCTCCGAACACGCCACCTATACACATAGGCTCCGTCGTATCGCAAATCATCAGGTCGCGGTCGGTCAAGGTACGCTCCACACCATCCAAGGTCACGAACTTGGTTCCCGCGGGCACGGTCTTGACCACAACCTTTCCGCCTTTTATCTTACCCGCGTCGAAAGAGTGCAAAGGCTGTCCCAACTCATGCAAGATGAAGTTGGTCACGTCCACGACATTATTGATTGGGCGTAAACCGATTACACGCAAATGGTTCTGCAACCATTCCGGACTCTCCTTTACCGTCACTCCCTTAATCGTCACGGCGGAATAACGAAGGCAGGCCTCCGGATTCTCCACGACGACCTCTATGGCCGGAGTCTCGTCATCAATCTTGAACGCCTCCACGGAGGGACGACGCAATTCCGCCGGTTTACCGTGTCGCTTCAGGTAGGCGGCCAAGTCGCGGGCGACACCGAAATGGGAAGTCGCGTCCACCCTATTCGGAGTGATATCCACCTCCAGCACGTAATCACTCTTTACATTATAATAATCCTTGGCCGGAGTTCCGACAACGGCGTCCGCCGGAAGCACGATAATACCGCTATGGTCCGTACCGATTCCAATCTCGTCCTCCGCGCAAATCATGCCGTTGGATTCCACGCCGCGGATTTTCGACCGCTTAATCGTGAAGCACTCGTCCCCGTCATACAGTTTCGTGCCGTTCACCGCCACGACCACCTTCTGTCCGGCCGCCACGTTCGGCGCGCCGCAAACGATTTGCAAAGGGGCCTCGCCACCCACGTTCACGGTCGTGATATGCAAATGGTCCGAATTGGGATGTTCCTCGCAAGTTAATACTTCACCGATAACCAAGCCTTCCAGCCCGCCTTTAATCGTCTGCACTTCCTCCACTCCACCGGTCTCCAAACCGATAGAGGTAAGAGCGGCCGCCACTTCATCCGGCGTTAAATCGAAATCAAGATACTCTTTCAGCCAATTGTAAGATATATTCATCGCTATAAAATTTATTCCATTAAAGAAAGGCGCATGATAAAAAGCGCCCAATGAACGGACAAAAGTACGAAATAATATAGGAATGTTAAAACAATAGGAGAGATTAAAACGATTCTCCCCGTAAAAAATCCGACGCGACGGGAGAAAAAAGAGATTATCCCATAAGAAAAACTCTATCTTTAGCCTAAAGATACATATCTTTAACCTAAAGATGGATATCTTCAGCCTAAAGATAAACTTTATATCCCGACGAAAAGAACTTTTTCCGCCAGTATCGGGAAAAATATCCCGGAGATATCAAAGAAATTCCGTATGTTTGCCCATGGAAAATCCGGACTAAAGAAAAATCCGGACTAAAGAATAGACGCATGAACATACAACAACTCGAATATATCCTGGCGGTGGACACTTACCGTCATTTCGCGAAAGCCGCCGAGCATTGCCGGGTGACGCAACCGACATTGAGCATGATGATACAAAAGCTAGAAGATGAACTGGGCATCAAGCTGTTCGACAGGAATATCCAGCCGGTACGCCCCACTCCCGTGGGGCGAAAGGTCATCGAGCAGGCGAGAAACGTCCTCCAGCAAGTCTCCCGGATAAGGGATATCGTCAACGAAGAGGAACAAGCCTTGAAAGGGACGTTCCAGTTGGCCGTATTGCCAACCATAGCACCTTATCTGTTACCCCGTCTCCTTCAACGGTTATCGGCGAAATATCCCGAATTGGACATCCGTATCTTGGAAATGAAGACGACACCGACCTTGAACGCCTTGCGAAACGGGGAGGTCGACGCCGCCTTAATCGCCAACCAGCCCACGGAGCCTTACCTGCGGGGAGACACGCTTTATTACGAACAATTCTTCGGCTACGTCTCCCGCAAGGAGACTCTTTTCAAGAAAGATTTGATTCGTACGGCGGATATAGACGACGAAAGGCTATGGTTGCTCGACGAAGGCCATTGCTTCCGTGACCAGTTGTTGCGTTTTTGCAAGATGGAGAAGGTGAAAATCCACCAGGCCGCCTATCGTTTGGGTAGCTTGGAGACTTTCATGCGGATGGTGGAGAGCGGCAATGGCATCACGTTCATCCCAGAACTGGCTATCCTGCAACTCAGCGACACGCAAAAAGAGCTCGTACGCCCTTTCGCCATTCCAAAGCCGACAAGGGAAATCGTCTTCGTCACACGTAAAGATTTTATCCGGCATACGATAGCCAAGATTTTAATCGAGAATATCAAAGAAGCGGTTCCCAAAGAGATGCTAACGTTGCGTCCCGGACAACGGCTGGTATGATTAACTATCCCAAAGATGTCCGTGCCGCCCGATAATCAAGAACGGAGATTTATTCGTACGGTGAGATTCGCCCTAAAAATTATAAAGAGAGCCTTCGCGAAAAAGACTCTCTTTATAGGCTTTAATAGGTATTAGGCCTTAAGGCAAAAAGATTGTTTAGGTTATTTGCTCGCAAACGTACGCCAATTAAAGGTACTGAGCAAATAAAAATTTATATTATACAACATATTTTCTCAAGTTTATCGAGAATTATTCGTTCGCGGCGACCAAAAGCGAGAATTTATAAGCTCCAATAAATCATTTTATTTATCTTACCCCGATAAATCCCCTTCACGTCGGCCAGCACCGCCCGGTCGTTCGTGACCGACAAGAAATAGGACTCATCCAATCTCAAGTAAGGCTCGTGAGCGACAGCGATGACCACCGCATCATATCTCTTATCCGGTTTCTCTTTCATCACGATTCCATATTCCCGCGCCACCTCAGCGGGCGAAGCGAAAGGGTCCACCACATCGACTTCCGCCCCAAACTCCTTGAATTCCGCCACCACGTCCGCCACTTTCGAGTTCCGTATATCCGATACATTCTCCTTGAAGGTCATGCCCATGATTAATACGTTGGCTTTCACGATATTCTTTCCCTGCAAGATGATTTTCTTCACCACCTTTTTCCCGATATACCTTCCCATCGAATCGTTCACGTAACGTCCCGAATTAATCATCTTGGGATGATATTGTAACTCATTGGCTTTATGGACGAGATAATAAGGGTCCACGCCGATACAATGGCCGCCGACCAGCCCGGGAGCGAAACGCAGGAAATTCCACTTCGTACTCGCAGCGTCCAGCACATCGAACGTATTGATTCCCATACGATCGAAAATAATGGAAAGCTCGTTCATCAAAGCGATATTCACGTCTCGTTGCGTATTCTCGATAATCTTGGCAGCCTCGGCCACTTTAATGTTAGGAGCCAAATGAAGTCCCGCCTGAATCACCAATCGGTACACCTTCGTTATTGTCGCCAAAGCCTCGGCATCATAGCCGGACACGATTTTCACCGTATTCGTCAACGTATGAATCTTATCGCCAGGATTAATCCGCTCAGGAGAATAACCCACCTTAAAATCCACTCCCACTTTCATGCCTGAGGCCGCCTCCAAAATCGGGATACAATCCTCCTCCGTGCATCCCGGATATACGGTAGACTCATAAACCACATAATCGCCACGTTTAAGTACTTTTCCAACCGTGCGGGTCACGTCCAGCAAAGGCGATAAATCCGGTTCGTTATGGTTATCTATCGGAGTGGGAACAGCGATTACGTAAAAAGAGGCCTCCCGTAACTCCTCTACCGAAGAAGTAAATGTTATATCTTTTCCTCGAAACGCTTCAGAAGATAATTCTCCGCAAGGGTCCACGTTTCTCCGAAGCCTCTCCAAACGTCTCTCATCGATATCAAACCCTATGACCGACAAATGCTTGGCGAATTCCATAGCCAATGGCAATCCTACATATCCTAAGCCGATAACGGCCAGTCTCGTTCGTTTATCTAATAAATCCTTATACATTTTCCAAAACTCTTCCCATATAAATTCGTAAACGAGGTGAATCCTGTTTACAAACGGCATTTGGGATATTATATTGTATTATTTAAAACGACCAGCGGCTCCTGTCCACCCGAGCTTCCAGTTTCCCTTCTATCGAGTCGGGTAAAGCTGGGAAAAAGTCTATGCCAGTCACTCGCTCGACACTGTCTATAGGTATCATCATCGACCGTAACGGAGTCTTCCCGTAATCTTTATTGTCAAACAGGAAACCTACACCCGTCGGCTTACCATCCACTATCGTACAAATCACCTTGTAGAATGTTTTCGGAATCCCGACACGGTTCTTTCCCAATCGCCTCATCTCACTTTCGATAACCGGACCGGTCACGATCCAAAGCGAACCATTCTCTTTCGCCCACAAACGGGATTGCTCCTCCAAATCCTTCCAGATTCCACGGTTCAAATCCGGCTTCTGCGGACAGATATTACTCAAGTAAAACGATTCCCGCATCGCCTTCGCCGACCATTTCATATCACCTGCCGGAGCCAAATGCCCCCGATCATAGCCCGTGCGGGTATAATCCTCATTCAAAGCGGTAGCGCCTTTCACCTGCGGGTCGGGGACAAACTTGTTCGAACGCTCCGCCTTTTTGCTTTTCGCTTCCTTCGCGGTCAACTCATAAGCGACCCAATTGGCGATTCGATAATCCGAATTGTAAGAAACCGTATAGCCTTCATGCCGTATGATTTGTTCCTTACGTTTTTTCTCTAATGTCGGAATCTCCACATTGGCGGGAAACGTATAAGTGAACGTATTTCCCTGAGAGCGATTGCTCTCCTCATCTTTTACTCGCACGGATTTCCCGCTCTCTTTTTTCTTAGGAGCGGAAACTTCCTCCCTTCGTGATTCCCGGTTATCGGAACTTGTCCGAGAAGCCGGGAAAAAATAATTATATATGTACAACAACCCTATTAAGCACACGAGTATCGCGGAAACCCTCAATAACGTTCTCTTTATCGACGCGATAAATGAGGCCGTCGGTCTTTTCTTCCCGCCCTTCCGAGGTTGCCGTCTTCCTTTCCTCTTTGCCATATTCTGTATTCCTATCAATAAACCCATAAATATTTTCACAGGCCACGGATTGCAGGTCCTGACGCTTCATCCGTGGCATCAGCGTTTAAAATGGCACCTCGTCGCTTCCCTGGCTCAGGAAATCGGCGCCGGCGGGAGAAATCGGCGACACCGGAGCGGCGGAACCCCCACTCATGGCGGAGGTGAACTCCATCGGCACGTCCTCCTCGATGTTCATGAACTTGGCGAACTCGCTCTTGAAGCGCAACCGCACGTCGCCCACCGCGCCGTTACGATGCTTGGCGATGATAATCTCCGCCATGCCTATCAGCGAGTTGCCCCGCTCGTCCTCCGTTATCTTGTAATACTCCGGCCGGTGGATGAAACAAACCATGTCGGCATCCTGCTCGATGGCTCCGGACTCGCGGAGGTCCGCCAGTTGCGGCCGCTTGCCCTCCGCCCCTTGCCGGGCCTCCACGCCGCGGTTCAACTGCGACAAGGCGATGATGGGGATGTCCAGCTCCTTCGCCAACCCCTTCAGCGAACGGGAAATCGTGCTCACCTCCTGCTCGCGGCTACCGAAATTCATGCCGCTGGCGTTCATCAACTGGAGGTAATCGATAATGATGCACTTGATGCCATGCTCGCGCACCAGCCGACGCGCCTTCGTACGCAGCTCGAAGACGGAGAGGCTCGGCGTATCGTCCACGTAAATCGGGGCGTCGTACAACTCCTTAATCTTGTAATCCAGCTGCTCCCACTCGTAGCTCTCCAGCCGTCCGCTCTTTATCTTATCGCCGGGAATCTCGCAAACGTTCACTATCAAACGGTTAACGAGCTGCACGTTGCTCATCTCCAACGAGAAGATAGCGACGGGGATGTTAAAGTTCACCGCCATGTTCTTCGCCATCGAGAGCACGAAGGCCGTCTTTCCCATCGCCGGACGGGCGGCGATGATAATCAGGTCGGAGTTCTGCCATCCGGAAGTAATCTTGTCTATTCCGTGGAAGCCCGTCCGCAAGCCACTCAAGCCCTCCTTCTGGTTGGCGGCCTTCTGGAGCATGTCCATGGCGTCCTTAATGACGGGATTGATTTGTACGACATCCTTCTTGACGTTCCGTTGCGAGATCTCGAACAACTTCCCCTCCGCCTCCTGCATCAAGTCATCCACGTCGATTGTCTCGTCGAACGCTTTACCCTGTATCTGCGCGGTGAAAGAAATCAACTCCCTCGCCAAATACTTTTGGGCGATGATACGGGCGTGGTACTCGATATGGGCGCTACTGGCCACCTTGCTGGTGAGCTGCGAGATATAGAACGGCCCGCCTACCTCCTCCAGCTCGCCCCGCTTCTTCAGCTGCTCTGTCACGGTAAGCATATCCACCGGACGCTGGTTCAACGCCAAGTCGACGATGGCGGAGTAAATCTTCTCATGCGCCTTCTCGTAAAAACATTCCGGCTTCAATATCTCGCTGACCATCGAATACGCGTCCTTCTCAAGCATCAAGGCGCCCAATACCGCCTCCTCCAACTCCCGCGCCTGGGGCTGAAGGCGTCCCATGTCGGGCACGACCACCGGCGTCCTCATCCCGCCTCCACTATTCATCAATTTCTTTCCCATCTCTTCTCACTGTTTTTTCGGGAGGCCAAAGATACGACCTTTCGACCATTCTTGGAACAACCCACACGAGATAAACCGCCGACAAGGGACAAAAAGTTCGATAGCCCGGCAAAAAAAAACGGAAAAGCGAGGAGGAAAAAGTCCGTTCCCCCTTATAAAAAGTCTATCTTTAGGCTGAAGATATGTATCTTTAATCTAAAGATACGCGTCTTTAGGCTGCAGATATGTATCTTTAGGCTAAAGATAGAGAATATACCGGAACGAAACGAACTTTTTCCGGCGGGCACGGAAGTTTTTCTCCCGGCGTTCCCTTTCTTTTCCCCTATTATCGGACCCGCGTTAAACGATTATTTCATACATTCGCGTACAGAAGACAGAATATACCAGATATGAAAAGTAAAAGTTTAGTTTCCATCGACGAGTGCTCCAAGGAGGACATTCTTCGCATTTTAGATAACGCCCGGAAGTTCGAGGAGAACCCTAACCGGAGATTGCTAGAGGGCAAAGTGGCCGCCACGCTCTTCTTCGAGCCATCGACACGCACGAGGCTGAGTTTCGAGACGGCCGTCAACCGTTTAGGCGGACGCGTGATAGGCTTCTCCGACGCCTCCACCACCAGCTCCTCCAAGGGTGAGACGCTGAAAGACACGATATTGATGGTGAGCAATTACGCGGACCTGATTATCATGAGGCATTATCTGGAAGGCGCGGCGCGATACGCCTCGGAGGTCACGGACATTCCCATCATCAACGCCGGAGACGGAGCGAACCAGCATCCCTCGCAAACGATGTTGGACCTTTATTCCATCCGTAAGACACAAGGCCGGCTGGACAACCTCACCATCACGATGGTGGGCGACCTGAAATACGGACGTACGGTCCATTCCTTGATCGTAGGCATGTCGCATTTCAACCCCACGTTCCATTTCGTCGCTCCCAAGGAGTTGCGTATGCCGGACGAGCAGAAGAACTTCTGCGACACGCACGGCAGCAAATACGAGGAGCACACGGACTTCACGGAAAAGATTATCAACCAGACGGACATACTTTACATGACCCGCGTGCAACGCGAGCGCTTCACCGACCTTGAGGAATACGAGCGGGTGAAGAACGTCTATATATTACGTAACGACATGCTGAGGAACAGCCGCGAGAACTTGCGAATCCTGCATCCGCTGCCCCGCGTGAACGAGATCGCCTACGACGTGGACGACAATCCGAAGGCCTATTACATCCGGCAGGCGCGCAACGGGCTGTTCGCCCGCGAGGCCATCATCTGCGATGTCTTAGGCATATCAATCGATGAATAGAACTCAAAAAACGGAATAAAACTATGTCAAACGAGAAGAAAAAAGAGATGCAAGTAGCCGCCTTGGAGAACGGCACCGCCATCGACCATATCCCGCCCAGCCAATTGTTTAAGGTAGCCGCTTTGCTGGGGCTCGACAAGATGGACAATACGATTACTATCGGCAACAACCTTCACAGCAACAAGATGGGAAGCAAAGGCATGATCAAGATAGCCGACAAGTTTTTCGAGACGGACGAGATCAGCCGTATCGCCCTGATCGCGCCGAATATCGTGCTGAACGTCATCCGCGATTATGAGGTCGTGGAGAAAAAGACCGTCACCCTGCCCGACGAGCTTATCGGGTTGGTCAAGTGCAACAACCCGAAATGCATCACCAACAACGAGCCGATGCTGACCCGTTTCCACGTGATAGACAAGGAGAGAGGCACCATCAAATGTCACTATTGCGAGCGGAAGATAAACAAGGAGGATGTCATCATCAAATAATTAAAAAATAGCGAGAACATGAAACAGGATTGGAAACCGGGAACGATGATTTATCCATTGCCCGCCGTGATGGTAAGTTGCGGCGGAGACCCTTCGGAATACAACATACTGACCGTATCGTGGGTGGGAACGATTTGCACGAATCCGCCGATGTGCTACATCTCCGTGCGTCCGGAACGTTCCTCTTACCCTATCTTGAGGAAGAACATGGAGTTCGTCATCAACCTGACGACCCGCGAGCTGGCTTACGCGACAGATTGGTGCGGCGTTAACTCGGGCAAGGAACATCGCAAGTTCGAGGAAATGGGACTTACGCCCGGGAAAGCGACCATCGTCAAGGCGCCCATTATCGAAGAATCCCCGCTCTGTATCGAGTGCCGCGTGAAGGAGGTGATGGCTTTGGGAAGCCACGACATGTTCATCGCAGATGTCGTGAACGTCAAAGCCGACGAGAAATACCTCGACCCGGAAACTGGAGCTTTCGATATGCGGAAAGCGGATCTTATCGCTTACTCGCACGGCAAGTATTACGGTTTGGGCGAATTGGTCGGCAAGTTCGGCTGGTCCGTGAAAAAAAAGAAATAAGCGAACGATGCTAAAACGCTATCTGATAGGAGGAGCGCTCATCCTCTCGTGCACGTTGATGGAAGCGCAAAATATCATGCGCATCGAGAACAAGATGTTTAACGTCGGAGCCAAAGTAGGCTTCAACGCCACGTTCCCGATTATCAATTCGCTATCCATCAACGGGCAAGAGGCGGAAGAGATTAATATGGAATACAAAATCGGATATTTGGCGTCGTTTTTCTGCCGAATCAATATCGAGCGTTTCTTCCTCCAACCCGGCATCTCTTGGTCACGTTCCGAAGGGGATATTCGCTTCACGATTCCGCAAGATATGACCAACGCCAGTTCCGCGGGAGAAGAATTAGCCTCCTCCAATCGATTAGGCATACAGACCAATTCCATCGAGATGCCGATTATGGTAGGTTTCAATTGGGTAAAAAGCGGTCCTTACGGATTAAGCGTCATGGTCGGCCCCAAACTAAAATATAACTATGACAACGCCTACTCGCTCGAATCTTCCACGACCCAAATCGATTACGCGAACGAGAATACTCCTTTTGGTGTCAACATCGCCGCCGGCGTAGGGGTGAATATTGGCCGCCTGTTCTTCGATTTCATCTATGAATTCGGGCTGAACCAAATGGAATCCGAATTCGAACGGATTGACAACCCGCTTCCCGAAACCAATTACGACATCACCATAGATAAGCGGACGAACATGATGAGCATCTCGCTCGGTTTCCTATTTTGATTTATTATCAGATTCCTCTTCCTTGGTCTTTTGGACAAGCACCTTATCGATACGCGCTCCATCCATGTCGACAATCTCGAACTCGAAATTCAGCCATTTCAGTTTCTCTCCTGTTTTTGGCACACGCTCAAGTATCTCCAGAATCAAACCGCTCAAGGTATTATAATCGTGCTCGGCATACAAATCCTCCATATCGAAATACTCAAGGAAATCGTAGAAAGAATACTGGCCATCCACCAGCCATGAGCCATCCTCCCGCTGCACGATCTCAGGTTCCTCGCCAATCTCCGGCACCTGCCCTATCAGTCCTTCCATGATGTCTTTCAAGGTGACGATACCCTGAATGCCACCGAACTCATCCGTAACGAGACCATACTTCACGTGTGTCCGCTTGAAAGATTCCAAAGCGTTGTATACGCTCTGATTCTCCGGGACATACTGAGCCGGACGTAAAACCTTGCTAATCGAGAAATCCGGCTGGTCAATCTTCCCGAACAAATCCTTCAAGTAGACCACGCCTACGATATTGTCAAACTTCTCCGAGGCCACGGGATAGATATTGAATAAATTGGCCTCGACCTTCTCACGAATCTTCGCCGTGCTGTCGGTCACATCTAGCCATACCAATTCGCTCCTGTGCGTCATGATAGAACCTACATTACGGTCACCTAAATTGAAAACGCGCTCCACAAGGTCTTGCTCGACTTCCTGTACCTCTCCCCCATCGAATCCCTCTTTCACGATAGCCTTTATCTCTTCCTCGGTCACTTTATTCTCCTCATTCGTGTTCACGCCCAAGAAACGTACCGCCAGCATCGTGCTTTTAGACAACAGCCAAACGAAAGGAGAAGAGACCAACGATAGGAAGTTCATCGGTTTCGCCACTAGCATCGATACCCTTTCGGAATTACTCATCCCGATTCGTTTGGGGACAAGTTCACCAAAAATAAGCGTGAGATAAGTGACCACGATAACGATCGCCGATTTAGAAATCGTAAGCGCATAGGGCGCCAATACCGGAACTTGTCCGATAACGACAGCGAAATCGTGGGCCAACGCCTCTCCCGAATAAAGACCGGTCAGGATGCCAATCAACGTAATACCAATCTGGATAGTAGATAAAAATTTGTCGGGTTCGTTCGCCAATCGCAATGCCGTAGCCGCTGATTTGTTCCCACGTTTCACTTCGGTTTCCAACCTGGCCTTGCGGGCCGACACCAAAGCGATCTCCGACATAGAAAGAATACCATTTAAAAAGATAAGGCCTAGAATAATGACAATTTCCATTAACTAAATACATCGTTTGATTACGCTGCGAAGATAAATAAATCCTTTCAATTAATTGTAGCGGAATTGAGATTTATAAGCGAAAGTTCTTTTCTTTTTTTAGAATGTAATCTGGATTATCCGCAAGTTTTCATTAAAAAACCTTAGCTATCCGTTGCAGTATTCAAAAGAAAGGTTTACTTTTGCGAGAGAAATTTACAAAGTGAAACAAGAAATGCTTGATAAAATTAAGGCTCTGCTACAAGAAGTGGAGAATATGAAGGCGGCGAATGCCGAGGAGTTGGAGGCTTTACGGATTAAATATCTCAGCAAGAAAGGTGAGATATCGTCCTTGATGAACGACTTCCGTGGCGTGGCGGCCGAACAAAAACGCGAGATTGGAAAATATCTGAACGAGTTGAAAGAAAAGACTCAAGAAAAAATCAACCAATTAAAGGATAGTTTCGATAACGCGCCTATCACCAGCACGGACATCGACTTGACGCGTACGGCTTATCCCATCCAATTAGGCACCCGTCATCCTTTATCGCTCGTGAAAAAAGAGATTTGCGACATATTCGGACGATTGGGATTCAGCATCGCTGAAGGACCGGAAATCGAAGATGACTGGCATGTATTCTCTTCCTTGAATTTCGCCGAGGATCATCCCGCACGGGATATGCAAGACACATTTTTCATTCAACATAATCCTGACGTATTGCTTCGCACGCATACTTCATCCGTGCAGACGAGGGTAATGGAGAAGCAAGAACCTCCTATCCGTATCATTTGCCCGGGCCGTGTGTACCGGAACGAAGCGATTTCTTATCGCGCCCATTGTTTCTTCCATCAAGTGGAAGGTCTTTACGTGGATAAGAACGTATCGTTCGCGGACTTAAAACAGACCTTATTGTTCTTCGCGAAAGAAATGTTCAGCGCTGACACGAAGATACGTCTCCGCCCTTCTTATTTCCCGTTTACGGAACCTTCCGCCGAGATGGACATCTCATGCAATATTTGCGGAGGCAAAGGTTGTCCGTTCTGCAAAGGAACCGGATGGGTAGAGATACTTGGATGTGGAATGGTAGATCCAAACGTACTCGATAATTGCGGCATCGACAGCAAGGTGTACACCGGTTACGCCTTGGGTATGGGAATTGAACGTATTACAAATCTGAAATATCAAGTAAAAGACTTGCGCATGTTCTCGGAAAACAACATGAGTTTCCTGAGACAGTTCGAGTCGGCCAATTAAATTGAAGACCTAAATCATTTTACCATCCCCGGGCTCTTAACCTGGCCCGGGGAACACACAATATATAAAATCCCTCAATTGTAGAAATCTTATCAATAAGCTCTCGCGAACAAAACCCGGCAAGCGGAAGGTTTGCCCGTCACCATACATTTACCCGGAGTCTTGTCGCCATCCAAAGGCACGCAACGAATCGTCGCCTTTGTCTCATTCTTGATTCGCTCTTCCGTTTCCGGCGTACCATCCCAATGAGCCATGATGAACAAGCCTTGCTCTATTTTCTCCTTAAACTCCTCGTAAGTATCTACGTTTACGATATGAGCGGCCCGATAATCATACGCTTTCTTGAAAATGTTCGCCTGAATTTCCTCCAACAAGTTCTTCACATATTCCTCAATACCTTCGCTCGGAACCGTCTCTTTCTCCAACGTATCGCGGCGCATCACCTCAATCGTGCCATTTTCCAAGTCACGGCCTCCCATCGCCAAGCGGACAGGCACGCCTTTCAACTCATATTCGGCGAATTTCCATCCGGGTTTCTTCGTGTCATTATCGTCATACTTGACCGTGATACCCAGCGCCTGCAAACGACTAACGATACCCGCCACTTTCTCGCTGATTTGCGCCAGCTGCTCAGCGCTCCGGTAAATCGGTACGATAACGACCTGTATAGGCGCTAAATGAGGAGGCAAGACCAATCCGTTATCATCGGAGTGCGACATGATTAACGCGCCAATCAACCGAGTGGAGACGCCCCATGAGGTAGCCCAAGCGTAATCGCTCTTCCCGTTCTTGTCGATAAAAGTCACGTCAAACGCCTTCCCGAAATTTTGTCCGAGGAAGTGAGAGGTCCCGGCTTGCAACGCCTTGCCATCCTGCATCATCGCCTCAATCGTATAGGTATCCAAGGCTCCGGCGAAACGCTCACTCTCCGACTTCACGCCCTTAATGACCGGCATCGCCATATAATTCTCGGCGAAATCCGCGTAAACGCCCTGCATTTTCTTCGCCTCCGCCTCGGCCTCCTCACGGGTAGCGTGAGCGGTATGCCCCTCTTGCCACAAGAACTCCGCCGTACGAAGGAACAAACGGGTCCGCATTTCCCAACGCATCACGTTCGCCCATTGATTGCACAAGACAGGCAGGTCGCGATAAGAATGAATCCAATTCCTGTAAGTGTTCCAGATGATAGTCTCCGATGTCGGACGGATAATCAACTCCTCTTCCAGCTTGGCTTCAGGGTCCACCACGACACCCGTCCCGTCATGGTTCGTCTTCAAACGGTAGTGAGTCACCACGGCGCATTCCTTGGCGAATCCCTCCACATGCTCCGCCTCCTTGCTCAGGAACGACTTCGGAATCAATAAGGGGAAATAAGCGTTCACGTGCCCGGTCCGCTTGAACATATCATCCAACACACGCTGCATCTTCTCCCAAATTGCGTACCCATATGGCTTGATCACCATACATCCGCGCACGGCGGAGTTTTCCGCTAAATCGGCTTTGATCACCAAGTCTTGATACCACTGCGAATAGTTCACACTTCTCGGTGTGAGTTCTTTCAGCTCTTTTGCCATACTCTTTGTTTTATTCTGTAATACTTGATAATGATTCTTTTTAACAACGGACGCGAAGGTACGAAATAATCGTTTATCTTCGCGCAAAACCATAAATAGATACGAACATGAGAACAAAGATGATGGCACGTCGGATGATGGCGTGGTGCGCGTGCGCGATGATAGCCTTAAGCGTAAACGGACAATCCGAGGAGCCGCTACGGATAGCGGTGGCGGGTGTATCGCACGGACATTTGTGGGAAGTGATACGACGCGTCGACCGCGGGGATTTCCGAATCGTTGGCGTGGCGGAAGAGAACGATTCCCTGAGAACGCACAACGGCCTGCGGGAGAAAGTGGCGCCCGAACTGTTTTACAAAGACCTTGGCGAGATGTTAGACCAGACGAGACCGGAGGCGGTGGTGGTCTACGAGCCGATTTACGACCATTTGCGGGTGGTGGAGGAATGCGCGCCTCGCGGCATCGACGTGATGGTGGAGAAACCGTTGGCGGTAAACAACGAGCACGCCGAGCGCATGGCGGACTTGGCGAGAAAAAACAACATCTTGCTGCTCACCAACTACGAGACGACTTGGTACGACACCAATCACGAGGCGTTCCGATTGGTGAAAGAGGGGAAAATCGGGAAGATTCATCGCGTCGAGGTATATGACGGGCATCAAGGTCCGTTCGAGATTAAATGCGGAAAGGAATTTACCGATTGGCTTACCGACCCGGTGCTGAACGGAGGAGGAGCCGTGATTGATTTCGGGTGTTACGGGGCGAATCTGGCCACACGATTGATGGGCGACGAGCGGCCGCTGAGCGTTTACGCCGTCCTCCGCCAAAACAAGCCCGACACTTACCCGAAGGTGGATGACGACGCCACTATCATAGTGAATTATCCCTCCGCGATAGTACAAATCATGGGCTCGTGGTGCTGGCCGATGGGAAGGAAAGATATGCACATCTATGGCGACAAGGGTTACATTTACCAAGACACCCCCACCGAGATGCGCGTACTCGAGAGCGGTAAGGAACGAAAGTACTCCGCTCCCGCCCTATCCGCTCCCTACAACGATTCCTTCTACTTCTTGAAAGCCGCCGTCAGGGGCGAGATCGAGGTACCGGACACCGACCTCTCCTCCTTGGAGAACAATCTCTGGGTAGTACGAATCCTCGATGCCGCTATCCGAAGCGCGAAGGAAAAAGTCCCTGTCGCGATCGACGAACCTTAATACGACAACCTCTAAATCACATGAACAAATGAATTTATTAAAATCAATAGGAAAATTCTTCCGAGATATTATCAGTATCGTGATATGCATCTTGGGTATAAGCGTCGCTTGTCTTGCCGTCGTAGCGTTGGTCATAAAATGCTTTGACACCTATGGAATGAATCCAAACGTAACATACGGTATATACATATGCGCTATCGCCGGAACACTTCTCATGCTTATCGGAGCTATTTGCCTACTTTGCGTATGGGGTAAACATTGGAAATGGCTCGTTTATCCTTTCGTCGCGCTGATTTTTTCATTGATTATAATCCGCGTCATCGACAGAGCGCCTTGGAGAGGTGGCTTGGTAATGAAATGCGTGTCCAGCGGCGGTGACATGGAGAATAAAATATACGAGAAATCATTTTTCTACGAAGATGGGAAATGCATCATATTCAAGAACGTGACTGATTCCGATGGCTCCGGGTTGGAAATAGAAGAAATCCATACGAATTATACCATAGAGAATGATACGCTTCGTTATGATGGCTATTTCGACGGGAAAGAATTAGCCTCTTACCTTAGCGCGCGCAAGAGCGAACATTACTTATTCGGATGGAATAAGGTTGTTCTATTCGAGGATTACGGTCCAGATGGAGACGCGGTCATCATTTACGATTGGGACAGTATTAAGCGACGGGACAAATAACGAGCCGCTATCAGCGGCGGGTACTTCTATCGGACGGAAACACCCGCCGCTAATAGCGATTCGGACTTCGACCCGACGGAAGTAGCGAGCGCAAATGGGAATTCGAGGTTTGACCCGATGGAAGTAGCCGCCGCTGATGGAAATTCCTACTTCAATCGGATAAAAGTAGCGAGCGCAGACGGAAATTCCTACTTTTATCGGGTCGGAGTCCAAATTTCCAAAAGAAGCGACCATTTTATGGTTGATTATCCAAATAAATGTATTATCTTTAGGCACTTTATCATATTATTAATTCATAAAAACTGTAAGCTATGGCTGAAATTATCAAAATCAAGAGTATCAATTTAACCAAATTGAACAATGCGGAGTACAGAACCTTCATGGCGCGGTTCCAGAACCTTATTATGAACGAGGAAGAGGAGGCGGAGACACCTGAAGTGGTGAGTCTGAACACGAGCGACCCGCTCGGAATCTCGGAAGAATTGAGGCAGGCGTTCAACGAAGACTTCGACGCGCTGACGGATTCGGTGAACCAAACGACCGCGAGCGAGGAGACCGCTCCGATGAACGCGCTCGATAAGGAACGAGGTGACTTGCTGGTTTATCTGACAACCACTATCTCACAAACGCGTAAGAATCCTATCGAGGCGAAACGGACAGCGGCGGATAAGCTCTACATTATCGTGAAACCTTACGTAGGCGCGTCCAACCTGCCCCGATTGCAGGAAACGGCGGCGATAGAAGGATTGCTGATAGACCTCGCCAAAGAGGGTATGCCGGAGGCTTTGGAGGAGTTGAACCTCACGGAGATTGTCGCCTTGCTAAAGGAAAAGAACAAAAGTTACGCCGAGCTTACGGAACAGAGAAGTAACGCGAAAGCGGACTCGACGGTGGAAAGCGCGAAAAAAATACGTATGCGGATGGATGAGGAATACGATGAGATGACGACATACGCGTTCGCCATGAACGTGCTCAATCCGACGGAGAGGACGAATAACTTCATGAGCCGGCTCAACGTGCTGATTGATGAGACAAAAGCGCTCTATAACCAACGCATAGCGTTAGCCAAAGTAGCGGCTGACAAGAAAAAGGATTCCGAAGAAGAGACCCCGAGCGTGGTTTGACCCTTATCGAGGCTGTTTTCATACATTAATATATATAGTGGAAAAAAGATGAAAAAGGGATGGATAATCACGCTGTGGGTGATAGGTATTCTGACCTCCTGCGCGCGAGACGGAATCCGTATCGAGGGCACGCTGACAGGCGTGCCCGACAGTACGGTAATGGTTCTCTTCAAGCTGGAGGGGAACGTAGGGAGCACAATAGGGAAAGACACGCTCATGAATGGGCGTTTCGAGTTTGAGCTGAAGGAGGAGACCGGAGAGTTATGCCGTTATCAATTGATGGCGGAGGATTTCAATCGATTCCCCCCTATGGGGCTAAACGTATGGGCGAGACCAGGCGACGTGATACGGGTGGAAGGCTCGGACCCGCTTATCTATACGTGGAAAGTAGAGGGCGAATCGCCCGAGCAACGGACTCAGCAACGGTTCATCGAGGCGTCGCGTAGCGAATGGGAGGAGATACAACGCATCTTGCTCCAAATAGAACCGCTGAACGAGGAGGCGAATCGCTTGGAGGGTGAGGCGCGCGAAAAAATGATAGTCCGAATTGACAGCATGGAAAAACGGCGGAACGCGCTTGAAGATAAAGTAAACGTGAATAATATCCGCCTGATGAAGGAGGAAGAGGTAAACGAGGCGTGGCTGGAAGAGCTGTACGGGCTGGCGATGTCAATTAAATATGACCCGGAGTTCGCGGACCATAAGGATGAGGTGCAAGCGCTTTACGACGGTTTGGACGAGCGGTGGAAGCGAAGCGGACGGGGAATGAGCGTCAAGAACATGCTGAACCCGCCGGAAGTGGTGGAAGTAGGCGAGCCGGCGGCGGATGGCGACCTGTATGACCTCGATGGGAACCTCCATCGCCTGAGCGAATTGCGAGGCAAATACGTTTTGATCGACTTTTGGAGCCGGGGATGCGGACCTTGCATCGCCGCGCAGCCGGAACTGAAGGAGCTGAGCGAGCTTTACGCGGATAGCCTCGCCGTGGTCAGCCTGAGTGTGGAGACCGAAAGCGGCTGGAAAACCTCGGCGAAAGAGCATCCGCTATCTTGGTACAACTGGAGCGACAAGATGGGAATGGACGGGATAGCGGCATGCTATGGCGTAAGGGGAATCCCGCATTTCGCGCTGATTGGTCCGGATGGGATCCTACGCGACAGCTGGTTCGGGTACGGTCCATCATCCTTAAAGATAAAACTCCGCAAGGCGTTCGAGCCTAAACCCGCCATGAGCGTGGAGAAACGTAATGGAATGACGGTCATAACGAATCCGGACCAAGAGGAGACGAACGTGGACGGCTTTACCATCCGCTCGATAGAGCGAACGGCCACGGCGACACGCCTTAACGTCCGGATGTACTACACGCCGGAGTATTGGATTATGATATCCAAGGATACCTACCTCCTCTCCGACGAGAAGGAATACAAGATAAAAGGGGCCGAAGGGCTTCCGCTGGGCGAGAGATTCTTCATGCCGAAGAGCGGAGAGGCGGATTTCACGCTGATATTCCCGCCCCTGCCCGATGACGCTTTCTCGTTCGATTTTACGGAGGGAGACGCGCCCGGAGCGTGGTACGTCAAAGGCGTGCGCCTGACGCTTCCGGATGGCGAAAACTGAGAGAGACATAAACGATAGGAACAAAAAACAGATATACATATTCAGACTTAAACAAGATTCAGATGAGAAAAAAATGGATTACGGGATTGCTCGCCGCTTTCGCCATTACGGTGGCGGCGCAATCCGACGAATGGCAAGACCCGGAGGTCAACGCCGTGAACCGTGCCCCGATGCGCGCCAATTTCTTCGCTTACGAGAACGCGGAGTTGGCCGCGAGGGCGGAGAAAGAGCGGTCAGCTAACTTCATGACCCTGAACGGCACGTGGAAATTCTACTGGGTAAAGGACGCGGACGCCCGTCCGACCGATTTCTGGAAGGTAGGATACAATGACAAGGGCTGGCACGACATGCCCGTGCCGGGCGTATGGGAACTGAACGGCTTCGGCGACCCGCAATACCTGAACATAGGCTATCCGTGGCGCGAGCAATACGAGAACAACCCACCCTACGTGCCTATAGTGAATAATCACGTGGGCTCTTACCGTCGGGAAGTGACGGTACCCGCCGCATGGAGCGGCAAGCGGATTATGGCCCACTTCGGCTCCGTCACCTCCAACATGTATTTGTGGATCAATGGCAAGTACGTAGGTTACAGCGAGGATAGCAAGCTGGAGGCGGAGTTCGACCTCACCCCCTACCTGAAAGCCGGGCAGAAGAACCTGATAGCGTTCCAGGTATTCCGTTGGTGCGACGGAACCTACTTCGAGGACCAGGACTTTTTCCGTTACAGCGGCGTGGGCAGGGACTGTTATCTCTACACGCGCGACCGGAACGACCGGATTGACGACATCCGTATCACCCCGAATCTTGACGAGAATTACGAGGACGGCGCGTTGGACATCACGATTTCCGCCAGCGGAAAGGGAACGATAGCTTTGGAACTCCTCGACAAGGAGGGGAAAATAGTGGCCAATCAGGAACTGAACGCCGCGAAAGAGGTGGATACACGTATCGAGTTGGCCTCTCCCCACAAATGGACGGCGGAAACGCCCTACCTCTATACGCTCAGGGCTACCTTAAAGAAAGGCGACAGGACCGTGGAGGTGATTCCGGTCAAGGTCGGATTCCGCAAGGTGGAGCTGAAAGACGCGCAAGTGTTGGTAAACGGTAAGCCGGTGCTGTTCAAAGGCGCTAACCGTCATGAGATGGACCCAGACAACGGGTATTACGTCTCCAAAGAGCGGATGCTGCAAGACATACAGCTGATGAAAATGTATAACATCAACGCCGTGCGTACCTGTCATTACCCTGACGATAACTTGTGGTACGACTTGTGTGACGAATACGGGCTTTACATGGTGGCCGAGGCTAATATCGAGTCGCACGGCATGGGCTACGACGAGAAGACACTCGCCAAAGTGCCCCTTTACCTCAAGACACATTTGGAGCGAAACCAGCGTAACGTACAGCGCAACTTCAACCATCCGAGTATTATCTTCTGGTCGTTGGGCAACGAGGCGGGTTACGGCTCGAACTTCGAGGCCGCCTACGATTGGGTGAAGGGGGAAGACCCGAGCAGACCCGTGCAATACGAGCGCGCCGGCTACGAGGGAAAGACCGACATCTATTGCCCGATGTACATCAACTACATAGATTGTGAAAGATACTGCGAGGATGAATCGAAAACCAAGCCTTTCATCCAATGCGAGTACGCTCACGCGATGGGAAATTCGGAGGGCGGATTCAAGGAATATATGGAACTCGTCCGGAAATATCCGAAATATCAAGGCGGATTCATCTGGGATTTCGTGGACCAGTCGATTCGATGGACCGGAAAGTCCGGAAAAACCATCTACGCGTATGGTGGCGACTTCAATAAGTTCGACGCCAGCGACAAGAATTTCTGCGACAATGGGCTGATAAGTCCGGATCGCGTCCCGAATCCCCACATGCATGAGGTCGGATACTTCTATCAAAACATTTGGACCACGCTTGGAGACGTTAAGAGCGGCGAGATTCAAGTGTACAACGAGAACTTCTTCCGCGACCTCTCCACGTACTACATGGAATGGACGCTCCTATGCGACGGAAAGGCCATCCGCGGCGGGCGGTTGGAGAACCTGAACGTAGCTCCCCAAAAGACCGCCACGGTGCGGCTGCCTTTAGGCGATATAGACTCGGAGGCCGAGTGGCTGCTGAATGTCTCCTATAAATTGAAGAACCGCGAGGGATTGCTTCCGGTGAACCATGAGGTGGCGAAAAACCAATTGACGCTGAACGCTTACGAATCGCCGTCGATGGAACTCCATAACGTGGAGCTGACGAACATAGAGACGCAGGCTCCGGTCGTGGAAGACAACGATAACTTCTACCTGATAGTGAAGGGAGCCGACTTCCGTATCGAATTCAACAGGGAGACCGGTTATATGGTCAAATACGAGGCGAACGGACAGGACTTGATAGCGGACGAGGCGGCATTGACACCGAATTTCTGGCGGGCTCCGACCGATAACGACATGGGCGCCAACCTGCAATTGCAATATAAGGTATGGCGAAGTCCGGAAATCAAGTTGACCTCGCTGAATCAACGCGTCGAGAACAAGCAAGCGATAGTGGAAACGACCTATGAGATGCCGGAGGTGTCGGCGAAACTGAGCCTGACATACGTCATAAACAATAAAGGAGCGGTAAAAGTGACGCAGAAGATGACCGCGGACAAGAGCAAGCAAGTAGCCAACATGTTCCGTTTCGGCTTACAGATGCCTATGCCTAAGGTCTACGAGCGGATAGAGTACTACGGACGCGGCCCGGTAGAGAATTACATCGACCGCAAGGACAACACCTTCATCGGACTTTACCGTCAGAGCGTGGACGAGCAGTTCTATCCTTATATCCGTCCGCAAGAGAATGGCACGAAGACGGATATCCGCTGGTGGAAGTTGCTCGACGCGAGCGGTCGGGGGATTGAGGTCGTCGCCGAGCAGCCCTTCTCCGCGTCGGCGCTTCATTACACCATTGAGTCGTTGGACGATGGCGATAGAAAAGACCAGATGCACTCCACCGAAGTGGAGAAAGCGAACCTGACCAACTTCTGCATTGACAAGGTACAAGCTGGATTGGGCTGCGTAGACAGCTGGGGACAGATCGCACGTCCGGAATATCAGGTGCCTTACGGAGATTATGAGTTCACATTCATCATGACTCCCGTATTACACCAGCTTCCGATTAAATGAAGTCCACGGATAATCATACGAAAAAAGCTCCTCTCGCTGAGAGGAGCTTTTCTTTTATCCATACGGCCGGTAGAATCACTTTAAAGTCTGATGAATAGCCTCCAATACAAGCTTCTCCATGATTTTATATCCCTCTAACGTCGGATGGACGCCATCTTTAGATAAGTTTTCCGGCAATCCGTTTCGGCTATCCTTCATAGCGGAATGATAATCCACGTAAGTCAGTCCGTTCTTGGTGGCATATTCCTTAATCATCCCGTTCAGCTTAATTACTTTTCCGGCCGGCTCCAGTCCCGGTCTCCATGAAAAATCATAAGCGGGTAACACGGAACAGAATATAACCTTTATCCCATGCAATTTCGCCAGCTCCGCCATCGAAACAAGGTTGCCAAAAACATTCTCCAAGGCAATCACTCCGTTATTATGGGCTATATCGTTGATGCCCGCCAAGATAACGACCGCGCGAGGCTTCAAATTAATTACGTCCTGACGGAAACGGACCAGCATCTCCGAGGTAGTCTGCCCGCTAATTCCCCTGTCTATAAAATTGTTCTCGATAAAGAAAGTAGAATCCGCCGGCCACCAGCCATCGGTAATGGAATTTCCCATAAATACGACATTCGAGGGCACTTTCACGCTCTTGTTCGCTTCCGCGTATCGTCCAAATTGAGCCCAGTCTCCCTTTTCCGTCTGGGCGGACAACGGCATAGCGGTCATCAAGATACATCCCGCCGCCAATAAAACTTGTTTCATGTTTTTCATATCATTATGATTTATAAATAATAGAGAATATCTTCTTACCGAAAAACAAAGATAATGAATTTTAAGAAGCCTCATACCCATATATTGTAAGGTTTATTACAAAAAAATCTCTTTAAAATTTAGGACCGCGGCGAAGAAAATCGTTTCTTTGACATACGAAGAAAAAAATACAGGAATCTCATAAAATATTAGCGTATGAATCGAATTTGTAATCTTTTTGGCATCCAATACCCCATCATCCAAGGAGGAATGGTGTGGTGCAGCGGATGGCGTTTAGCGTCAGCGGTAAGCGAAGCCGGAGGTTTGGGATTGCTCGGGGCAGGTTCCATGCATCCGGATGTATTGCGGGAACATATCCGGAAATGCAGAGCGGCTACCAGTAAGCCGTTCGGAGTGAATGTTCCACTTATGTATCCTGAAATCGATACGCTGATGCGTATATTGGCGGAAGAAGAGGTGAAAATCGTGTTTACCTCGGCGGGAAATCCAAAGACATGGACAAAGTGGCTCAAGGAACAGGGCATGCGAGTAGCCCATGTGGTCAGCAGTTCCAAATTCGCCTTGAAATGCGAAGAGGCAGGCGTGGACGCTATCGTGGCCGAAGGTTTCGAGGCGGGAGGACATAACGGACGTGAGGAGACGACCACGATGTGCCTCATTCCGGCGGTGCGTAAGGCGACCGCTCTCCCGCTCATGGCGGCCGGAGGCATCGGGACCGGGCAAGCGATTTTGGCGGCGCGCGCCTTAGGAGCCGACGGCGTGCAAATCGGCACCCGTTTCGCGTTGACCAAAGAGAGTTCCGCTCATGAGAATTTCAAGAAACTGTGCCTTAACCTGAAAGAAGGCGACACGAAACTTCTCCTCAAGAAACTATCGCCGACCCGCCTCGTGAAAAGCGCTTTCATGGACGCGGTGGAAGAGGCGGAAAACCGAGGAGCGTCCGTGGAGGAACTACGCGCATTGCTGGGTAAAGGCCGGGCGAAAAAAGGAATTTTCGAGGGAGACTTAGAGGAGGGCGAGCTTGAGATTGGGCAAGTGGCTTCCCTGTTCGCGGAGGAGCGGTCCGTTGCGGAGGTCATGAAGGAACTCATCGAGGAATACCGGTCAGCCGCAGAGAACATCGAGGCGTTATAATTCGTGGCTATAAAAAGAGGCTGTCTTGCCCGATTCGTCGGAGACAGCCTCTCTTTTATTTTTCCCGAACGAGAGTTACCCTAAGGATTACTCCCACTCTATCGTAGCGGGCGGCTTCGAGCTGATGTCATACACTACGCGATTCACCCCTTTCACCTTATTGATAATCTCGTTGGAGACCTTGGCGAGAAACTCGTAAGGGAGTTGCGCCCAATCGGCGGTCATGGCATCTGTCGAGGTCACGGCACGTAAGGCGACCGTGTTCTCATACGTCCGCTCATCACCCATGACACCTACGGAACGAATCGGGAGCAGGATTGTCCCAGCTTGCCATACCTTGTCATACAAGCCCCACTCACGCATCAACGACATATAAATGTCATCCGCATCTTGCAAAATCCGCACCTTCTCCGGCGTGATGTCTCCCAAGATACGGATGCCCAGTCCCGGACCGGGGAAAGGATGGCGCTTAATCAAATGCGGCTGCATCCCCAACTCCATGCCCACGCGACGGACCTCGTCCTTGAATAGAAGGCGGAGCGGCTCCACCAGTTTCAGGTTCATCTTCGCGGGAAGACCGCCCACGTTATGGTGGCTCTTGATGACCGTACCGGTAATGGACAACGACTCAATCACGTCCGGATAAATCGTTCCCTGCGCCAGCCACTTGATATCTTTCAGCTTCTTGGCTTCCTCCTCGAATACGTCGATGAAACCCTTCCCGATAATCTTACGCTTTTTCTCCGGTTCCGTCACGCCCGCCAACTCCGCATAGAACTTGTCTTTCGCGTTGACGCCGATTACGTTCAAGCCGAGATGTTCATAGTCTCTCAACACGTTCTCGAACTCGTTCTTGCGTAACAATCCGTGGTCCACGAATATACAAGTCAGGTTCTTCCCGATGGCACGGTTCAGCAACACCGCCGTGACGGAAGAGTCCACACCTCCCGAAAGCGCGAGGATTACCTTGTCGTCTCCCAGTTTCTCTTTCAGCTCCTCCACCGTCGACTCGATGAAAGAAGCCGGCGTCCAATCCTTAGCGCAGCCACAGATGTTCAGGAAATTGTCCAACAATTTGGTCCCGTCCGTCGTATGGAACACCTCCGGATGGAATTGCACGCCCCAAGTGCGCTCGCCCTCCACGCGATAGGCGGCGGCTTTCACGTCGTCCGTGCTGGCGATAATCTTGAAGTTGTCAGGTAACGCCGTGATCGTGTCGCCATGCGACATCCATATTTGCGAACCGATTTGAATACCCTTCAGCAACTCGTCCGCGCCATCGATATACGACAAGTTGGCGCGTCCATACTCGCGGGAATTCGCCGGCTCCACCTTACCACCGGAGATATAAGCCAAAAATTGCGCCCCATAACAGATTCCCAAAACGGGATATTTACCGCGAATCTCGCTCAAGTCCGCCTTGAAAGCGTCCTTGTCATATACGGAATAAGGACTTCCGGAAAGAATCACGCCCTTCACGTCCGTCGCGCCATGCGGAAATTTGTTATAAGGAACGATTTCGCAATACATATTCAACTCACGTACCCTACGGCCGATAAGTTGCGTTGTCTGCGAACCGAAATCAAGAATAATAAGTCTTTCGTGCATGCGAATACGATTATGATATGATTTATAAGTCGCGAATTTAAGGAAAAGCCTCGATTCTCGCACCATGCCAAGGGAGAAAAACGACAAAGCCCCAAGGAATAAAGCGAGAATCCACGGGAAAAAGTTTTTCCCTTCCACATAAAAACTCTATCTTCAGGTTGAAGATATACATCTTTAGGCTGAAGATATGTATCTTTAAGCTTGCGATATGTATCTTTAGGCTAAAGATAGAGTTTTCATAAGGGAGATTCCGTTTTTTTGGGGGGACTTTCCAAGATTTATCTTCCTACATGACGAATTTTTCGTCCGGGCCGTCCCAGACTCTTCCTTATCCCGCAGACGAAACGATTGCGGATATTCGTTTTTTTGTATAGCTTTGCCCCGTTTTGTATAATCAACTAAATTTTTTTTCGAAAATGTTCAAGAACAAGACAGTATGGATTATCATCGCCATCGTGGCGATATTATTCTTTTGGGTGAAAGGCGTATATAACGATATGGTGATAAAGAACGAGGAAGTGAGCAAGGCATGGAGCCAGGTGGAGAACCAGTACCAACGACGCATGGACTTGATTCCGAACCTCGTCAACACCGTGAAAGGATACGCCTCGCATGAGCGAGAGACGCTGGAAAGCGTGGTCAAGGCACGTTCGGAGGCGACAAAGACCACTATCGACCCCACGAACCTGACCGCGGAATCACTGAAAGAGTTCCAATCCGCCCAAGGCGAGTTAGGCGCCGCCTTGTCGCGCCTGATGGTGGTTTTGGAACGCTATCCGGACTTGAAGGCGAACCAGAATTTCAGCGAGCTGCAAGCCCAGCTGGAGGGGACGGAGAACCGTATCGCCACGGAACGTAAGCGTTTCAATGAGGTAGCCCAATCGTACAACACCTATATCCGCCAATTCCCGAACAACCTGCTGTCCGGCACGTTCGGTTTCCAGCCGAAAGCCTACTTCAGCGCGGAGGCCGGGGCGGAAAAGGCGCCTAAAGTGGAATTTTGACAGAAGGATAAATGAGCCAGACTACAACACATAGCGGCCGGAACCGGCGTTGGGCTCTCCTCCTTTGGATAGGCTTGCTGCTCATCGCCACCCGGCTCGCGGCGAGAGATTACACGGTGGAGACCGTACCGAACGTCCGCCTCTCCGACCAGCAGAACCACGTGAGCGACCCGGACGGCATCATCGCGCCCGGCGACGCGGCGCGAATCAACCGCCTGCTGAACGTCGTGGAGGACAGCTTGGGCATCGAGGTGGCGGTCGTGGCCCTGAGCGGCATCGGCGACAACGACACACGCACGTTCGCCACGGAGTTGTTCAATTATTGGAAACTCGGTCAAAAAGGGGAAGACAATGGGCTGCTAATCCAATTGGTCACGGAGCCCTCGCGACGTTCCGTCGTGTTCGAGACCGGATACGGCATCGAGGGAGTCCTTCCGGACGCCATCTGTTACCGCCTTCAGCAACAATACATGATACCGGACCTGAAAAAAGGCGATTACAGCGCCGGCATGCTGAAAGGCGTGATGGCGGTAAGCCAATATCTGCTCTCCAGTGATTACGAGCGGGGGAAAATGGTCGGCGGACATGCCTCCTCGCAGGGCGAAGGCGACCCTTCGCTGTGGATTTTCGCCCTCTTCGCCATCGGGACGCTCGGAATCGTCGCCTTCGCCTCCTACCAAAGATATCGTCCGAGGAGATGCCCCCGATGCGGGAAAAAGACGTTCGTCTACATAGGACGGCAAACGCTCCAAGAGGCGACCCGCTTCTCGGAAGGTCTGGACGAGGAGGTCTATCGCTGCAAGAATTGCGGCTATACCGAGAGGCATAGGCACGTCACCGACCGCATACGGCCCGGAGGTGGCGGTCCCATCATCATGGGCGGAGGCGGTTTCGGAGGCTTCGGCGGAGGAAGCGGAGGCGGAAGCTCGTGGGGCGGCGGAAGCTCCGGTGGAGGCGGCTCGATGAGCCGGTTCTGAAAGGCAAACGAGGAGGACCGCCCAAGATGACAGGCCGCCCTCCTCGTCGTTTTTATATCCTCTCATTGCATCAAGCCACCCTCGATGAAGAAGAGCACCTCGTTCAAGTGGTTCTTGTTCGCCGCCGCATCGTCGAGGCTGGCGGGGACGGTAAGCACCTTATCTTGAATCAGGTTGTCCATCAAGCCCCACATCACCTCGTGGTAAAGTATCACCATCGCCACGTTTTCCTTGTCAATGCCGTAACGCTCCTTCAGGGAGCCGCAATTGGCCTTCAGTTCCGTACTGATAGCGTCCACCAGCCTCGCGGTGAGTTGATGGAAACGGTCGTTCACCCGCTTGATAACGGGAAACAGCGGGCCGCCCTCATCGTCCACCATCCCGTAGGGCTTCAGCTGGGCGATGAGCCGCGGGTCCGTCACCTTGCCGGACTGGGCGAGCTCCTCGGCGCAACGCTCCATGAGGCTGTTGGCGGGAGCGATGTCGGAGTCGACATAAGTCATTATCAAATCCTGCTCGCCGAAGCCGTTCGTACCGAATTTCGTCCCCTCGCGCGGCTCGTACAGCGCCCAATAGCAGCCGCTCCAGCCCATGTTGTTATCGACATCGTCGAACAGCGTCAGCTTGGTCCACATCCGGCCGTCCAACAGGTAGGAGAAGAGGAGCGAGAGCCTGTTGCCGGCGAAGCCCATACCGTCGATGGCCTCCGCGAGCGAGACGAAGTCCGCCTTCGTCTTCCCGTAGATGGAGCGGGCTATCTCCTCGCTCTGGCCCCGCAGCGCGGCGGTCTGTTCCTTGTCGAGAATCGGCATGGTGGTCTTCCACCGCTTCTCCGGCGTACGGCGTATCAGGCCGGCCACCCTCAGCAGCATCCACTGGCTGTCCGAGCACTTCACGCCCATCTCCCGAAGCTCGTCCAGCGCGCGCGGGGTCCGCAAGTTATAAAGAATCTCCCAGTTGTTGTCCAGCCTCACGTAATCCTCCGGTTGGAAGAGGCTTACCGCCACGAACTGCGTCGCCTCCCACTCATCGTAAGGCCTTACCGGAGTCTGCGCCCCCAGCGGAAACGCGGCCGAAAACAGGCCCGCCAGCAGGAGCGTCTTGAAATAGTTCTTCTTTCTCATTTGTGTAAATCGTTTAAATAGGTAAATAAAAAAAGGGGGCCGATACCTCGCGGCGACCCCTCGCCGACCACCGGAAACCCTTTCCCGCCCTCGGCGACCCCTCGCCGACCACCGGAAACCCTTTCCCGCCCTCGGCGAGGCCTCGGAAACCACCGGAAACCCTTTCCCGTCCTCGGCGAGGCCTCGGAAACCACCGGAAACCCTTTCCCGCCCTTTCGCGGGGACGCGAGACCACCGGAAACACTTTCCCGCCCCTCCGTAGGGGCGCGAGACCACGGGAAACACTTTCCCGCCCTTTCGCGGGGGCGCGAGGCGGCTTACTGCAGGCTCGCCCTCACGCGGCTCAGCGTCTCCGGCGTCATTTGCAGGTAGGAGGCGATATGGGAGAGCGGCGCGCGGCGAATGATTTCCGGCTGCTCCCTCAGCAAGCGGACGTAACGCTCGTTGGCGGTCTCGAAGCGGAAGGAATCCGCCTTGTGCTGCGAGAGGATGAGCGAATTCTCCAACAAACCCCTGTACATCACCTCTATCTCGTAACATTCCGCGCAAAGAGCCATCAGGGGGTCGTGCGGGATGCCGTACACCACCGTGTTCTCCAACGCCTCCACCATCAGGCGGGTGGGCCGCTGGCGCAAGAAGCTCTCGATGCAGATGAAGACGTTGTCCTCGCGAGCGAAGTGCTCGGTGAGGTCTTTCTTGTTCTTGTAGTAGAACTGGCGCACCATCCCCTTGTAGACGTAGCCTAACTGGTCGCTGACCTCGCCCTCGGCGAGGAAAAGCGAGCCTTTCCTCACCTCCGAGCGAATCAGGATGGCGGCCAGCCGCTCCAAGCTCTCCTCGCTAAGCGGGGCGGACTGCTCCGCGATCTTGCGCGCCACGCATATCGACGTATCCATACTCATTTATATTCTTGCCAGCTCTTGATATGGATATCCTCCATGCTCAACGTGCAGAAGGCCTGGATGAAAGCGCTCGCCAAGCGGGCGTTGGTTATCAAGGGAATATTCAGGTCGATGGCGGCCCGGCGTATCTTGTAGCCATTGTCCAGCTCGCCGGCCGAGAGGTCGCGCGGGATGTTCACCACCATGTCTATCTTCCTCTCGTGCAGCATCGCGAGCGCCTGCGGCTCCCCTTGCTCGCTCGGCCAGTAGACCAGCGTGCTCGGTATGCCGTTCTCCGCGAGGAAACGGTGCGTTCCGCCCGTGGCGAAGAGGTTATAGCCTTTCGACGCCAGCATCTTGGCCGCGTCCAGCATGTCCACCTTCTGCTTGGGCGCGCCGGTGGAGAGCAGGATGTTCTTCTCCGGAACGCGCTGGCCCACGGCGAGCATACTGGTCAACACCGCCTCGGACACGTCGTCGCCCAAGCATCCCACCTCGCCGGTGGAGGCCATGTCGACGCCCAGCACCGGGTCGGCCTTCTGCAGACGGTTGAAGGAGAACTGCGAGGCCTTGATGCCCACGTAGTCCAAGTCGAACTCGTTCTTGTTAGGCTTCTCCACCGGCAAGCCCAGCATGATGCGGGTGGCCAGCTCGATGAAGTTTATCTTCAGCACCTTGCTCACGAAGGGGAACGAGCGGCTCGCCCGCAAGTTGCACTCGATGACCTTTATCTCGTTCCCCTTCGCCAGATACTGGATATTGAACGGGCCGGAGATGTTCAGCTCCTTGGCTATCCGTTTGCTGACGCGCTTGATGCGGCGGACCGTCTCCACGTAGAGTTTCTGCGCCGGGAACTGGATGGTGGCGTCGCCCGAATGCACTCCCGCGAACTCGATGTGCTCCGAGATGGCGTACATCACGATTTCCCCGTGGTCCGCCACGGCGTCCATCTCCACCTCCTTGGCGTGCTCGATGAACTGGCTCACCACCACCGGATGCTTCTTGCTGACATTCGCCGCCAGCTTCAGGAAACGCTCCAGCTCCTCTTGGTTCGAGCAGACGTTCATCGCCGCCCCACTCAACACGTAGCTCGGACGCACCAGCACGGGGAAGCCGACCTCCGCCACGAAAGCGTTGATGTCCTCCATGGAGGAAAGCTCCTTCCAGCGCGGCTGGTCCACGCCGATGCGGTCCAGCATGGCGGAGAACTTCTCGCGGTCCTCGGCGTTGTCGATGCTCTTCGCCGACGTGCCAAGGATGTTCACGTGCTGCTCGTCGAGGCGCATCGCCAAGTTGTTCGGTATCTGCCCGCCGGTCGATACGATCACGCCATACGGATTCTCCATCTCCAAGATATCCATCACCCGCTCGAAGGTAAGCTCGTCGAAGTAAAGGCGGTCGCACATGTCATAATCCGTGGAGACCGTCTCCGGGTTATAGTTAATCATGACGGAGCGATAGCCCTCTTTCCGAATCGTGTTCAAGGCCTGCACGCCGCACCAGTCGAACTCCACGGAGCTACCGATTCGATAAGCCCCTGAACCCAGCACGACGATGGAACGATGGTCGCCCAGGTAGGTCACGTCGTTCTCCGTTCCGCTGTAAGTCAGATAAAGATAATTGGTCTGGGCGGGATACTCGGCGGCCAAGGTATCGATTTGTTTCACCACCGGAAGGATGCCATGCTCTTTCCTGAACTGGCGCACCAGCATCATGCCCCGTTCCGGATCCTCTTCCAAGCCAATCGCTCGGGCTATCTGGAAATCGGAGAAGCCTTGTATCTTCGCCCGCCGGATTAGTTCGGGATCGATTCGCCAACGTTGGATTCCTTTCATGTCGAAAGCATGAAGCTCCTTGGAAGTCTGCATAATGCCATATAGTTTTTGCAGGAACCAACGGTCTATCTTGGTCAACTCATGAATCTGGTCAACCGTATAACCCGCCCGGAAAGCTTTCGATATCACGAAAATCCGCCGGTCGGTCGGCTCATGCAGCGCCTTGTCGATATCCGGAATCACCAGCTCCTTATTCTCCACGAAGCCATGCATCCCTTGCCCGATCATACGCAAGCCTTTCTGGAGGGCCTCCTCGAACGTACGCCCGATGGCCATCACCTCCCCGACCGACTTCATGCTGGAACCCAATTCACGGGCCACGCCATGAAACTTGCCCAAGTCCCAACGAGGAATCTTGCAAACCACATAGTCCAACGCCGGCTCGAAGAATGCACTGGTCGTCTTCGTCACGGAGTTCTTTAAGTCGAACAAGCCATATCCCAAGCCTAGTTTCGCCGCGACAAAAGCCAATGGATAACCCGTCGCCTTGGATGCCAACGCCGAAGAACGGCTCAAACGTGCGTTTACCTCGATCACCCGATAGTCCTCGCTCTCCGGGTCGTATGCGTATTGCACGTTGCACTCGCCCACGATACCGATATGGCGGATGATACGAATCGCCAGCTCACGCAATTTATGATAGTCCGTATTGCTCAACGTCTGTGAGGGAGCGATCACGATAGACTCACCCGTATGGATGCCTAACGGGTCGAAATTTTCCATGTTACATACCGTAATACAATTGTCGAAACGGTCGCGTACCACCTCATATTCCACCTCTTTCCACCCTTTCAGGCTCTTTTCCACCAATACCTGAGGAGAGAAAGAGAATGCCTTTTCCACCAACACGTCAAGTTCCTCCTCGTTATCACAAAAACCGGAGCCTAATCCTCCTAAAGCGTACGCAGCCCTCACGATTACCGGATAACCGACTTCGGCCGCAGCCCGACGAGCGTCCGCCGCATTTTCCACCGCCTCGCTCTTGATGGTCTTCACGCCAATCTCATCCAACTTCTTCACGAACAACTCCCGGTCTTCCGTATCCATAATCGCTTGGACCGGAGTGCCTAATACTTTCACGTTATATTTCTCCAACACGCCACTTTGATAAAGAGCCACGCCACAATTTAATGCGGTTTGTCCGCCAAAAGCCAGCAAAATGCCATCCGGACGCTCCTTCTCGATCACCCGCTCCACGAAAAAAGGAGTAACCGGCAAGAAATAAACCGTATCCGCCACCCCTTCCGAGGTTTGCACCGTAGCGATATTCGGATTGATCAACACGGTTTGGATACCCTCCTCCTTTATCGCTTTCAACGCCTGGCTACCTGAATAATCAAACTCACCGGCCTCCCCGATTTTTAACGCACCAGAGCCAAGTATCAGGACTTTCTTTATATTTTCTTTATTCATGCTTACTCGTGTTTATTGTGACAAAATATCGACGAACTTATCGAACATAAATTCCGTATCCAACGGACCGCTACAAGCCTCCGGATGAAATTGTGAAGAGAAAAACGGCTTCGTCTTATGTCGGATACCCTCGTTCGTCCCATCATTCATATTCACGAACAGGGGTTCCCAATCCGCTCCCAAAGTATCATTATCCACGGCGTAACCATGATTCTGGGAGGTAATAAAACATTTATCCGTACCCACCATCCGTACCGGTTGGTTATGGCTACGATGACCATACTTCAATTTATAGATGGAAGCGCCTCCGGCTTTCGCTAACAATTGATTCCCCATACAGATTCCACAAATCGGTTTCTCACCCGAGAGCGCTTTTCGGATATTCCAAACGGCGACCTCGCACGTGTCCGGATCACCCGGTCCATTGCTGATGAACAATCCGTCATACGAGAGCGAGTTGAAATCATAATCCCATGGGACACGAACTACCTCCACGCCCCGCTTCAACAAGCAACGGATAATGTTATGCTTCACGCCACAATCCAGCAATACCACACGCTTCTTGCCTTCACCCGCTCCATAAGTGACGATTTCCTTACACGACACCTTGTCCACGTAATTCACGTTCCCGTATTGCCCGAAATCCAGATTCTTATCTACCATGTCTCCCATCACGATACGGCCCATCATGACACCATGCTCACGCAATTTCTTTGTCAACGCACGGGTATCGATTCCGTGAATCCCCGGTATTTTTTCCTCTTTCAGCCAATCGCCCAAACTACATTCAGCGTTCCAATGGCTATACTCATGGCTATAATCACTCACAATAATCGCCTCAGCATGAATCTTCTCGCTTTCCATAAAAGTAGAAAGTCCGTTCATCTGAAACGTACGGGGAGGAACCCCGTAATTCCCGATGAGCGGATAGGTCAACACCATCAATTGTCCCGCATACGAGGGATCTGTCAAGCTCTCAGGATATCCCGTCATCGCCGTGTTGAACACGACCTCGCCGGAAACCGGACGTTCATAACCGAACGAATACCCATGGAAAACGGTCCCATCGTCCAACACTAAAGTAGCTGTCTTATTCGTTTGCATAAAAATCTGTATGTTGTGTCATTTTACTAAATATTCCTCTTCCATATAATGAATAAAGGCCTCGTTCACCAGTCGCGTCCCACCCGGAGTCGGATAATCCCCAGAGAAATACCAATCGCCGGGATGATTCGGACAAGAGGCATGCAAGCCTTCCAATGTCTGATAAACGATTTCCACTTTCGCTCGAGTCCCTATGGGCGTAAGCAACTCCACCATCTTGGAGGAAATCTCAGCGTCCGTGAAAGGCGCATATATTTCCTTCACGTAATTGATTAGCGAGTCCTTCTCGCCCAATATTCTTTGCCGTACAGCCTTTTGATAAGCGTCCAAAAGGAGTTGTTCCATCCCTCGCTCACGCAATAAAGCCACCGCAGCCTTAAACGCTATAAACTCATTCATGCGAGACATGTCTATACCATAATAATCCGGATAACGAACTTGCGGGGATGAGCTGACAATCACGATCTTCTTCGGGCGCAAACGGTCCAATATACCGATGATGCTCTGGCGCAAGGTCGTGCCACGCACGATACTATCGTCAATCACCACCAAATTATCCACGAAAGGCTCGATACTCCCGTAAGTGATGTCATACACATGCGCCGCCAAGTCATTCCGACTATTCCCTTCCGCGATAAATGTACGTAATTTGATATCTTTGATGGCCACCTTCTCGCAACGCACTCGCATGGAAAGTATCCGTTCCAACTCCTCTTCCCGCAGCAGGTGGCTACGATCCGCTATCCACTCCTTCTTCAGCTTATTCAAATAATTTTCCAGCCCCTCCTGCATACCGAAATAGGCCACCTCTGCCGTATTCGGAATAAAGGAGAAAACAGTATGGTTCAAATCATATTCCACCGCCTTCAAGATAGGATGTACGAGGTTCTCGCCCAAGCGTTTCCTTTCCCTATAAATATCCACGTCGCTACCCCTTGAGAAATAGATGCGCTCGAACGAGCAAGCCTTGTTCTCCTTCGGTTCCACGATTCGCTCGGTACGCCACTCGCCTCTTTTATTGATAAAAATAGCCTCCCCACGGATCAACTCATGGATCTCCTCCACGGACACGTTCATCACGGTCTGGATGACCGGACGCTCGGAAGCGAGCACCACGACCTCTTCATCCGCATAATAGAAAGCGGGACGAATTCCCCACGGATCACGCACGCTGAACGATTCACCGCTCCCCGTGATGCCACAAATCACGAAACCTCCATCCCACGACGGCGCGCAACGCCTCAAGACATTCGCCAAATCAATCCGTTCCTCTATGGCATGAGTGATATCCATTCCGGTCAATCCCTCCGCCTTACATACGCCATAAAGCCGTTCCACTTCCCTATCCAGCCGATGCCCCAATTGTTCCAACAAGATGTAAGTATCCGCATACTTCCGGGGGTGTTGCCCGATAGCTGTTATTTCCTCGAAAATCTCATGTACGTTCGTCAAATTGAAATTCCCACAAATGGCGAGATTCTTCGCCCGCCAATTATTGCGGCGCAAAAAGGGATGGATATAAGAGAGACCGGATTTCCCGGTCGTACTGTAACGGAGATGCCCCATATAAAGCTCTCCCGCGAAAGGAAGATTGGCCTTAGCGAACAAGGGATCGTTCAATTTCCCGATGGGCAAATCTTTGTAATGTTCGTGCACCGCGGCGAATATCTCAGTAATAGCCCCAGTCCCGACGGCCCGTTCGCGAAACATATACTCTTCACCCGCATCAGCCTCCAACTTCACGCAAGCCAGTCCCGCTCCTTCTTGTCCCCGATTGTGCTGTTTCTCCATCAGCAAATAGAGTTTGTTCAACCCATACATCCAAGTGCCATATTTCTCCTGATAATATTCCAAAGGTTTCAGCAATCGGACCATGGCGACACCACACTCATGCTTCAATACTTCCATTGTCGAATCAACTTTTTGATTTTGTCGCGAAGATACGGAGTATCCTTAACATATTGTTTAAACAAGCCTAAAAATATTTGACATTTTCACGAAAAAGCGAAGCATGTAAAGCATTATGGCGGTAATGTTTACACTCTAACAGCAAAAGGATGGCTTTTCTTTCATTTTATCGAGAAAAACATCGTCCTCGGACATAAAAAAAACCGAACGCACCAAGATGAGTAACCTATCATTGGTACGCCCGGCGCCTTATGAAAACAAATCGTTACGCTTTCCTCAAAGAGACATCCATCGAGGCGGCCGCCCTACGTCCATCGCCCATGGCTAAAATAACCGTGGCTCCTCCACGCACGATATCGCCACCGGCGTACACATCATCCAAGGTGGAACGCATGCTATCTCCATCGACCACGATAGTTCCTTTCTTACTGATTTCCAATCCTTGAAACGCATGAGGAATCAATGGATTGGGCGATACGCCCACACTAACGATCACCTCGTCCACGTCTACCGTCTCGATCGCGCCCTCTATCGGAACCGGGCGACGCCTGCCGGAAGCGTCAGGCTCACCCAAAGCCATCTTTTGCAAACGCATCCGCTTCACGCGTCCTCTCTCGTCACCGATATACTCTATCGGATTATGGAGGGTCAGGAACTCCACGCCCTCCTCCTTAGCGTGTTTCACCTCCTCCGCACGGGCGGGCATCTCCTCCTCACTCCGACGATAAACAATCATGGCACGCTCGGCACCCAAGCGACGGGCGGTACGTACCGAGTCCATCGCCGTGTTTCCCCCGCCTATTACGGCCACATGTTTACCTTTCCGTACGGGCGTGTCACTCGCGGGATTAGCCGCATCCATCAAGTTTACCCGCGTCAGGTATTCGTTGGACGACATGACACCCACCAAGTTCTCGCCCGGAATATTCATGAAATTGGGCAAACCAGCACCACTGGCGACAAAAATGCCTTTGAATCCCGCCGTATGCAAATCATCATAGCTGAGCGTCTTTCCCACGATACAATCCTTCTCGAAACGGACACCCATCTTTCGTAGTCCATCGATCTCCACGTCGACAATCTTATTGGGCAAACGGAACTCCGGAATACCATATTTCAACACACCCCCTATCTCGTGCAACGCTTCGAACACTGTCACGTCATACCCGCGTTTCGCCATATCGCCGGCGAAAGACAATCCGGCGGGTCCGGAGCCCACTACCGCCACTTTGATACCATTCTTCTCCGCGATCTCCGGCACGGAAACGTGTCCGCTCTCTCGTTCATAATCCGCGGCGAAACGCTCCAGATAACCAATAGCCACCGCCTCTTTTCCCATCTTCAGGTGGATGCATTGGCTCTCGCATTGTTTTTCCTGTGGGCACACACGTCCGCACACCGCCGGAAGAGCGCTCGTCTCCTTCAATACCTTAGCGGCCTCAAGAATCTCGCCCCGCTCGATGTTCTTGATAAAGGTAGGGATATGGATTCCCACCGGACATCCCCGCATACAGGTCGGGTTCGGGCAATCCAAGCAACGCTGGGCCTCCCGCCTCGCCTGTTCCTCGGTCAATCCCAAGTTTACCTCCTCCAAGCGGCTATGGCTCCGGTACTCCGGCTCCAACTCATTCATCCTCACACGGGGTATCTCCGTACGCTCCTTATTTTTCATGCTCTCGCGAAGCGCCTTTCTCCACGGTTCGGCGCGACGCGCGGCTATCAATTCCTCTGTTGTCATAGCTCGTATCTTCTATTTATCTATATCCTTATAAGCCCCTAAACGCATAATCATCTCATCGAAGTCCACCTGATGGGCATCAAACTCCGGACCATCCACGCAGACGAACCTCGTCTTTCCGCCTACCGTGACGCGGCAAGCCCCGCACATACCCGTCCCGTCCACCATAATCGTGTTCAGGGAAGCGACCGTAGGAATCTCATACCTCTTCGTGAGGGCCGATACGAATTTCATCATGATGGCGGGACCGATAGTCACGCACAAGTCCACCTTCTCCCGTCGTATCACGGACTCCACGCCATCAGTCACCAACCCTTTCGTGCCATACGACCCGTCATCCGTCATGATTATCACCTCATCCGCATTACGGCGCATCTGCTCCTCAAGGATAATCAACTCTTTCGTCCGGGCCGCCAATACCACGACCACCCGATTTCCCGCTTTGTGGAAAGCCTCCACGATAGGCAGCAACGGAGCCACGCCCACTCCACCTCCGGCGCATACCACGGTTCCTACTTTCTCTATATGCGTGGCTTGTCCCAACGGACCTACCACGTCCGTGATATAATCGCCCTCGTTCAACTCGCAAATCTTGTGAGACGAGTCGCCCACTGACTGGATAACCAACGTAATCGTGCCTTTCTCGATATCGGCACCGGCAATCGTAAGCGGGATACGCTCTCCTTTCTCTCCCACCCTCACGATCACGAAATGCCCCGCCTTACGGGAACGGGCTATCAAAGGAGCCTCTACCTCCAGCTTCACCACGTTGGCTGAAAAATGTTCTTTGCTTACAATCTTATTCATGATTTGAAATTTAAAATTTTATTCGAACAATCCCTCGTCGCGTACGCACATCAGGATAGCGGAATGAGGGACAATCAAGAATTTTTCCTCATTGAAGTTTACCTCATAGGCGGCGTTTTGCAAGTAAACCGCCAAATCACCCTCGCGAGCCTGCAGAGGCAGATAATGGACCTCCTCGTCTTTCTTCCGCTCCCAAACCTCGCGTTCTTCCGCTTGGGCGGGCAAAGGATATCCCGGACCTGTCTTTATCACGTAACCCACCTGTATTTTCTCACCTTGCTGTACCGTGGGCGGCAGATACAAACCACTTTTCGTCTGGCTTCGCGGGTTCTTCGGTTTGATTAGAACCTTATCGCCTATCATCAGGAACTTGTCGATGTCTTTTCGGTCTATAGATAATCGCATGGTAATAAAAGTTACATTTCCATCGCGAACTTACGGAAAGTTCGTGGAAGAAAAAAATAGGAGGCGAATCCTCGGATGAGAATCGCCCCCTTTCCTTTACCTTTTTCTCCATGCGACCTTTAGAGCGAACGGCCCTTGAACACGTCCGATAACTCAGACGGATAAAGCTCTCCGCTAAAGGAGATGCGGTTGCTGTTGAAGTTCGGTAATACCGTGGCGGTACATTTGTTCGTTCCTTTCGCCATCCGGAAAGTGACCCGTGCCGACACCGCCACGCCTTGCACGTTCATCTCGTAGAAGACGTTCCCCTTCTTGTCGGTCTTCATCTCGATGTTCGACGCCGTGCCCTCCACCGTGATGCCTCCTATCCCGTTAGGGCCTGATACCGGTACGTTGAAAGCCAACTGAATCGTCGCCTTGCCATCTTTCATGGCCACGAAATTCGTGTTTGAGTTGACATATACGAAATTTCCAAGCTTAAACTCTATGCGATCCGCCTCCAATACGAAATCCTTCGCCTCCAACGCCCGCACCGCCTGCTCGAACAAGGCGTTTTGCTCAGCCTCCTCCGCGGCTTTCTTGGCCGCCTTCTCCGCTTCCTTGGCGGCTTTCTCCGCCGATTTATCCTGCTGCGCCATCATCGGACCCGCACCAAACATCAAAACCATCAATAACAAAACAATCTTCTTCATAATCATCTCATTTAATTTAAATTCAACTTCTTCCGCGACACGCATTCCGACGCGTCACGAATTTATTAATAAGACAATTCTCTTGAGGAAAAGTTCAAGAGCGAACCCCTCTTTTTCGTTTTTTTAGTAGACGATAAGATTTTCGTCCCAAGTGTTCATTCTCCCTCACCGGGCTTGGAGGTCTCCGTAATCGGTAATTTAACGTGAATTCAATAGAAGAGAAAAAGGGAAAAGACGGGAGAAAAAACCTCAAACCCTATATGAAAAAGTTCGCCACATACCGGACAATTCTCTATCTTTAGCCTAAAGATACATATCTGCAGTTTAAAGATACGTATCTTTAACCTAAAGATATATATCTTCAACCTAAAGATAAACTTTTCGCCGTAAGGTTTTCGGTTTTTCTCGCCGGCTTTCCAAGTTTTCCTCCCGGCTATCGAACTTTTTTCCTATATGTTTTATATCGAACTCATGTTTAGAAACGGAAAAAGCACGCGGAACGCCGGGAAAACGTCGTCCGCATGCCTTTCTTAGACTGGATATGGCTCCTTTTTCTTACAACCTGTACTTATACAACTGGGCTATCACCTTTTGATATTGGTTTTGCAACTGCAAATAATTCCGCACGCTCTGATAATAGGTCGTCACATCCACGAAATACTCAATCATGGAAATCTGCCCCGCCTGTATCGCCTTGTTTAGCAACGCCAAGTTATTCCGGCTCCGCAATACTCCCTCATATTCGTCCATGGCGCTTTTCAGCGTCATCGCTTGGTCGTACAAGCGGCGCAACTCACTCTCCACGGTGAACGATGCGCTCTCCAGCCGTATCTCCGCATAAAGGTTTAGCGCCTTCGCCTGCCTCACGTAATTGCGGTTCGAGAACAAAGGGATGCTGATTCCCACCAAGAAACCATTATAACGGTCCCCGCCGGAAGAGGGGTTCATGCGGTAGCCCAACTGGAAACTGGGCAGCCCCTTCGCCTTGTTCACGCTCACCTGCCGCGAAGCGGTCATCTGGTCGCTACGCAAGACGCGTAACTGTGGGTCGGCCTCCATCGCCTCCGCTTTCAGTTCCTCGAAAGAAGGGATTTCCGCCGACAAATCATATACCGTATCAGCGAACTCAATGGCGATTCCCCCGTTCAACGCCCTCAGCTCTTCCAGCTTCGCGACGCGGGCAGCCTCGTTCATCCGAGCCTCCGTCTTCACGTTCAGCAGCTCCAAATCAATCTTGTTCGTCCCCAAGATATTCGCGTCGCCCCGCTCCAGCCGCATGGCATACAAATCGGAAAGCCGCTCCGCGTTCTCCAAACGAATCCGCAGCAGGTTCCTTTGCTGGTTCAAGAGCACCAAATCCAAGCAAACCTCCTTCGCTTGCAACAAGATTTGCTGACGGAAAGCCATCGCCTGCCGGTCCAAACCCGCGGCCTTGGCCTTCGTCAGTTTATTCTTCTGGTAATAGACCGACGGGAAATCGAAAGATTGCGAGGCGATGAACTCACCCGTGAAACCCATCCCCTCCTTGTTCCCATACAGGTGCGAATAAGTGACCGACGGGTCCGGCAGGTTGTTGTCCAACTTCGCCTCCAACTTCTGGGACTGTATCAACTGGCCGTTCGCCCGCAAATCCTTGTTGTTCGCCTCCACGCTCCGAAGCGCCTCGTCGAGGGAGACTTGGGCGGAAAGACCGCCCGCCAGCAAGGAAAGGGCGGCCATGATTATATATGACTTCATAACGCTTTACTTTTTATTCTTGTTCATCATCAAATAAACGATTGGGATAATAAACCCGTTCAGGAAGGTAGAGGTAAGCAAGCCGCCCAAAATCACCGTAGCCATCGGACTCTGGATTTCATTACCGGGCAGGTCTCCGTTCAACGCCAAGGGAATCAAGGCGAGCGCGGAGCTCAAGGCGGTCATCAATATCGGATTCAGACGGTCCAACGAGCCCCGCATTACGGCCTCTCTCAACGCCAACCCCTCGCCGCGCAAATGCGTGTAATGGCTGATGAGCAACATACCGTTACGCGTGGCGATTCCGAACAAGGAGATAAAGCCGATAATCGCCGGAATACTAATCTCACCCGAAGTGAACCACAGGATAAACACGCCCCCAATCAACGCCAACGGCAGGTTCAACATCACGACGCCGCTCTCCTTCACGTCCTTGAACTCATGATACAACAACATGAAAATCACCAGCAACGACATCAAGGAAGTCAACGCCAACGTCCGGCTGGCCGCCGCCTCGCTCTCGAACTGGCCTCCGTATTCGATATGATAGCCCTCCGGCAAACGAATCGAAACTTCTATCTTATCCTGAATCTCATTCACGACCCCACGCAAATCCCGTCCCGAGACGTTCGCGCTTATCACGATTTTCCGTTGCACGTTCTCGCGGTTAATCGTGTTCGGTCCCGTCACGGAACGAATGTCGGCGACGTAACTCAACGGAATCTTTTGCCCGGCGGCGTCAATCATCAGGTCCTCGATAACATCCATCGTGGCACGGCTCGCCTCGGAAGCCTTGACCGTCAAGTCGAAATTCCGTCCCTCATCATAGACTTGGCTCACCACCTCGCCGCCGAACATCACGTTGACATACTCCTCAAACTCCGGCAAAGAGATGCCATACTTGGCCAACAACTCCCGCTTAGGCGTAATCGTCAACTGAGGCCGCTCTATCTGCTGCTCCACCTTCAAGTCCACCAAGCCTGGAATAGATTGGATGGCACTCTTGACTTGATTGCCTATCGAGAACATCCGGTTCAGGTCCGTGCCGAACAGCTTGATGGCGATATTCGCCTCCGTGCCGGAAAGCATCGCGTCGATACGGTGCGAAATCGGCTGACCAATCTCTATATTCGCCCCCTTTATCGTAGACAACTTCTCGCGAACGTCGTCCGTCACCTCGTCTTTACTCCGACCATCCAGCTCGAAAGGCGCCTCTATCTCGGAGACATTTACACCCAAGGCGTGCTCGTCCAACTCGGCGCGGCCGGTCTTGCGCGCCACCGTCTTAATCTCCGACACTTGCAGCAGCAACTCCTCCGCGCGCCGCCCTATCTTGTCCGACTCCTCCAGCGAGATGCCGGGAAGCGAGCTGACGTTAATCGTAAACGAGCCTTCATTGAACGGCGGCAAGAAACTACGTCCCAATTGGAAAAAGACAACCAAAGCGACCACGAACACGGCGATGGTAGAACCCAACACCCATTTCTGCCGCGCCAAAGCCCAATGCAAGGCACGCTCGTAGACCACTTTCAACTTCCGGGCGACCCAAGCCTCCCTCAATTCCTTCATCCCCGTAGCTTTCCGGTTCAACAGATAGCTGCAGAGCACCGGAGTCAAAGTCAGGGCCACGACCGTAGAGGCGAACAAGGCCACGATAAAAGCGATTCCCAGCGGAATCAACATACGTCCCTCCATGCCACTCAGGAAAAACAGCGGTACGAAACTGACGATAATAATCAAGGTAGAATTCAAGATGGGCATACGCACCTCACAAGAGGCGTCGTGCACGATGTCCAACGTGGAACGCCGCTGTTCGAGCGGTAAAAGCCGGTTTTCCCGAATCCGCCGGTACACGTTCTCCACGTCCACTATCGCGTCATCCACCAACGAACCGATAGCGATGGCCATTCCTCCTAAACTCATCGTATTTATCGTCAATCCCATATAATGCAGTACGACGATAGACACCAACAAGGAAAGCGGCAAAGCCACCAAAGAAATCACGGTGGTACGGGCGTTCATCAGGAACAAGAACAAAACGACCACCACGAAGAAACTACCCTCGAACAAGCTACGTTTCACGTTGTTGATTGAGCTATCGATAAAACGGCTCTGACGGAATATATCCGTAGAGACATGGACATCCGCAGGCAAGTTCTTTCGCAAATCCACGATAGTCTCATCCAATTTCTTCGTCAGCTTCTCCGTACTCGTGTCTGGCTGCTTCGTCACGGTTATAAGCACCGCGGGTTTCGCCCGCTCTGAAGCGGTTCCCAGTTTCGGGCTCTTGCCGCCAATCTTGACCGTGGCGATATCATTCAAGGTAACCGGGTAATCGCCCACCATCTTCACGACTCCCTTCGCGATCTCGTCCGCCCGGGTGGTCGACAAGACACCCCGCACGATATACTCGTTGCCATATTCATACAAGACACCGCCATTGGCGTTGCGGTTCATGTTCCGACAAGCCACCAACACCTCGTCCAGCGTCACGCCATAATGCTTCATGCGGGCCGGATCCAACAATATCTGGTATTCCTTGATATCCCCGCCTATAACGGCCACCTGCGCCACACCTCCAGTAGAAAGCAAGCGAGGGCGAATCGTCCAGTCCGCTATCGTACGCAAATCCAACAAGGAGGTCGAATCGGCGGTCAGGCCGATAATCATCATCTCTCCCAAGATAGAGGATTGCGGGCCTAACGTCGGTTTCCCTACGTTCTCCGGCAGGCTCTCACTTACAATGGACAACTTCTCGGACACGATTTGACGCGCCTTATAGATATCCGTTCCCCAATCGAACTCCACCCATACGACCGAAAAACCGGTAGTCGAGGAAGAACGCACGCGACGCACGTCCATCGCCCCGTTCACGGCCGTCTCCACGGGGAAGGTCACGAGGCGTTCCACCTCTTCCGGAGCCATGCCATTCGCCTCCGTCATGATTACGACCGTAGGGGCGTTCAGGTCCGGAAACACGTCCACGTCCGTGTTGAAAGCCGTGTAAGAACCCCAAACCATCAACAATAACGCACAAACAAGGATAATCAACCGATTGTGCAATGAATAATAAATAATCTTATTCAACATCGACTATTCCTCCTACCGTTAATGATGATGCGTATGGGCCGGTATCGCGTTGGAGGCGGAAGACAACTTTATCTGATAAGCGGCCTGGGTCACTACCTCATCTCCCGGCTTCAAGCCTGAAAGAATCTGCACCTCCGAACCATTATTCGCGCCCAACGTCACCGTCTGTTTCCGATATCCATCCTCATCCAACCGGACATACACCGAATAGATGCCCTGTTCCTCAATCAAGGAAGAGACGGGAACCGCAATGACATTTTCCAAAGGAGTCGTCAGAAGATAAATCTCCACGAACGAACCGGAGATGACCGTTCCCGCATTGTCGAACTCGAAAGTCACGGGAATATAAAACGCATTCGCGTCCGAGGCTTTCCCATACGATAATATCTTTCCCCGCAAATCGGACAACCGATAGAGCGTATCATCATACGGTGTCTTGAAATTAGCGGAACGAATCGAAGACAGATAACTATAATACCGCTCCGGCACGTCGGCGCGCAAAAGTAAACGCCTGTCTTGCGATATCGTGGCCAACGGCTGTCCCACGGAGACATAATCGCCTTCTTTCACTTGGATATTCTTCAAATAACCGCTTAACGGGGCGACCACGGAGACGCCTCGCGAGGTCTGTTTCCCGGCCACGGCCTCATAAGCCACCTTCGTGTTCTCGTAATTCAGGCGAGCCTGCTCAAAATCCTTGGCGGAAACGATTTTGTCACCGACCAAGGTTTTCATGCGTTCATACTCCTTCTTCGCTTTTTCGTAAGCGAATTTCGCCCGCGCCGCCACATCGCCTTCCGAAAGCGCATTCGAAGCGATACTCAACACCGCCTGCCCCTTACGCACGGCGGTTCCGTTTATCACGGGCAAATCGCCAAAGGAAATCACGCCAGGAACGGTCGCCACGATCACGGATTCCTCGCCCTGAGCGGCCAGCACCTGCCCCCCGGTCTTTATCACGTTCGTAAAAGAAGCGGGTCTCACGACCTCCGTCCGCAATCCCACGGATTCGGCCAAGGCTTTCTTGAAAATAATCTCACCGGAATGGTGAGCGTCCGCTTCATGTTCATGCTCGTGGTCGTGTACGTCATGGTCCTCGCTCTCGTGGTCATGAGCTTCCATCGTGCGCTCGTGTCCTTCATGCTCATCGTGTCCGGCATGAGACGCTTTTCCCGCGCAGCCGGCAAACAGATAGACGCATACCACGCCTATCCAATATACTTTTTTCATCGTATTAAAATATTTGATTCTTGATTTAGATTGATAACACGCGGAAAAGGCGATGATCACATCACCCCTTCTCATTATATTATAAAGGTAAGTAAGACACGCATGGAGGAGCCCGGAGTCCGCTCGCCTCCACGATCCAAGTATCGTGCGACGACTCGATATACCACGGTCTCTCTCGACCAAGGACTTGTGTGAAGAACGCCAATTCAGGCGGATAAACGTAATCAAAAAGAACCAGCAAAGGAATCCAATACGAATCGACATCCCCATCGATCATTTGATTGGAAGAAGAATGGAAATAAGCGAGGTTATGCCCGTCGCATCCGCAACCATACGTGTCGGCGCATGAGCCGTCCTGCTCTTGCTCCGCCATCAAGGAGTGGTAGCAAGGCATCCCATCCCGATGATGATGATGCGGGACCACCACGGAAAGCAACATCAAGATACCGGCCATCAGCACCACGTATCGCGTCCACCTCTGTTTCCTATCTTCTTTAAACATAACGCGAATGTATAAAAGAAATTTCGCAACTCATTCACGTTTTTTCTTAAATTGAACACGAACGGGCAAAAACGGATAATCCGGACCGATAACGAAGGTGTGTCAAAATCAAGTACTAACACGCCTTCGTTATCATTTACCCAATCACATACAATTCACTTTTTCGGTAAATACCTCACCTTCATTATCCACAATCTTCACGATTAATATAGCTTCCGGAACACTGATATTGGATGTGCCTGTCCCAACTTTTGCTCCATAAACACATTCACCTGCCATCGTGAATATAGAAACGCGAACAGCGTCAAACAATTGAAAACTCACTTGTCCTTTAGAAGCCACAATTGTCCAATCTTTTCTCGATATTGACTCTATCGCCGTACCGATATTCTCAGCTGTCTTAAACTGGAAAGCATAATTATTCATTTGAGTCTCTACACTACCGACAAAGCGTAAAGGTATAATCTCGACAGTATATTCTGTATTTGGTGTCAAATCATTCAAGATCAAAGATTTTTCTCCTACCGGAATATCCCCTACGCTTTTCACCAAATCCTTATCATTCTCATACAAATTCACTTTATAATAATCAGCTCCCGATATCCAATCAAAATCCAATGTAACGTTATCCGCCTCGATATTAGAAATAGAAAGAACATTCGTTCCGGTAAGCGATTTCGAATCCACGAGATGAGAAGTTTCTATCCTATCTCCACTGGAACACCAATACCACCAATAATAATTCTGCAAGATAATCACATCATACAATTCCCCGGGAACAAATTCCACATCAAAACAAATATCCTCAGACATAACTATTCCATCTCCACGGCAATATCCGAAATAATTTCCCGCAGGATTATCCAATTTCATATTGACATCCACGGGAATCCATCCATACCTTTCAAGATAAAAATCGGTCCACACATGATAAGAGCCGTCCGGTCGAACGGTTACGATATGCTTAGCGGGTATTTGTTTTGCCCTGAGCAGATTGACATATATCAATGCCAGATTTCCACAATCACCTCCTCCATCCGACAATATTTTAGCGATAGGATGAATTCCTGTATTCGGATTTAAATAACGATAATTTTGGGCGACATATTCATAACATGATTCCGCGTAATCGATGATATTTCCTTGGGTCTCCGCCCAAAGTCGTTCCGAGATTCGTTTTATGTCCGGATTATCGGTATCAATATATTCACCCTTGTCCACGGTATAACGTTTATATATTTCGGAATTCGTATCATATGGATAAATCATCTCAAATTGAGACATATCTATACGCATTGGATATAAAGTGACAATGAAGCTCTCCGACAAAGCGTAACTTTCTCCTGGAGCCGGCATATCCATCTCCTTAATTTCACGCAGATATTTATTGGAAGAATCAACGGCATCCAAAATATCGCCCCCCGAATATTTCAGGTTAGAAATCGTTTGATAATTGTTACTTTGGGGAACCGGCAAAATAAGACTTGTTTTAGTCAATTGGCAGTTCACGTTTTTCAAGACAACACTATTTGTCACCTCATAACTGTTTTGAGCGCTTACTCCTATGATTCCCCACAAAGCAATCGACAATGTTAAAAATTCTCTTTTCATAAATGCTAATTTAAAATTATTGACAAGACAGAACGTTCGAATCCAACCTGAATTCAGGACAAAATTAAAAAAATCAATGACAATATCAAAAAAGACAAAAAAAACATCTCAATCCGGACTGATAACACAAAAAAATCAAAATGATAGTTTTTAACATTTTGTATCCTGAACTCCGTGAGAATCGATTTTTTCGGGCCAAAGGACGAGTCGTTCGGAATTTTACGTTAATAAATATTTAATCATCTAATATATAGAGCCATATAAAAAACAAGTCTTTCAAAATAGCGTGAGAAATAGGTTTAAATCGACCGAAGAAGAGCCTTTCGCCCAAACATTACGTCGTTTTTCTTCGAACATGGCGACATTTCCTTTCGAACATAACGATGTTTTCTTTCGGATATAGTGATATTTCCCTTCGGGAATAACTATCTTGGCCCTCGAAAAAGACTATATTTTACTTGAAACAGGCTTATGTTTCCGAAGGGAAATCCCTTCGCTGGGCCATTCCCCACTCTATCTCGCAATTTCACGAAAAAGGACGTGTCACGAGAATAGCCTAAATGAAATCATTTCGTAAGGATTAAACCCCATTTCCTTACATCCTTGATTTCACGAAAACCGTCTTCCCGCATTTTCCTCGCACGATAGCTTTGTCATAAAAAATGTTTGATTACTTTTGCAATTCGAAACTGATTGATAAATAGAAGTATTATACTCTATACTAAAAATTAATATTCCTAATATACTATGAGTTTAAGAATTATTGTTTTAGCGAAACAGGTACCGGATACCCGCAACGTGGGGAAAGATGCCATGAAAGCGGACGGGACGATCAACCGCGCCGCCCTGCCGGCGATTTTCAATCCGGAGGACTTGAACGCGTTGGAGCAAGCGCTACGCTTGAAAGACGCGCATCCCGGAACGACGGTCACGTTGCTGACCATGGGACCCGGACGTGCCGCGGAGATTATCCGAGAGGGTTTATATCGCGGAGCCGATGGCGGATACTTGCTGACCGACCGCGCGTTCGCCGGGGCGGATACGTTGGCCACATCTTACGCGCTGGCCATGGCCGTCAAGAAAATCAAGGATTATGACCTCATCGTCTGCGGACGGCAGGCCATCGATGGCGACACGGCGCAAGTCGGTCCCCAAGTGGCGGAGAAATTGGGGTTGACCCAAATCACCTACGCCGAGGAGATTATGGACGTGAACGAGGAGACGCGTCGAATCACGGTGAAACGCCATATCGATGGAGGCGTGGAGACGGTGGAAGGACCGCTGCCTATCGTGATTACGGTGAACGGCTCGGCCGCGCCTTGCCGCCCGCGCAACGCCAAGTTGGTGCAAAAGTACAAATATGCTTTGGGCAAACAAGAACGTACGGCCCTGCCCGCCTGCCACGCGGACGGAACGCCGACGCTTCGCCATCCGGAGTTGTACGAGAGCCGTCCCTACCTGAATATCCAGGAATGGAGCGTGGCGGACGTGAACGGCGATTTGACGCAATGCGGACTGAGCGGCTCGCCCACGAAGGTGAAGACTATCGAGAACATCATTTTCAAGGCGAAGGAAAGCAAGACGCTCTCCGGCTCGGACGAGGATGTAGAGAATTTGATTGTTGAATTATTAGCCAACCACACGATAGGATAAATCATGAACAACGTATTTGTATATTGTGAGCTTGAAGGCACGACAGTCGCCGATGTAAGCCTTGAGCTTCTGACGAAAGGGCGTAAATTGGCCAACCAATTGAACTGCCAATTGGAAGCGATTGTCGCGGGTTCCGCTCTGAAAGGCGTGGATAAACAAATCCTGCCCTATGGTGTGGACAAGGTGCACGTGTTCGACGCGCCGGGACTGTTCCCTTATACTTCCCTGCCTCACGCCTCCATCTTGATTAACCTGTTCAAGGAGGAGAAGCCGCAAATCTGCTTGATGGGCGCGACTGTCATCGGACGCGACCTCGGACCGCGGGTATCGTCGGCGCTGACAAGCGGTCTAACCGCAGATTGTACCTCTCTTGAAATCGGCTCGCACGAGGATAAGAAGGCGGGAGTCACTTACGAGAATCTCTTATACCAAATCCGCCCGGCGTTCGGCGGCAACATCGTCGCCACCATCATCAACCCAGAGCACCGTCCGCAGATGGCGACGGTACGCGAGGGCGTGATGAAGAAGGAGATTCTGGACGAGAACTACCAAGGAGAGATTATCGTACACGACGTGGCGAAATACGTGCCAGAGACGGACTACGTGGTGAAGGTCATCGACCGCCACGTGGAAAAGGCGAAACACAACCTGAAAGGCGCGCCTATCGTCATCGCCGGCGGATACGGCATGGGCTCGAAAGAGAATTTCGACATGCTGTACGACCTCGCGAAGGAGCTGCACGCCGAGGTGGGCGCCAGCCGCGCCGCAGTGGACGCCGGTTTCTGCGAGCATGACCGCCAAATCGGTCAGACCGGCGTGACGGTGCGCCCGAAACTCTACATCGCTTGTGGCATCTCCGGACAAATCCAGCACATCGCCGGCATGCAGGATGCGGGTATCATCATCTCCATCAATAACGACGAGAACGCCCCGATCAACACGATCGCCGATTATGTCATCAATGGCACCGTCGAGGAGGTAATCCCGAAGATGATTAAATATTATAAGAAGAATAGTAAGTAATAAGAAGTTAAAGGAGTTAATAGGAGTTAGAGGAGTTAGAGGAGTTAAAGCCGATAGTTTGAGATGACACGCTCTTTTCAGGATATTATCGCATGGTAAAAAGCGCATACATTCGTGCTACTAGTCTATAAAGCGACGGCCTTTTTCCCTGAACACGAACGGTTTGGACTGTGCTCGCAATTCCAAAGGGCGGCGGTGTCCATCCCCGCCAACATAGCGGAAGGTTATCGCAAGATAAGCAAGGCGGATAAACTCCGGTTCCTAAATATAGCGCAAGGCAGCTTGGAAGAGTGCCGATATTATATCATCCTATCCAAGGATCTCGCTTATATTCAGGAACAAGAATATATGGAGTTGGCGAATCTCATAGAAGAAGTCAGCCGTTTGCTGAACGCATATTGCAAAGGGATCTCGAGTAAACGATTCGACGATTAAAGCATTCGGCTTTAACTCCTCTAACTCCTATTAACTCCTCTAACTCCTAAAAGAAAAAAAGTTATGGCAAACTATTATTCCGACATACCGGAACTCAAGTTCCACTTGAACAATCCGATGATGGAACGTATCTGCGAGCTCAAGGAGCGCGGGTACAGAGACAAGAATGAGTTCGATTACGCGCCGCAGGACTATGCCGACGCCATCGACTCGTACGACAAAGTATTGGAGATTACTGGCGAGATTACTGCAGAGACCATCGCCGCCAACGCCGAGGGCGTCGACGAGGAAGGCCCTCACTGCGCCAACGGACGTGTGGAGTACGCCTCCGGAACGAAACAGAACCTCGACACGATGGTGAAGGCCGGGCTGAACGGCATGACGATGCCTCGACGCTTCGGCGGACTGAACTTCCCCATCACCCCTTACACCATGTGCGCCGAGATCGTGGCCGCCGCTGACGCGGGCTTCGGCAACATCTGGTCGTTGCAGGACTGCATCGAGACCCTGTATGAGTTCGGTAACGAGGACCAGCACAGCCGTTTCATCCCTCGTATCTGCGCAGGCGAGACGATGTCGATGGACCTGACGGAACCGGACGCGGGTTCGGACCTGCAGAGCGTCATGCTGAAGGCGACCTACGACGAGGCGAACAACTGCTGGCGATTGAACGGCGTGAAACGATTCATCACCAATGGCGACGCCGACCTGCACCTCGTGCTGGCGCGTTCGGAGGAAGGCACCCGCGACGGACGCGGCCTCTCGATGTTCATCTACGACAAGCGTGACGGTGGCGTGAACGTGCGCCGCATCGAGAACAAGCTGGGCATCCACGGCTCGCCCACCTGCGAGCTGGTCTACAAGAACGCCCGCGCCGAGCTCTGCGGCGACCGCAAGCTGGGTCTTATCAAGTACGTGATGGCGCTAATGAACGGCGCGCGCCTCGGCATTGCGGCGCAGAGCGTCGGCCTCAGCCAGGCCGCTTACAACGAGGGCCTCGCCTACGCCAAGGAGCGGAAGCAGTTCGGGAAGACGATTATCAACTTCCCCGCCGTTTACGATATGCTCTCTATCATGAAGGCGAAGCTCGACGCCGGCCGCGCGTTGCTCTATCAAACTTCCCGTTACGTGGACATCTACAAGGCGTTGGACGACATCGCCCGCGAGCGCAAGTTCACGCCGGAGGAGCGCAAGGAACAGAAGACCTACGCGAAGCTGGCCGACTCGTTCACGCCGCTGGCGAAGGGAATGAACTCCGAGTACGCCAACCAGAACGCCTACGACTGCATCCAGATACACGGCGGTTCGGGATTCATGATGGAATACGCCTGCCAACGCATCTACCGCGACGCACGCATCACCTCCATCTACGAGGGAACCACGCAGCTGCAGACCGTGGCGGCCATCCGCTACGTGACGAACGGCTCCTACCTCGCCTCCATCCGCGACTTCGAGCAGGCCGCCTGGTCACCCGAACTGGAGCCGCTGAAGGCTCGCCTCGTGGCGATGGCCGATAAGTTTGAGGCCGCCACCGCGAAAGTGAAGGAGACTCAGAACCAAGAGCTGCTCGACTTCGTGGCGCGCCGCTTGATGGAAATGGCCGCCGACATCATCATGGCGCACCTGCTGCTGCAAGACGCGAGCCGCGCGCCGGAGTTGTTCGGCAAGTCCGCTCACGTCTACCTGAACTTCGCCGAGTCGGAGGTGGAGAAACACGCAGGCTTCATCAACCGCTTCAACGCCGAGGAGCTGGAGAACTATAAATAATTCTTTAAAAGGAGCTGGTAGTTAGGAGTTGGTAGTTAGTAGTTAGGAGAAAACCTATATAAGGATATCCAAACCTACCAACTACCAACTACTAACTACCAACTACTAACTACCAACTACTAACTTCTAACTACCCCAATAAATATGCCCCTGAAAAGATTAATCCCATTTTTGATAACGTATGTCCTGCTATCGGCATGCGCGCGTGAGAGCGTCCGGGATATGACGACCTTCGTCTCCCGTAGCGAGACGGAATGGACGGAAGACAGCACACGGCTGGAGATGCGGGGATTCACGTGGGCACGAGAGCTTCACTCCGAACGAGGACCGCTTCCGGCAGGAATCCGAGCGAGCTATCCCGTTTATACGGAGGAATACAAATATGAGCTATACGAGGTGACAACATCGGCTGATGCCACTGTCGGCGACGACTACGCTTTTATCGCCCTCTACGATGAATCCCTTTTTGGATACGCTACGGATAATCTATCCGAACTCAACGAAGAAAACCGCGGGTACACCTACAGTTCTGAGCCTACCGACATGGGCGAACGATTCTACTACCGAACCCACCTGCTCCACATTACCCGCGTAGTGAACGGCAACGACGTGGACGCATGGCTTCCCCTCAGTCCTTTTGACTTGCGTTACCGTTGCATGATATTCCATGCGGAAAATTGAGATTCGTCCCCGCCGATATAGAGATTCTGTCCGCGAACCGCGGTTGGAAGCCCGCCGACATAGAGATTCTACCCGCGAACCGTGGTTGGAAGCCTGCCGATATAGAGATTCCGCCTCTCCCAAAAAGAAAGGAGCCAAAGGAACGAGGCGTTCGGCCTCCTTTCCTCTGACTCCTTCTAAAACTACTCTCCGCTTTCTATACTGACCGCGATGCCGGTTCAATTCTTGAATACCAGCCCGTCGCCGCTCTTGTCGATTACGATTGGACGCTCGCGATTGACGTGCCCGCTCAGCAACTCTTTCGAGAGCTCGTTGAGCACCATCCGCTGGATGACTCGCTTAACAGGACGCGCGCCGAACTGCGGGTCGTAACCCTTCTCGGCTATGAGGCCCACCGCGGCGTCGGTAAAGTCGAGCGTCACGCCGTTCTTCTCCAGCATCCTCTTCACGCCATTCAACTGCAAGGACACGATCTGACGAATCTCCTTCTCGCTCAACGGAGTGAACATGATGATGTCGTCGATACGGTTCAGGAACTCCGGCCGGATGGTCTTCTTCAGAAGCTCCAACACCTGGCTCTTCGTGTTCTCCACCACCTCGTCGTGGTTCGCGTCGGTCATCTTCTCGAAGTTCTCCCGAATCAGTGACGAGCCCAAGTTGCTAGTCATGATGATGATGGTGTTCTTGAAGTTCACCGTCCGTCCCTTGTTGTCGGTCAGACGACCATCGTCCAATACCTGCAACAAGATGTTGAACACGTCCGGATGCGCCTTCTCGATCTCATCGAACAGGACGACCGAGTACGGCTTCCGGCGAATCGCCTCCGTCAGCTGGCCACCCTCATCGTAACCGACGTATCCCGGAGGCGCGCCAATCAAGCGAGTCGCGCTGAACTTCTCCTGATATTCGCTCATATCGATACGGGTCATCATATTCTCGTCGTCGAACAGATAGTCCGCCAACGCCTTGGCCAACTCCGTCTTACCGACACCCGTCGTACCGAGGAAGATAAACGAGCCGATAGGACGCTTCGGGTCTTGCAACCCGGCACGGCTACGGCGCACGGCGTCGGCTATCGCGCTGATCGCCTCATCCTGCCCGACGACACGCTTGTGAAGCTCCTCCTCCAAGTGGAGCAGCTTCTCCTTCTCGCTCTGCATCATCTTGCTGACGGGGATGCCGGTCCAGCGGGAAACCACGTCGGCGATATCGTCACTATCCACCTCTTCCTTGATCATGGCGGCCCCGCCTTGCATCGTCTTCAACTTCTCCTGCGTCTGCTTGATCTCCTCCTCCTTCTGCTTGATCTTGCCATAGCGAATCTCCGCCACCTTGCCGTAATCGCCCTCGCGCTCGGCACGGTCCGCCTCGAACTTCAAGTTCTCGATATCGATCTTGTTCTGCTGGATCTTGTTGATTTGCGCCTTCTCGCTTTCCCATTGCGCCTTCTGCTTGGTCTCCTCCTCTTTCAAGTCGGCGATCTCCTTATTCAACTGCTCCAGTTTTTCCTTATCGTCCTCACGCTTGATAGCCTCGCGCTCAATCTCCAGCTGCTTGATACGACGGGAAACCTCGTCCAACGACTCCGGCACGGAATCGATTTGCATCCGCAGACGGGCCGCCGCCTCATCCATCAAGTCAATCGCCTTATCCGGCAAGAACCGGTCCGTGATGTAACGGGTAGACAACTGCACGGCGGCGATAATCGCGTCGTCCTTGATACGCACCTTGTGGTGGTTCTCGTACTTCTCCTTCAAACCCCGCAGGATAGAGATGGTATCCAGCTCGCTCGGCTCGTCCACCATGACCGTCTGGAACCGGCGCTCCAACGCCTTATCCTTCTCGAAATACTTCTGGTACTCGTCCAACGTCGTAGCGCCGATCGCCCGCAACTCACCCCGCGCCAAGGCCGGTTTCAAGATATTGGCGGCATCCATCGCGCCCTCGCTCTTCCCGGCACCTACCAAGGTATGAATCTCATCGATGAAGAGGATGATCTCGCCCTCCGACTTCGTCACCTCATTGACGACCGCTTTCAGACGCTCCTCGAACTCACCTTTGTATTTCGCCCCGGCGATTAACGCACCCATATCCAACGAGAAAATCTGCTTCGACTTCAAGTTCTCCGGCACGTCGCCCCGCACGATACGGTGCGCCAATCCCTCGGCGATAGCGGTTTTACCCACACCCGGCTCGCCAATCAGGATTGGGTTGTTCTTCGTCCGTCGGCTCAAGATTTGCAACACCCGCCGGATCTCCTCGTCCCGGCCGATTACCGGGTCGAGCTTACCGCTCCGGGCACGCTCGTTCAAGTTGATGGCGTACTTGCTCAACGCGTCATACGTATCCTCGGCGGACTGGCTGGTCACCTTGTTGCCCTTACGCAACTCCTCGATAGCCAAACGAAGCTCCTTCTCCGTCACACCAGCGTCCTTCAATATTTGCGAGGCCGTACTCTTTTCCGTGAACAACGCCAAGATAATCGGCTCCAAGGAAACGTACTGGTCGCCCATCTTGGAGGAATAATCGATCGCCTTCTGCAATACGGCGTTCGATTCACTGGAAAGGTACGGCTCGCCACCTGATACCCGCGGATACGACTCGATTCGCTCGTCCAAAACCCGGTTCAGGTTCTGGATGTTTACGCCCAACTTCTGAAAGATGAAATTGGTTACGCTCTCTCCCGTCAGAATGACAGCTTTCAACAAGTGCGTCGCCTCGATCGCTTGCTGATTATGCTTCGTGACCAACTGTACCGCCTGTTGTACCGCCTCCTGCGCCTTAATCGTAAAGTTATTAAAATTCATATACTTAATCTCCTTTCTTTTTCGTTATTCATTTGTTTTACGCTTTTACCTCAGCAAAATGGATACCAATCTATCTTCCTGCGGGGTAATATGACATTTTGTCCGAACAAGGGAAGAATAAGGAGAAAAAACAAAGCCAAAATGTCTATCGGAACGTCATTCAGTCATTTTTTCAATAGGAAGGGTAATCATTATAATATTTCCACGTGTTTTCCCGCTCCCTGTTTCGTTTCTTATCTCTTGCGCTTTTCCAGAAGATGGCCTCCAGCAGCTCCTCCACGCTGAAATAAGCCTTCACGGTGAAAACGACGCCTCCGCGTCTTTGCCCGTCTTTCACCTCTTCTGAATATATATTGCCCAACCTCAGACTAGCGGCGAGCCGGACGTTCCCTATCCTGAACTCCTTCCACTCCCTATTTTTGGGAATCTCGACCTCATAAGCCCGTTCCGGCACGGCATAACGCGAGGGAGGTTTGAGCCGGAGGAACTCATACGCCACGGGAGAGAGCGAATCGCGGGTAATGGACAGCAGCGTATCCGGCCGGATGTACTCCGAGAAATCCATCGTGATAGGCAGCTCGCCCGACGAGGAGCGCATCGGGGTTCCGGTGGGTTCCACCGGCAGGAAGGTGCCGTTCTCTATCGCCTTTTGGAACTCCGGATTCAACCGTATCGTCTCCTTGCCGGACAGCGTATCCCGCAAACGCGAGGAGTCCCGCTCCGTCCATTGCGCGCGAAGCCCCAACGGCAAAGCGAATAACGCCCAAAGAAACACGAATCTTATCGCCACACCTTTCATCTCACGTCTTTTCCCTTTTGTATCCTGAAGACGTGGAGATACCCGAAAAACCTCATTCCCTCCAAGGCTTTTAAGATTTATTCGAGAAAACGCGGCCTAAACGAATTATCATCATGTAACTAAAAAAAGCAATTTTCGTGACAAAAAGAAGCTGGAATTCTCAAAATATAGAATTTTGACGTTTCCAGCTCTTGAAACGAGCGAAATGACAGATTTTGAGGTTTCCATGGGCTGGAAAGCGTGAAATGGACGAAATCCGGCTTTTCCAGCCTCTGGAAGACGCGAAATCCGCGGATTTGGCCTTTCCAGCGAACGGAGAGGAGAAAATCCGCGGATTTGAGACTTTCCAGCGAGCCGGAAGGCCAAAACCGATTAACCTAACAAATCCTTCAGCCTGCCTTCGGATTGCAGCTTGACGATAAGCTCGCCAAACAGCGTATTGGTCCACGCGAACCACGGGCGGGTATAATCGTTGGCGTCGTCCTGCTGGAACGACTCGTGCATGAAGCCGGTGCCGCCATCGGTGTCGCGCAAGGTCTCCATGCAGTAACGAATCTCCTTCTCGTCATTCGAGGTCGTGGCGCGCATGATGAGGCTCATCGGCCAGATATAGCCGAAGCCGATGTGCGGCCCGCCGATGCCTTCGCCCGCCTTGCCTTTGAAGAAGTAGGGATTCTCCGGACTCAGCACGAGCTTGCGGGTGTTCTGGTAAACCGGGTCGTCCACGTCCACGCAACCGAGGAAAGGCAAGGCCAAGAGGCTGGGCACGTTGGCGTCGTCCATGAAGACGCGTCCGCCATAGCCGTCCACCTCGAAAGCGTACACCGCGCCAAACTCCGGATGGTCGAAGATGGCGTATCTCCTCACCGCCTCGTCCACCTCATCGGCCAGGGCCTCGCAACGGCCCGCCAAGTCCGCGTTGTTCCTCACCTTCCGGAGAATCTCCGCCGCCTGCCGGAGCGACGTGATGGCGAACAGGTTGGACGGGACGAGAAAGCCGAACAGCGTGGCGTCGTCCGACGGACGGAACGAGGAGACAATCATGCCCACCGGCTTCACCGGGCTGCCCCAACCGTCGTTCAGCAAGGTGTCGCCCTGGCGGTCCGTCACGCGGGAGAAGCGATACGGCCCCAAGCCCTCCTTACGCTGCTGCTCGCGGAACGTGCGGTAAACCGCCTCCATCGCCCGCTCCCACTTATCGTCGAAAACGGAGGTATCGCCCAGCTCCTTCCAATAGCGGTACGCCAGACGAATCGGGTAGCACAACGAATCGATTTCCCACTTGCGCTCGTGCAGCTCCTTCTTCATCTCCGTGTTGTCGCTCTCCCACTCGCTGCCCGTCGGCCCCTCATTGAAGCCGTTGGCATACGGGTCTATCAAGATGCAAGCGGTCTGGCGGTTGATCGCGCCGGCCAGCATACGCCGCAAGTCCTCGTCCTCTTTCGCCAAGGAGACGAACGGATAGACCTGGGCGGACGAGTCGCGCAGCCACATCGCGTGAATATCGCCCGTAATCACGAACGTGTCGGGCTTACCGTCCACCATCTTGAACTCGCAAGTGGTGTCCAGTGTATTGGGATAGCAATTCTCGAACATCCACGCCAACTTGGGATCCTTGATACGGGCCTTCACCGCCTTCAGCCGCTCCTCCACCGCCTTGGAAACGAACTTGCGGGCCTCGGGCGCCGGGCGTTTGCTCGTATAATCGCCCGTTACCTTGGAGGCGAACTCCGTGAAACTCTTTTTCTTATCATCCGGCACGCTCACGCTCGCGGCCGAGTAAACCTTCTCGCCAACCAACAGGCCGGCCAAAGAAAGGGACCCTGTCTTCAGGAAATTTCGTCTTGTCGTCATAATTCGAATAGTTTTTTATGGCATTTGTACGGTCGCGAATTTAGGGAAATTCTCTCAGATAACTATAACCCTTCATAGAAGATAGGCAGCGGTGGGGCATCTACCGACTTATCGCTATGCGGAAGTTCCTCCAATGCGATACCTGCCAATTGGGAACGGTAAACTTTCAGCCCTCGGACCGGTGCGTTCCAAAGGCTAACCAACGTTCCTTCGCACCCCCGGTCAGGCATCATCCTCGCATGAGTCTCCATGTATTGGTCGAACAGCAGTAAAGCTTGGTCGCAAATCTCCTGTGCCCGTTTCCGTTCCGCTTCCGGCACGCTGCCATCAGCCGCCTTCCGGATACTTTGGATATCGACCGCTCTCGTAAACGCGTCCAAATAAATCACGGAACAAAGCACACGGTTTCCCATAAAGCCCAAATAGGGATACGCGGGACTCCGTTTATCCGTCTCCCCAAGCAACTCCGACAGCAATTCGCCCGCCTTGAAATAAGTGACCCGCACGGTTTGTATATGCCGCTTGTCCATCCACGTATAAGAGCCTCCCGAACGCCACGCACCCATCCAGCAAAAACCGATATTACCCAAATGTACCCTGGCGTAACTGTCCGCTTGGTTAATCAACATTTGCGCCTCGCGGAACTTCCGCCAATCACCGATTCCCAACCGTCCGGCATACTCCCGATAGAACCTATCCGCCGAGAGAGAACCACACAGCGTAGATTCCGCGGCATAACGCGCCGAGGTACGGTTCTCCGCCGTCCGCCAATGATTGAATGTCAACGAACCGAATCGCTCATCAGGAAGTACCTGCCGAATATGGTCGAGCAAACGTTCATTCCCGCTAATGGAATTCTGATACAAATACATCAGGCCATCGAACTCAATCCAAGAATAAAGCTCCGTATGTCGCATATCATCCACCGTACGAATCAAGGAAGAGACGGCATCCGCGGTACCATCGCTTCCATGTGAGGCCATCAAGCAAATCCGTGTATCCGGCAACGCCAGCCGGGCCAACCGATAAGCGCCCTCCGTATAACGCGTCACCGTACTGTAAATACCCAATTTCAGTTCGCGGTCAAAATCCTCCTCCTCACGTAGCGTTCTTATAGCTCGCGAGATAATCCCTATTTGAGCGTATAAGGCGTTCAAGTCCGTTTGCCTCGGACGAATCGCTCCGGTTACCATCGTGTCGTTCGCTATCGTTTGAGAGAAATAGGTCCGTAAAGTATTCCGGACCTCCTCTTCCATGCAAACGGCGCCCCAGCCACCGGTCTCCTCCGTAATCATCTCCAACGCGTCGACTCGCGGATAAGCGTTCAGTATCTCTTTCGCCGTCGATACCGCCTGCTCCACGGTCGACACACGAGGCTCAAAAGAGAACTGCACGTAAAACCCGAGTTCCTTGGCGTAATCAATCAACTCACGCATCCAATTCACCGCGAACCGGCTCCGCGCCCGCTGGTCCCGGAAACAGGCTTCTACCGCTGAAATACAGAATATGCTGTCATTCTCCGGGACATGCGTTTTCAAGAAGTCGCTATCATACATATAATGCACATCCCCATAAAAGAAATTGCCCGCTAACGCCAAGCTGTCGCCTACCCAAATCTCGTACCACTGGCCGGGATAGCTATGAATCGTAAGTTTATTGAAACGCATACGCAGCAAAGATTCCACATACGCTTTCGCCTCCTCGATGGGATAAGAGGAGATATCCATCGGAAAATTCACGTGTTGCCGGATGCCCCGATACCTCACCTTGGGCGTGACAAGCGTATCTCCCAATTGCCGAATCTCTTTATCAATCATCGGATTGGACACGCCCGTAAAGTCGAAGGTATAGCCCAATTCCTCCAAGAACGTATACACCGCATGCGTGACACTAATCTCATCGCTTCCGGAGAACGTCACTTTCCCATCCTTTATCGTATAGCCGAACTGCCCCTCTTCCAGTCCATTATCCATACGGAAGGCATAAGACCAATCCTCGCCTCGCGGGATATCGTCCAAACATTCCTTCAAATCCCGCTCCGCGAATAAGGCGGAAGCGGTAGGCGTGAATCCTTCGTAAGAGAATCGTTCGTTCGAGCAACTCGCACCCAACAAGAGGCAACCAAACAGGCAGGTCGCCATTTTCTGTAAATGTCTCATCTGTCAAAATCGTTTTATACGAGTCCGACATAAATCGGTAAGGGAGAAAAAGTTCATCTCCCGGGAGAAAAACTTGTAAACCCGCCGGGAAAAACCGAAATCCTTACGGAAGAAAGTCTATCTTTAGGCTAAAGATATGTATCTTTAGGCTAAAGATAGAGTTTTTCCCGTTATGTCACGACATTTTTCCCCTAAGGTCCGGAAGTTTTTCTCCGGCCTTTTCGCTTTTTCCTCCCGTCGGACTCAAGTTTATTTATTATCGTCTCATTATAATCACGTCCGCTTTCCGCGAGACAGGCGTGACATCCAAGTCCACCAGTTTCCCACCACACACGGAACCTTGGACAATGGTATTATATGGGGCATGCAACTTAAAGTCGCAATCCCAATCGGCGGGCCAGGCGGGAAGCAGGTAAATATGTTTCCCCGGAGTCTGCATCAACATATCTTGCAGACCGACCATCGCGGCTCCTCCATGGTCTATATCCGGGCATTGGCAAAAGCCGGGATTGTCCCAAAAGGCCGGGAAACGTCTCGCCGGTACCTTCTCGCTTCCCCGATTACCTAACGGATGCAGGAACTTGTTCATCGCATACGATTTCGCCTCGTCCGTCAGCCCCAGGCGCGCGGCGAAAATTCCACCTTGAAACCAGCAGATGTAATTCTTCTGCGCAGAAGCCTTCGAATTATATAGCCACGTGTTCTTAGCGATGTTCAAGCTTGCCGTATCCGCGAAAGAATGAGTCTCGAACGGGAAAAGAGCGTACAACTGCGGGAACTCCATGTTCGGCTGGTCGCCCTCCAATTCCCACGTTTCCGCCGGAGGAAGCATGACACGTCCCTCTTTCTCGACGGTCGGGATTTCCGGCAAGCGTCTCCTCACCTCTTGGAAATAGCGCCACTGTTCCTCCATAAGCGCTTCTTTCGGGAAAGACAACACGCCATCCACCAAAGCTCGCAGTCCACATACCACATCGGTCGGGTTCTTCGCCCCGCAATACAACTCCAACGCGCTGGAAGGATAAAGCTCCAACTTCCCGTCATCGGTCAAAGGCTCTCCTTTAAGGCACCGGCGGCTCCGCTGATAATAATTGTCGTAATATTTCACCGCGTTCTCGATGAAAGGCATTTGCCGTTGCAGCTCCTCTTGGCCATATCGGGCGGACTCCAAGAACATATAGGCGAAATCGAGCATCGACGTATAATGATGCTCCAAGTGCATAAGGCCGCTATGACCATATTCCCACGGTTCCCGTTTCCGGTCCGGCGCACGATAGAACGCGTCTGTCATGACATCCGGATTGGCATATACCGCATGCAGACCATAAATGCTTAACGCCTCAGGATAAGCGACACCCTCGATGCCCCAATAATTTCTCACCCTCGCCTTTTGCAGGTCAACCATATCACGATACATGTTTATCACCGGCCGCATCAAATCGCTATCGCCGGTTTTAAGTAATGGCCAATATACCAATCGTTGATTTTGAGCCATGAACTCGCACCCCTGCCAGTTCCGATATTCCGGAGATTGCCCGTTGGTATTATCTACATTAAATATTCCACCGTTGAAAAGCACCGGATGCCTCGCTCCGCAGGTGCATCCCATCAAATACCGGAAAAGTTGGTAATTACGTCCCACCTGCCAAGCGGCGGCGATGAAGTCAGTACGAATATCCGCATTTACGGCGAGCGAGGCGTCCATTTCCGGATAGATATGGATATAACTCCGGTTCCAAAACTCCTTCCACCAATCAAGTGATCGCTGACGGTCACTGTCCGCGGTGTTCGCCACGCTAACCGCCAATCGCTCCACCTCGTCTTTCCATCGCTCCAATGTCTCGTCTTGTTCAATCCGTACAGCGACTCGCATATCCATCTCTTTCATGGAAGTCTCCGATATTAACGCCAACGAACGGAACGGTGTTCCCATATACACCCCACTATCCGCCGTGGAAGCCACCAAACCCTTCGCATACATCAAACCACCTGAGGTCAAGTTTCTCAAAGGGTCGACAATCTTATCCCGAAACGGTTCCGCCCGTTGTTCCCGAATCATCTTTTCCAACGCCTCGTTTACCGAATCATTCCGGTGATAAAACAAGATTTGGTCGTTCGCCGTGAAAGCATGTTCCAATTTCCATGTCTCATAAGCCGCCCGTACATTTACAGGCTGGTCCGAGCGCATCTCCACATGCACGACCGGATGAAATACGTCCACCCAAATCTTCAACCGGAAGCCTTTATCTCCGGAGAACACCACCTCCGACCGCTTTAAATCCAGTTCCTGTTTGAAACTCTCCACGAATGGATTCGGCAAGACATTCAACCGTACCCGACCCAACTTTCCCAAAATAGTGCTATGATCCATGTAGCTGTCCGTACTACCAAGATAAAAAAGGATATCATCTTTTTCCCGCCATACGTTCAACTGTAGATTTCCACCTCCTACCGGCATGGAACCTGTAGCGTTTTCGCTCGGTGCATTCCAAACGACATTATAGCCATTCAATATTTCTTCCCGCAGATACTTCTTTTCTTCAACGCATGAAGTCATCGCCAGCAGAACGCAAAAAAATAGTGATATCAATATATTTTTCATGTGGACTTTCATTTTTATAAATTTGACACGATGATACTTTCGCCAGCTTCCAACGAAACTATTTGATTCGCTTTACCAAAAAAGGTGTCAAGAATCTTTCCGGCCTCTTTGGAAGTCTCGCTGAAAATATTCACCTCCGCTGGGTATCTGGTTGGATTCGTTATTTTCAGCCTATATTCTCCCGATGGGGAAAGCTGTTTCTCCACTAATACATTATCAAACACGGCGATAATATCCTTATCTTTTTGGACATATATACCAGGGATTTCCGTTACGGTCAACGCCATCGCTGTCTCTACCCAAGAGCATGAACCAAAAATATTACCGCCTATGTTATCTTTTCCTTCCCAATCACTTAGATTTACCCGTTCGCAAACTCCACCAGAGGGCATATTTCCTATCGGCCTATCTGGACGACTAATATATTGTGTCGCACCATGAGCGATATCCACAATCAAGTCTAACGCATATCGATCATTAGTCGCCCGAAAATATTTCAGGAAACAATCCCCAGACCAAGTACAGACAGCTGGTGCCCCATGCTTATTCGCAACATTAGCCCAAAACACACCACACGTACGAACATCCATTTTTCCTAAAAGAGATTGATCCGGAAATTTGAAGTCATAAGAGACCGTCCAGCTAGCGCAAATAGGCAATAATTCATTACAATATTGAAGCCATTCCTGATCGCCCGTCACCTCGTACAACGCCATATATGACTCGAATAATCCAAACGCAGACTCACTATCCGGAGCGGATAAGATCTCTCCCGGACCTCCGGTCGTATAACCTTTCCGTATAAAATCCTTGTAATACTTACGTCCCGCTTGTTTAGCCACTTCCAAATATCGAGGATTGGAGTACGTCTGAGAAGCCAACGCCAAACCACCACATACGATCGCACCAGAAGTAGAGCCTCCTATACAAAGCTCTCCGGTCTCCACGTCCACGAATTGACCGAATTGCCCCTCGTGTTCCCATAGACGAACAAAAGCGTCCGCCAATTTTCTCAATCCCTCTTTCCAATGGGCAGGAACGTTCTCCCCGGTCGATTCCAAATAACGAAACTGGCGTTGCGCCATATAGAGCCAATCACCCTGACAACGTATCAGAGATTCATTGTATTTAAAAGGTTCAGTAAAATCAAATCCAGCGAATTCTCTTCCATTCCCATGTGTATTGAAAAAGCCAGAAGAAGCCTGACTTTTAGTGAAAATCACTTCTAGATTCTTCTTCGCACGTTCCAAACCCAACGCTCCTCCGTTCATCATGATAGGTAATGTATTTTGCCCTCCTCCACTCCAGCCTAACCGAAAATTCCAACGAGCTGATGTGCCGACATCCGTAAATAAATAAAGATCCACACTCTCATCCCAGCGTCTATTTTGATGTAAATCGTTCACCAGTTTCCACGCTTCGCTAAAAGGTAAATCCTCTCTCCTTTCCACCAGATTATAACCTTTTCGCGCTTGGAGGAAACGCTGGTACAAGTCATTCAATTCCTGAGCAGGGAAAGCGTAAACACGGAAACAGACTATCACCTTGTCACCCCGCTTATAATCCGCTGGCTCATCTCCTGAAGTAGCGAAACCCGCTCCTGCCGCACGTTTCCCTCGCATAGCCGGAGAGGATATCGTAAAAACACTTTCCGTCTTCGTCTCATTTTCCGCGATTGTCAATCCATGATTCCCCAACCGATTCCCTTGCGTAGTCTGAACCATCCACGCCTGTCTCTTTTGTGGAGAATAAACGCCATCAAGGGAGTGGAGGCGTTACCGGTGGTTAACTCGATCTTTCCCGCTCCACTTCCCGCTTTGCCTAATGTCGGTTGAACCGTAGTGGTGGTAGGCATATCTTTTCGCCACTCACTCTTGTCGTACCAATAAGGCGGATAACCGATCTCTTTCACCTCAAAACGATTCCCGTCATAGACAATCGCCGGGACAAACACATAATTCTCCGCAGACCAATTCTTAAAATTGAAGTCTACGCCAACCACGACATCCTTCGCCTCTCCTTCCAGAAGAGTCCACGTCAACTCATAATCCGTGGCGTCCGGTTCATCAGGAACCGCTTTCTCCTGAACATCCAAAGCCCATCGTACGTTATCGTCCATCCGGATTCCATTATCAGAATGAAGAGGCAAAGCTATTTTCTCTTTTATCTGAGTTTCCGAATATTTACTGATAAATGGAATAATCTCTCCGGATACATCCTTTAATAATCGAGCGTTACCATTTAAACAAATGACACAAAGTAATACACTTAGACCTATTTGATTTTTTTTCATCTCTTTTCTTGTTCCCCTATTATTTCACACAAACTTTCAATTTCACCTTTCGTTCCGCAGTAGGTTTCTTGACCTACTTGCCTTGCCGATATTCGCCCGTCACCGGATTCTTGCCAAAAGTATATAGCTTGAACGAGACATCCCAATCTTTCGGGAAAGCGGGCAAGATGTACACTTTGTCGCCATACGACTGCAACACCATCTCCTGCAAGGTCAGCAAGAGATTCCCG
>CASEGC010000088.1 GCA_949287365.1 uncultured Parabacteroides sp.
GAAAACGTTATCGCCCGTCCCCAGAGCCTTGGAGACGGGCGATATTGTTTTTTATACCTGAATCGTTCAAAAATCTTACACCACGGAGGGAGTCTCCTCCTCGCCACCGCCTTCCTCGGGGTTCGGGTCCACCGGCTCGAAGGGGACGTCGGTTCCTTCCTCGGGCTTGGTCTCCGGAATGACGGTTTCCTCCTTATCGCCTTTCGCGCCGCCCGTCCGGATGTTGTTCAGGCGTTTCACCTCGCGTATGACGGCGTTGAAGTTCTGGATGAACGCCGCGCTCGCGTCGGTCGGGTCAACGATGTTTTTCGCTTGCGTGATGAGCTGAATAGCGCTGAACACGTCATCCAGCTTCTCTCGCGTGACTTGGGTAGATATCAGCGACATATTTTTCTCCTCCATTTCCTCCGCGCGTTGCTGGGTAAGTTCGGCGTACCGAGTGTTGATGCTTTCCAGCTCCGATATAAGTTCGGTAAGGTTCATCACCGAGATGTTTTCCTTCGCGGATTCCGTGTCGAGGTCTCGCAACAAACTGTTCACGAAAATAGTCTCTTGTTGGTTCGGCAACGATTGAGCGCCCTTATATGGACGTATAGTTAGCTCCAACGCTTTCGCCGCGTCTCTAATCGTTGTCATAGGAAGCCCCATTCCATAGGATATGGCGGCGAAAAGGTAAGTTAGCATGCTGTCGCGTTGTTTTTCCAGCTCAGAAAGTAATTCCGTAAGCGCGCTCGCTGACGAGATGTTAATCCGTTTACGTAATCTGTTCACCAGTTCGGAAAATTCCGCTTTCTCCTCTTCCGTAAGTCCTACACCCGCGGGCGTGGCGATTTCGATAAGTTCTTCCAGCCGGTTCATCAAGTTAAGATACTCGGCATTGTTTAGCCTTTGCAAGTTAATAGCTAATAGGATTACAAATTTTCTCATATTGTATTTATTAAAAAAGTGAGTAAATATTCTTTTGCGTTTTTTTATTGTTCGCAAACAAATCGGCCGTGGAATGTCGCTGGCGGTTTTGTTTACGAACAATTTTCCTCGAAAGCGATAAAAATCGCCATTCATGACTCGCGAAGAAGCCTCGTATGTTTGCCTGGAATATCATCTTCATAGGAATAAGGTATTTGGATTTTCACGGCTGGCGCGTGTAGGTAAATCGTCTTTTTCATGGTAATTTATCTCTATCGTTTTTGAAAAATTATTTATCGTTCGCAATATAGCGATTATTTTTTGAATGGGCAAGGCTTTCGGATAAAAAAGCGCGTCAAGCTTTCGCCCGCGCGCTTTCTCGTTGTTTATGAACAGTTTCTACTTCGCTTAGAGCACTTGGATGTTGTTTTCGTTCGCCTGCTCCTCGGCCGAAGGGGTGATAAGCTTGTAGCCCTTGCCGTGAATGTTGATAATCTCGATTCCCGGGTCGTCCTTCAGCAGTTTGCGGAGCTTGGTGATGTAAACGTCCATGCTGCGGGCGTTAAAATAGTTATCGTCCACCCAGATGGTCTTCAGCGCGTAATTGCGCTCCAATATCTCGTTGGCGTGGGCGCAGAGGAGGCTTAGCAGCTCGCATTCCTTAGTCGTGAGCTTCGTCGTCTTCTCTCCGATGGTGAGGGTTTGCTTCTGCGTGTCGAAAAGGAAGTTTCCCAGCTTGTAGAAGGGGATGTCTTTCATTTTCTTGCCTTTCACGCGGCGCAGGATGGCCTCGATGCGGAGCAGCAGCTCTTCCATGCTGAAGGGCTTGGTCAGGTAGTCGTCCGCGCCAATCTTGAAACCCTCCAAAACGTCTTCTTTCATCGTCTTGGCGGTCAGGAAGATGATGGGGATGTCCGGATTGACCGAGCGGATTTCCTGCGCGAGGGTGAAGCCGTCTTTTTTCGGCATCATCACGTCGAGCACGCAGAGGTCGTATTTCCCTTTCGTGAATCCTCTGTATCCCGCTTCTCCATCGGTGAACAAGTCCGTCAGGTACCCTTTCGCTTGTAAGTATTCTCTTAGAAGCATTCCTAAATTCTCGTCGTCTTCGCAAAAGAAGATTTTCAGTTTTTCTTCCATAATCTAATGTTTTATAAGAGGTAAAGTAATAATAAATCTCGTTCCTACGTTGCCGGCGCCGTTCTCGGCCCGTATGGAGCCCTTATGGTCCTCGATAATCTTCCGGACGTAAGCCAGGCCGAGTCCGAACCCTTTCACGTCGTGCTTATTTCCCGTGGGGACGCGGAAGAAGCGGTCGAAAACCTTCTTGAGGTATTCCTTCTTGATTCCTATGCCGTTGTCCTCGACGGAGATGAGCAATTTCCCGTTCTCGTTCCACGTACGGGCCATCAGGGTGAGCGGCACCTCCGGTCGGCGGTATTTGACGGCGTTGTCCATCAGGTTGAACAATACGTTGGTGATGTGCATCTCGTCGACGTAAATTTCCGAGTCCGTGGCTTGCAGGTCTATGTCCAGCGTTCCGCCGTACTTCTCCACTTTCAGCGCGAAGGTGTTGGCGACGCCGGCGACGAGGTCGTTCGCGTCGATTTCCTTCAGCTTCAACGCCGCCTTCTGCCGCTCGAACAGAGACATCTGCAGCACCTTCTCGACAAGGAACCCCAGGCGTTTCGTCTCGTCGTTGATTACGCCGGAGATGTGTTTGAACACGTCGGGGCTCTTGGTGATGTCGGAGTCTTTCAGCATCTGCGCGGCGAGCGAGATGGTGGAGACCGGCGTTTTCAGCTCGTGGGTCATGTTGTTGATGAAGTCGTTCTTCATTTCGGAGAGCTTTTTTTGCCGGAAAACGATATATATCGTGAACAAGAACGTGCAAAGCAGTATGGTGGAGAAAATGACCGACGGCACGATGAAAGTCACCGAGCTGGAGATGTAATCGCCTTTCGTGGGGAAGTAGACCCTGAGATAGTTCAGCTTGGAGGGCGGGTCGTTCGGGAAAAGCACCTGCGTGATGACGTCGGACGCTATGGGCTGCTTTTGAATCTCCCCGCTTTGGTAGACCACGTTTCCGTCCTTGTTGATGACGGAGAAGACGAACGGCAGGTTCAATCCGTTGTTGATGAACTCCGTCTTTAGTGAGCTGTTCAGCTTCTTGAAGTCGACGCGCTCCTCGATAGGTTTCAGGTTCGCCGTGTACAGGATGTTATAGATAACCTCCTCGATGAGGCCGCCTTGATACTGGTAGCGTCGCTTCAGCGTCTTCTGGAGGTCTTTCGACGTGCTGACGATGCTGTTCGCCGACTTGCGCCCTGAAAGGGACGACCACGGCTTCACTTGCTGGGCCCTGAAGCTCTGCATCTCGATGTGGCGCACGGTGGCCCCGTTGGAGTCCTTGATTTGCAATTGATATTGTTCCTGGCTGATTACGTCGCCCAGGCTTTTTACGTCCGGAGCGTTCTGATACATGAAATTGGTCTCGTCGCGGTTGATGTCCTCTTCCAAATATCTGCGCGTCTCGTCCAGCTCAAGATTTTTCGATACTTGGCGCAAGCTCCTCTTCACGGTCTCGTTGAACTGCTCGCTGCGTGTCTTTACGATGATGCTCACGTAATTAACCTGCAAATATAACAGCCCGGCGAACGCGAAGGCCATCACAGCGGCGAGCAACCAAATTGTAGACTTTCTCATATCAATAATCTTGCATTTATTATTCTAACGGCAAATAACGTGTTTATTGTTTTAATATTCACACAAAAAAAGTAAAAATGAGGTGGTTGAAACGTTAATTATATTAGAATCCCGCTCTTGGCGGAGGTGGCCCCATCGGTCCTCTCCGCCCGGCGCGTCCCGGTGCCTTCATGTCGTTCGCCCCGGCTCCGCCCTTGAATATGCTGAAGCGGTAGATGAAATGCACCATGAAGTAGCTTCCCAACGTGTTATATTCGGAGTCTTGCGTGTAATTGGCGGTGATGCTGCGGGAGATGTTACTCCGTTGTCGCAGGATGTCGTATATCTTGAATCGAAGCGTCCCTTGGTTGTTTTTCAGGAACGATTTGGAGATGGAGGCGTTCCACAGCGTCTCGTTCAGCTTGAAGCCGTCGCCGTATCCGGCGTTGGCGGACCAGGTGACATCGCTCTCTATCTTGAAGTCGAGCGGCAGGTAGATGGTCGTGTAACCGCCCACGCCATAGTTGAACGTGCTCAGGTCGTTCTCCGCCTGCAAGGAGTTTCGGGTACGGTTGTAACGGACATTCCCGTTCAGCCCGATATCCAGGTATGAGGAGCGGAAGTCGATGCCCGCCCGTTCGGAGAGGGTAAAGTTCTTGTTCGTGTTCTTTGCCTCGTTGATGTAGCCGTTGCTGTTGGCGAACGAAGCCATCGTGTTCGTGTTGACGGAGAATTTCTTGTTCCGCAGGGGCGTGTTCAGCATCATGCGGAGGTTGGCGCTGTAATTCCCGTTCACGTTCTTGTAAGAGGTCGTTTTCACGCCGGTCTCGGCGTTATATGAGGCGTAGCTGACGATATCGTTGATGGTGTAGTTGCCGCTCGCCATCACCATGAAGGCCCGTTGCCTCTCCGGCGTGAATCGCTGGAAACGAATGTTCACGTTGTTCGTGTAGCGGGGTTTCAGTTCCGGATTGCCGATGCGGATGTTGGTGGGGTTGGATATGTCGGCCACGGGCTGCAGTTGCGTCATGCTGGGCTGGCTTGTCCGGCCGCTGTAATGGACCTGCAGGTTGGTCCGCTTGTCGAACAGGTAATTGAAGCGGATCATCGGCGACAGGTTCACTACCGTCCGGCTCAGTTTGGAGAGCGTCGTGTCGCCCACGAAATTCTCGCTGCTCGTGTACGACGGGTCCAGGTTCAAGCCTATCGTGTAGTTGAATTTATCCCTCCGGGAACGGAAGCTCAGGCTCGCCCGCTGATTGATGAAGTTGTTGCGATAGCTTTGGCTGTACGCCGTGTCCAAAACGTTGTATATGCCGTCCGCGTCCGGTGCGTAGACGTATTTCAACGCTTCCTGCTTCCGTTGACTGATGCTGTAGGTGGCTTGAAGGAAATTATTGTTTCCGAGAGGCTCTACCCACGAGAGGTAAATCCGGTAGTTGAATCCGTTGTTCTCGTAGCGCGAGCGTTGGTCTATCGCGTCGTTCCGCCCGGCGTCCGTTTGGAAGAAGACGATGTCCGAGCGGTTCGCGCCGTCGCTTCGCGAGTGGCTGCTTCCTCCCGCCAAGGTCATGCTGAATACACGCCCCGCGCTGTTCAGCTTACGGCTGAAGTCGAGGTTCGCCTTGAGATTATAGCCGTCGCTCGCCGAATGATTGCTTGTCCGGTTCGTGTTGACGGTGTCCCGCACGTTATCCAGCGTCGTCTCGTCGCTCCAACTGTCGCTCACGCTGTGGCTGAAGCTGAAATTCGGGCGGAAGATAAGCCGGGTCAGCGTGTCCGGGTTCCATTCCAGACGGAAGTCCACGCCGAAGTTGTCGCTCCTTGTCCGGCTGTTCGCCTCGCTGGAATCGTACGAGGAGCTGTCGCCGGGCAGCACGTTCCGCCGCTCGCTCTTTCCCCACGCCTCGTTGTCGGAACGAGAGTAGCGGGTGTTTCCGCCTAAGGTGAGCGTGGGGGTGAATTCCTTGCTGAAGTTCAGGCCCGCGTTTCCCGACGAGGTGATACCGCTTCCCGCTCCACCGCCTCCACCGCGTCCGCCCATACCGGAGAACATGGTCGAGGCCAAGTCGGAGAAACCCATATTATTCGTGTTGTTCGCCCCGCCCATCAACGTGATTTGGTCGTTACCCATAAAACGGTTGAGCATGGCGTTTCCCTCGTAGCGGTCCTCGCTGCCGTAGCCGGCGTAGGCGTTACCGAACCAACCCTGTTTCATCCCTGGCTTGACCGTCAGGTTGATTACGGTCTCCTCCTCGCCATCGTCGAAGCCGGTCATTTGCGCCATATCGCTCTTCTTGTCGAGCACCTGCAGCTTGTCAATCATCTTGGCGGGCAGGTTCTTGGAGGCGATGGCCGGGTCGTCCGAGAAGAACTCCTTCCCGTCCACCATGACTTTCTTTATTTCTTTCCCGTTGACCGTAATCTTGCCGTCGCCGCTCACTTCTACGCCGGGCATCTTCTTCAAGAGGTCTTCCAGCACGGCGCCCTCGGTCACTTTGTACGAGTCGGCGTTGTATTCCACCGTGTCGTTGCGGAAAGTGACCTCCGGCGCTTTCCCGACAATTACGGTCTCGTTCAGCCGTACGGTAGCGTCGGCGAGCTCTATCTTTCCCACGCCTACGGGATTCTTTTTCCCGGTGACGTTTAATGGCAGGTATAATGGGTCGAATCCAACGAAAGAGACATGGAGCAGGTAATTTCCCCGCTTGACGTTCACGAGGGTGAATTCCCCGTTCCTTGAGCTTGCCACGCCACGTACCATCACGCTGTCTTTCGTGTTCAGCAGGCGCACGGTCGCCTGTTCGACAGGCATTCCGTTGCTCTCTTCCACCACCGTTCCCGTGATGTTTACGCTATTTTGAGCATGGGCTATCTCCGCCAGGAGGAGTATCAACAACCCCAAAAGGTATCTCGCCACTTTCATGATAATTACGAATTACATGTTTACGATGTCGAAAGAATAGACAACGAGCCTGTGGAATAGTTTAATAGCTTACCGTTGAATTTGTGAAGTTTAATGTTTGGGATTGCTTGTCCACCAACGGATGGACAATTGTCTTACGGTTGATAGACGAATGTCTAACAGCTGTTGGACGAATGTCTAACGGCCGTTGGACAAGTAATGTCTTTGCGTACTTTTCATTAAATGTTGGATGGGAAATACCTACACTTGGGTAGGATAAATACTTTTTTACCTAAAAAAGGCGATTGCCGAGAATTCTCGCCCCCTGTACTTTTGCCAAAAATTAAAAAACAGGATGAGAACATTAACAAGTTTACTCGCTATTGGATTGTTGGCGTCCGCATTTGATGCGGTATATGCTCAAGAAGGAAAAGAAAACCCGGTGGAACGGGCGGAGGAGATTTACGCCGGTGGATACGACCGGTTCCGTTTCGGTGGATACGGGGAGGTTTTGGCCAAATTTATGGATTATGGGAATAATCGCTTTACGGGAACGGAGTACGGGAATACGAAAGAGCGTAGAAACTCTATCTCGATTCCCCGTTTCGTGCTGGCGTTCGATTATAAGTTCAATTCCAAATGGATATTAGGCGCGGAAATCGAGTTTGAGGCGGGTGGAACCGGTGCCGCTTATGAGATAGAAAACACGGAAAACGGGGAATACGAGATGGAGGTGGAGAAAGGCGGGGAGGTCGCCTTGGAGCAGTTTCACGTCACACGCTTGATTCATCCGGCCTTCAACGTGCGGGTCGGCCATATCATCGTGCCGGTGGGATTGACGAACGAGCGTCACGAGCCGATAAACTTCTTCGGGACTTCCCGTCCGGAGGGCGAGACTACGATTATCCCCTCCACGTGGCATGAGAACGGTATAGAGGTGTTCGGCTCTTTTGGGAAGAACTACGCGCGGTTTAATTATCAGGCGCAGGTCGTGGCGGGGCTGAATCCTTGCGGCTTCGACCGTAATACGTGGGTGGCGAGCGGGAAGCAAGGCATGTTTGAGGCGGATAATTTCACCTCTCCGGCTTATGTGGCGCGTTTGAATTACAATGGTGTTCCGGGACTGAAGATAGGAGGTTCGGTCTATTATTGTCATAATGTTTGTTCGAATTCGGATAAGTCGCAGACGTTCTCCAAAGTGGGAAGAAGTCCCCTCGTGATTTATTCCGCCGATTTTCAATATAAGAATGAATACGTGACCGCCCGAGCGAATATGATTTACGGGAATTTGAGTAACGCCGAGGCTTTATCTAGCCAGATTCGGGGCCAGACCAACACGTCGCCGTATAGCCGTATAGTTCCCGTGGCGAAGAATGCGGTAAGCTATGGCGGCGAGATTGGCTTTAATCTTCGCGCTGTATGTAAAGGAGATGAGAAGTTCCCGGTGATTTATCCATTCGCCCGATACGAATATTATAATCCTCAGCAGGAGGGCGAAGGTCGGCAAGTGATGGACTTGCGGAATAAGGTGAGTATGTGGACCGCGGGCTTGAATTGGTACGCGTTGCCGAATTTGGTGGTGAAAGCGGATTATACGACCCGTCGGATTGGTGATGGCAAGTATAACAGCGAGAATGAGTTTAGCTTAGGAGTCGCTTATGTGGGCTGGTTTTTGAGTAAATAATCGAAGTTTAATGTAATAATCAATCAATTTAGTGAACGTATGAAAAGGTTTTATTTTTTGCCCGCGTTGATGCTGGGCACGATGTTGTCGTTTGGGGCTTGTAGCGATGAGGATGAGCCTAATCCGACTCCGGAGACGGAGCCTGTTGAGGCGGCGGATTTGGATTATTCGCCGGAGAACGCCGCCGCTTGGGGGAATTATATGTATCAAGTGGGCTCTTTGCTGAAGAACGATGGAGAGAATCTTTACGCCTATTGGAGTGAGGATTACAAAGGGGCTGGGGCTTATGCGGAGACCTTCAAAAACCATTCGGGGAGCGATTTCCCGACCGCGCTGAGTTGCGTGCAAGAGATTGTCGCCAAATGTGCGGAAATAGCCAATGAGGTGGGCTCGGCGAAAATCGGCGACCCGCTTAATAAGTATAACGCGGGACAGGTAACGGAGGCTTTGTACGCGGTGGAGTCTTGGTATAGCTGGCATTCCCGCGACGATTATACCAACAATATATGGTCTATCCGGAATTCTTATTATGGAACCGTTTCGGAAGATGATACGAACGATGGGGGAGATATACAAGAGAACTCGCTCTATCGTTTGGTGGAGTCGTTGGACCCGGAGATGAATCGAAAGATAGTGGACGCGATACATGATGCCGCTGATGCGATTCAGGCGATACCGCAACCTTTCCGCAATAATATCAACTGTGACGAGGCGTTGAGAGCTCAGGAGGTTTGTTTGGACTTGGAGACCGTTTTGGTGGATTTGGGTACGTTCCTCAATAATCGATACGTGGGCGACGCGGACGACGAGAGGTTGACCGCTATCGTCGCCCAATACGTGGATTACGTGGTACTTCCTACTTATAAGGACCTCGCCGAGAAGAACGCCGCCTTGTTCGAGGCCGTGAAAGCGTTTCAGGCCGCTCCGAGCGACGGGAGTTTCGAGGCGGCTTGCGACGCTTGGCTGACCGCTCGCGAACCGTGGGAGAAAAGCGAGGGTTTCCTGTTCGGGCCGGTCGATACGGAAGGTCTGGACCCCAATATGGATAGTTGGCCGTTAGACCAAGACGCGATCGTGAATATATTGCGATCGGGTAATTTTGATGAGTTGGAATGGGACGATGAGGATGATAGCTCGACGGTAGAGGCTGCGCAGAACGTCCGCGGTTATCATACGCTGGAGTTCCTCCTCTTCAAGGACGGTCAGCCACGGACAGTGAATAATTAGGAGTTAAGGAGTTAGAAGGAGTTATCACTCCGCTTCGCTCCGTGCGGGAGTTAAAGGCCAATACTCTCTTGGTCACATACAAAAAGGTATTGGCTTTTAACTCCTAAGCGAAGCGATAACTCCCTTTAACTCCTCTAACTACTATAAATAAGAAAAGTATGAGACAGCTATATCTATTCACCTGCGCCTTGACCTTGTCGTTGGGCTTCTTCGCCTGCGAGGAGGACGATAAGATGGATATCGATACGATAGAGATACCTTCGGGCTATGCGCTTTCTGCCGGCACGTCGACTATATTCTTGACCTCATCCACGGCGTATGATACGGAAGCGGACTGGGTGAGCGGCACTTACGCCAGCCGCTTCACCAACGGCGACGGGCTGTACGACGACGTGAAGACGCAGGCCGAGGGCCTCGGGCCCGTTTACGCCGGCTACTCGTGCGGCAGCTGCCACCGCAACGCCGGGCGCACGCGCCCCACGCTGTGGAGC
>CASEGC010000089.1 GCA_949287365.1 uncultured Parabacteroides sp.
TAGCTTGGCCATCTCCGGAAGCTCTGCGTTGACGAAAGGAATCTCCGCGACTGACCGCGAGATAGAAATCGAGTCGCCGGAATTCTTCACCTATTTGGGCGAGACCCACTCCGCCAAGATAGGCGACGAGATTATCGCCTATCGGGAGGTGACGAAGGAAAAGCCTTATAAGCTGTTGGATTGCACCCGCGGTCAGTTCGGCACGAAGCCCTCCGCGCACGAGGTCGGAGCGAAAATTGACAAGCTGTTGAACAACTGTTATCATGGTTTCTTCCCGGATATCGACCTGAGCGATGTCTACGCCAAACGCCTGGCCGAGGTTTGTAACGAGACCGGAATCGCCTTGATGGATTTCGACGGGTATTATGGCGGCTCGCCCACGGGACATGGCTGCTTCGGCGCGTCCAAGTTCCTGAAGGGATGGTTCGACGGGCTGGACGACAAAGGCATTATCTCCTGCGGCTCCTCGCCTTTCCACTATTGGTGGCACATCTACTCCTTCATGAACTGGGGCGAGCCGTGGTACGACAACCTTCGCCAAAGCCAGGTGAACTACCGCTTGGAGAACCAACGCTACTTCGAGCGTAACCTGATGCCGGGCATGTTGGGCTGGTTCAAGCTGGAGCAGACTTATCGGCCGGATGATATCGAATGGATACAGGCCCGCAGCGCAGCGTTCGACGCAGGATACTTGTTGCGCGTGGACGAGAGTGTCGAAAGGAACGGATTCAAGAGCCAGCTGTTCGAGGCGATCCGCGAGTGGCAAAAGGTGCGGAACAATCATCTCTTAAGCCACGAGCAACGGGAACGTATGAAGGACCCGAAACGGGAGTTCCATCTGGAGAAAAACGGCGAGAACGGCTGGAACCTGTACGAGGTCATCCTGAGAGGCGGGAACCAACATAAATACAGGATGGTACAGACCGGAGAGCCTCTGCAAGGCAAGTTCTCCTTCGACAACCCATACGGCGACCAGCCCGTACGATTCTATGGCTACGTGAAGGCGGGCGAGGACGCCAACGCGAGCATCCGCGATATGCGACTTCAGATAGAAGGCTCCACTATCGAGCTCCCGATGGCCCTGAAAGCCGGCGACAAGCTGTATTGCGACGGGAAGACGGTTTACGTCTGCGATTCCTTCTGGAAGCCGAAGGGACAATTCCCGTTGCCGGAGACCGCCCAGTGGAGCGAGGGGAAGAACAACGTCATTGTCGAATGCGACTTCTCCTCCGACAAGGCGCCGCTGATCGAGCTTGAGTTCAAGGCTTTGAGCGAGCCGGAAAAGATTGGATAGGAAGGAAAAGTCCGCGAGTCCCGAGAAAAACTTCTTTGGACCGTAGGGAAAAGACGCGAACCCTATGGGAAAAACTCTATCTTTAGGTTAAAGATATGTATCTTTAGGTTGAAGATATATATCTTTAGGCTGCAGATATGTATCTTTAGCCTAAAGATAGAGATTTCATACGGAAGCGACGGACTTTTTCTTACGGCCCGGCGAACTTTTTCCGCCGGAGTTCGTCTTTTTCTCTTACTATATTGATTCGTCTAATCCCGTACAAGATTTTCCAGACATGAAAACAAATGGCTTATATTTGATTCTATTGTACACGATATTACCCATCTGTATATGGGGACAAGAAAAAGATATATTCGAACAAATCGCCCAACAAGAGCGGCTGAATAACGCGAGGTTAGAGCGGAATCCGCCCCCGACGCTTCCTGACATCTCGTTGCCTTGGGACACGCGAGCGCGAGACACGTTCTCCCCCTCTACCAAGATGACCACTCAAGCCCAATTAGACGATGAATTGGAGCGTATGCGAGAGATATACAAACCGTTCTTGCGAAATTGGGCGCCTGAATTGCCGGCGGTTCGTGAACAATACGAATTGCGAGAGTTCCAGTGGCGCTTATTGGCTTCGGACATGCGCGAGGATGAACACGGCAATCTATATCCTATAGACCAAGTAGAGCCTGTCGACACGGATTGGGAGACGGTGACTATTCCCCATTACTCCGGTCCCATAAATAACGCGGAGGCTATTTATCGGAAAAACATCGAAATCACCGATAAACAAATGGAGGCGGAATCATTATACCTTCATTTCAACGCGGCGGATTATCGCGTAGAGGTCTTGATAAACGGCACGTCCGTAGGTAAACATGTCGGATTAATCGGCTCGTTTGAATGGGACATCAAACCTTACGTGAAAAAAGGCGACAATTTGTTAGAGATAAAAATATGGAACGAGGCGATAATGATGGGCGACAACAATTTTTTAGGCCCCAAACGTAAATTCGGCAAGAAACTGGCCGCATGTGGAGGCCCGGGCTGGGATAGTCCGGGTAAAGGCAAAGGCTGGAACAATTGCCCTCCGGGATTTGGCATATGGCAACGTTGTTATCTGGAAACCCGCTCATCCGCCTTCATTAAAGATATTTATGTCCGACCTTTAATGAAAGAATCGAAGGTGGAAGTCCATGTCGAAATATATAACGACAAGCGGAAAGAACTGACTTTACTCTATTCCTTGTATGGACAAAACTTCAAAATGGAACTTATCAAAGAGGCCAAAGCCACACGTGACGACACCGGAAAAGACTTCGTGTCCGAGCGTTACAAATTCTTCATTCCCATACCCGCGTCTCAGCTGAAAGTTTGGTCACCGGAGGAACCTTGGCTTTATCAATTGCAATGTACGCTAAAAGAAGGGGACCGATTAATTGACGCGCGACAAAAACAATTCGGCATGCGTTCTTTTGAAGAATCGACGACAAGTGTTCCCAAAGGTCGTTTCTATTTGAACGGGAAAGAGATAAAGCTCCGGGGCGCCAATATGATGGGAAATCTTATGCGATGCGTGATTCGAGAAGATTTCAATCAACTCCTCGATGATATTCTATTGGCGAAAATAGCCGGCATGAATTTCTGGAGAATGACCCAACAACCTTGCCAAGAAGAAGTTTTTGAGTATTTCGACAAATTGGGTATGTTATCTCAAACAGATATGCCTTGCTTTAATGGTTATCGGAAGGATGCGATAGATGAGATATTGCCTCAATTCAAGGAGTTGATGCTTTTGGTCCGAAACCATCCGTGTAACGCGATTATCTCTTATTGCAACGAACCTGATTTCAGCAAGCCTATGATGCTGGACCGACAAGGCCACGAAACGTTATTCACGTGCTTTGACTCGATAGCCCAGCGCATGAATCCCGGACAAGTAACCAAATGGATTGAGGGAGATTACCTCAACATCGCTCAAAAGCATTCCGATCATCACTGTTACGACACTTGGTATGGTGACAATATGCGCGACCAGTATTTCGGCGGTTGGTATAATACCGTAGCGGGATGGATGTGCGCTTGTGGAGAATTCGGGGCGGAAGGATTGGACGAGATCGGCTTGATGGCAAAATATTATCCGGAATCTTGGACAGCCTCTCAATCGGACGGGACGTGGAGCCCCAATCAAATCGCGTTATGCCAAACTGAACGTGTCGGTAAAAAATGGTTGTCTATCACATCCGGAACGATGGAGGATTGGGTGGATAATAGCAGGGAATACCAAATGTGGGCTACCCGCTTATTTACCGAAGCCCTACGCAGAAATTCCAAGATGAATTCATTCGCCATTCATTTACTGATTGACGCGTGGCCAGCGGGATGGTTAAAATCAATCATAGACACGGATAGAAAAGCCAAACCCGCCTATTTCGCTTATCGGGATGCCTTAACTCCCGTAGCGGTCAACTTAAGGCCTGAACAATTTTATGGATTCTCGGGAGATTCAAGCGAAGTGGCTGTCTTTATATGCAACGATACTCCAGAAGAACGGCTAAAGTACACTCTTTGCTATCAAATACAAATGGATGGGAAAATCTTATGCTCCGGAAAAACGAAAGCTTTCATACCTGCCAGTGAACCTCAATTCCAAGGTTATTTAAAATTTCGCTTTCCGCAAGTATCTATTCAAAGGAAAATAGTCGTTCAAGTTGGACTTATGGACGAATCGGGTCAATTGAGGCATGACAGCGATTATGAGTTGGATGTTTTTCCAGAGACAGACAAAGGAAAAGAACTGGACTGGGCGGGAGGATATCCTCAGCGCTTAATCTAAGAATAATCAAACGGCAAAAAATCATGAAAACGATAAGGACATTGTTGATAAGTATAATGCTCGCGCCTTTCATATCGCAAGCGCAAAGTGTTTTGTTTCCGGCCCCTAACTCCGTCCACATGGGAGACGGGCGCTTTTTTCTCAACGGCCAAGTGGAAATAAAAGCGGAAACGACAGAAGGGCCCGTCATGGAATTAGCGGAGAACATGCGCTGGGCGTTGTTCTCATTGCCTAAATCGGATGAGGCAGGCAAGCGTGTCGTCTGTTTGGGGATTGACTCCAGTCTCGCATTGCCGGACGAGGGTTATCAATTAATTATCCATAGCGATACGACATGGCTCCGTGCCACGTCATTCTCCGGTTTGCGTCATGCCAAAGAAGTTTTTCTGCAGTTAGCCCGTTTCGGCGAGGGAGCCGTGGATTGTCGCGTAATCCAAGACCATCCCCGTTTCCAATGGCGTGGTTTCTTGCTTGACGAGAGTCGCCACTTTTTCGGGAAGGAGAAGGTGAAACAATATCTGGACATTATGGCTTCCTTGCGTCTGAACGTATTCCATTGGCACTTGACTGATGAACCCGGCTGGCGCATAGAGATAAAACGCTATCCGAAACTGGCGGAGATAGGCGGCATCGGCAATTGGCATGACTCCGACGCGGAAGCGAGATTCTACACACGGGAGGAGATTCGAGAGATTGTAGCGTATGCGGCGGAAAGAGGTATCATGGTCGTTCCGGAAATAGACATGCCCGGTCATGCGACAGCCGCCTGCCGCGCCTATCCGGAACTCTCCGGAGGGGGAACGGGCTTCACTTTCCACCCTTGCAAGGAGGAGACCTTTCGATTCCTAAGCGATGTCTTGGATGAAATAGCGGGTTTATTCCCCGCCCCTTTTATTCATGTGGGAGGAGATGAGGTTCATTTCGGCAATCAGAATTGGTTTTCCGACCCAGAGATACAAGCCTTTATCAAGGCGAATAAGTTAGTGGACGAAAAAGGCTTAGAGCATTATTTTATCCGAAGGGTAGCCGATATCGTCGCCTCGAAAGGAAAGACCATGATTGGATGGGATGAGGTAGTAGATGCTGGAGTCTCGCCGGAAAAGACCGTTATCATGTGGTGGAGGCATGACAGGAAGTATCAGTTGCTGAAAGCTTTAGAGAGTGGTTACAGGGTGGTCATGACTCCCCGTCTGCCCATGTATGGGGATTTCGTGCAAGATTATACGCATCATATCGGGCGTGAGGAATTCAACACGCTAATGGACGTATATACGTTTCCGGCTTCTATTTGGCATTTAACCCAAGGATACGAGACGCAAATCCTCGGATTGCAATATTCCATGTGGACCGAACAAATAGCGGATGGCAAACGTTTGGATTATATGACTTTCCCCCGTCTGGTGGCGGCGGCGGAAGCCGGATGGACTCTCCCACGGAACAAGAATTACGGGAGGTTCTTTAATCGGCTCCATTACATCTTGAAGTGGTTCGACCAACTGGGTATTTATTATTATAACCCGCTTCAGCCTCAATCACGGCCGGAGCCTTCCGGACCGGACAAGGAAGGTTCTTGAAAAGGTATGAGGTAAATCGGATTTAAACCACTCATTAGCCATTCGAGCCTAAATCTTTTTGGAACGGGAAGTGTATAAAATAGAGAAGTCACATTTAACAAATCAATATCGCGAATGAGAAGCACATTATGTATATTGCTGTTGTCGCTACACCTTTTGGGGATATCGGCGCAAGAAGGGGTGACGAACGCTTTCGAGGACTTGAAGCGGCAAGGGGTCGTCAATGAGCGGGATTCGGAGATGCGCCACGAGGCTTCGCCGGGGAGCGTGGAAAGGTTGCTCGGGGAAAGACCGGAGGCCGGTTATTTCTGCTTCACGGAAGACCGGGCGCATGATATCCGGATGACGGACGCGATTCCCGTGCGCTGGGTGGAACGGCCCGCAGAGCGGCGGACTCGATTCGAGGGGGAATGCGCGCCCGGTGAGTTCTACACGTGGCAAATCGGGATATTCGCCCCTTATCAAGCGTTATCGGACCTGACCGTCTCTTTCTCGGATTGGGAAAACAAGCGAGGAGAGCGGATTCCCGCCTCGGCTTTCCGCTGTTTCAATTTGGGAGGCATCGACACGAACGGCGAACCGTTCAAGAAAAGGGTGAATGTCTCGAAGGGAAAAGTCCAGGCATTGTGGATAGGCGCGGACATCCCCGTTAATGCGAAAGGCGTTTACAAAGGGAAAGTGACGGTCAATGCTTCGGACGCCAAGCCCGTGGAAATCGTATGTGAACTGACGATACAAGGCTCGCCTTTACCGAATCACGGAGATGACGAGGGATGGCGGAAAACCCGCCTGCGCTGGCTGGATTCTTCCATCGGAAACGAGGAAAAGCCGACTTCTCCTTATCTACCGCTTCAATATCGGGAACGGGAAATCGCTTGGCTGGGTGGAACGATGGAACTGGCGGATGATGGCTTTCCTCGCTCGCTATCTACCCGCTATGACCAGAGTAACCAATTGAGCGATTCGATTGATAACCCTATCTTGGCCGACAAGGTGCGATTCGTGATAGAGACCGGTGCGGGAGAGGAGTCCTTAAAAGGCGGCTCTTTGCGGATAACCGGACGAAATGATGCCTCGATAAGCTGGTTGGCTGTCCGGAAAAACAAGAATCTTGAGGTGCGTTGCTCCGGGAAATTCGGTTTCGACGGATTGGTAAACTACCGAATCGAAGTCAAGGCGTTGAGGAACTTGACGGTCAAGGATATCCGTCTGGAAGTGCCTTATACGGAATACGCGGCGAAATATATGATGGGATTGGGACATAAAGGAGGCGTGCGTCCGGATTCCGTGATCCGATGGCGATGGGACGTGGAAAAGCATCAGGATAAGATTTGGATGGGGAACGTGAACGCGGGGCTGAATTTCTGTTTCAAAGACGAGAATTATGTCCGTCCCTTGGTGAACGTCTATTATGATTTGGGCAAATTGCGGTTGCCCGCCTCGTGGGGAAATGGAAATAAGGGAGGAATCGACATCTCTCCGAGCCAAGAGGGGACGGTCTTGTTGTCCGTTTACAGCGGGGAACGGGAAATGAGAAAGGACGACGTGCTTCATTACGATTTCGATATGTTGGTCACGCCCGTAAAACCTCTTAACCTGAAAGAATTGGCGGAAAAGCGTTTCTACCATTCCAATAGCGACATCAGTGCCGATTACATTCCCGCCGCGTTGGAAGCGGGGGCGAACATGATTAACGTGCATCATAAGAAGGACATTTACCCATTCATCAATTATCCTTATATCGATGAAGCCGTGCCGGACTTGAGGCGTTTCATCTCGGAGGCGCATGAAAAGGACTTGGATGTCCGGCTTTATTACACGACCCGGGAGCTGACCGTGAAAATTCCGGAATTATGGGCCTTACGCAGCTTGGGAGGCGAGATAATTCACGATGGACCGGGGAAGGACAGCCGTACACTGATTCATCCTAACGGGCCTCACCAATGGCTGAACGATAACTTGGGAGAGCATTTCATCCCCGCTTGGTACAACGCGTTCAAAGAGGGAAAATACGCGGGAGATATGGACCTCTCGGTCATCACCACGCCGGATTCCCGTTGGAACAACTACTATCTGGAGGGATTGAACTGGATGATTCGGAATCTGGGATTGGATGGGATCTATATAGACGATAGCGCATTGGACCATCAGACCTTACAAAGGGCTCGCCGATTGATGGACAGGGACGGGAAGCGCCGCCTAATCGACATTCACTCGTGGAATCACATGAACCAATGGGCAGGTTACGCCAACTCCTTGCATCTCTATCTGGAGTTGTTGCCTTACGTGGACCGTCTATGGTTCGGGGAAGGCTTCGATGCGGATAACCCTTCCGACTTCTGGCTCGTGGAGATGTCTGGCATTCCCTTTGGATTGATGAGCGAGACGCTGGACGCTCGGAATATCTTCCGGGGAATGATTTATGGAATGTTGCCACGCTTGCCGTGGAGCGGGAATCCGGTCCCGTTATGGCGCCTATGGGATGACTTCGGGATGAAAGACGCGAGCATAAGAGGTTATTGGGACGAACGTTGCCCGATAAAGACAGACAACGCCAATATCCCCGCCACGGTCTTTATCAATGGAGACAAGGCGTTGGTGGTACTTGCGAATTGGACCGACCTCCCTCAGACGGCACGAATAGCCTTGGACGAGGAATTGTTAGGTTTTAAGCCAACCTCTTTTATCTTGCCGGAAATCCGGAACACGCAATGGGGCGGTGAGCTCTCTTCGCTGGACCGTTGCGAGCTTATGGGCCGGGGAGGCATGATCGTTTTATTGCGAAAATAGTGTCGAATATAAAAATGTAAACAAAATAAATCAGACGCATGAGAATGAGATTGAACTTTTCATCAGCGAGAAGAACCGGTATCGTGATGACGATATCCTTAGGCATGTTTCTCTCCTGTCCGAACGGATTGTTTTCACAAGCGGACAATTACATGGAACACAAGAACGACAGGGCCGCGCGAGTTTCCGACCAAGAAATGACCTTTTTCTTGGTATTCAAAAGTCATTTCGACATAGGTTATTCGGCTTTGGCCTGCGACGTGGTGCATGAGTATCGAACGTCCATGATTGACAAGGCGATGGACGTGATAGACCGGAACGCCGATAAGATGAAGGGCCAGCAGTTTGTCTGGACGATTCCCGGATGGCCTCTCAAGCAGATGTTATGGGAACGGCAAACGCCGGAACGTCGGCTACGCATAGAAAAAGCCTTGAGAAACGGGAATCTGGTCACGCACGCGCTTCCTTATACGACACATACAGGGACATTGGAGGCCGAGGACTTGGTTCGGGGATTGGGTTACGCCTCCTCCTTAGCCCGCGAATATGGATTGCCTCTTCCCACTGACGGGAAAATGACGGATGTCCCCGCCCACACTTGGCTCTTGCCTACTCTCTTGAGCCATGCGGGAATCAAGTTTTTCCACATGGGTTCCAACCCCACGAATCGCACGGTAAAAGTTCCTACCCTGTTTTGGTGGGAAGGTCCGGACGGTTCCCGGGTATTGACCATGTTCTCGGAAGGATATGGAGGCGGGATATTTCCGCCTGAAGGCTGGAAACCGAAATCGTGGCTGACCTTCGTTCATGCGGGCGATAACGCCGGTCCTCCTACCGCGGAAGAGGTAGATGACATGATTTCCCGTATTAAGGAGAAATATCCGAAGGCCCGGATACGTATCGGGAAGATGGCGGATTTCGCGGATGCCATCTTAGCGGAGAATCCGGAGTTGCCCGTCATACGAGGTGATATGTCCGATAGCTGGGTACACGGGGTGATGTCCAACCCGCAAGCTACTCAAACCGCACGGAGAATACGGCCTTTGATTCCCGCGTTGGAGACGTTGCACGCGCAACAGAAAGAATGGGGCATCATGCCTTACGAGATTGACCAAGACTTGGCGTACATTTATGACAGGAGCTTGATGTATGGAGAGCACACTTGGGGACTCGCCAACCAGCATTTCGTGCCCGGTTTGACCGGGAAAGCCTGGCATGAGATGTATCTGTCGGGACTCAGCCCGAATTATGCTCGGATGGTGGAATCGTGGAAGGAGCATATCGGATATATCGAAGACGCGGAACGGACGTTGCGCCCGGAGTTGGAGAATGAATTGTGTAACCTCGCGGAGAACGTGAATCGGGAGGGATTCCGCTTCGTGGTCTACAATTCTCTGCCTTGGCGGCGCGATGGCATGGTGAATTTCGCCTTGCCTTCGCAAGGTTCTATCAAGGAGACCCACGTGAAGGAGTTGGAGACCGGACGTATCAGCAAGTTGATGTTATATGGTAGCGACTCCAAGCGATTGGGGACCTTTTTTGCGGAAGATATACCGGCGAACGGATACCGGACTTATGTCTTGACCAATGAGTCTTCGGGTGAAGAGAAAAGCGAGCTGAAAGGGGATGAGCGGGGACGCGCGATCGAGAATCGATGGTATAAAGTCTCTTTCGACCCGAAACGAGGATGCGTAAAAAGCATTTGGGACAAGGTCAATCAGCGCGAGCTGGTCGACACGCGAGCCAAGGATGGCTTTGGCGCTTACGTGTACGAGAGATACGATAAGGAGCGGTCTCTCCAATACCTGAAAGAGTACATTTACGATGATTACAAGAACTCGCATTATCGGATAACCGGCAAAAGCGATTATCTGGAAGAGGGGGAAAACGGAGTGCATACCTCGCCCCGCGACATGGCGTTTCATATAGAGAACCACGAGTCCGCCATTCGGGGAGTCCTTGTTCCCTCGGCCGGCGAGGAGAAACATACCGCGGGCATGACCGTGACGCTGTATGAGGATCTTCCCTATATCGACATGAAATTGGCCATCGTGAACAAGCCTGCGACAGAGGAGTCGGAGGCGGGATGGATAGCTCTGCCTTTCGAGATGAGAAATCCGGAGTACAGGATAGGACGTGTCGGCTCCGTCATCGACCCCGCCAAGGATTTGATAGAGGGAAGCCAGTTCAATTACATTTGGTCGAACTCCGGTATCCTGATGAGGGACGGGGACTATTCCGTAGGCGTTTGTCCGATGGACGCTCCCGCGATAGCGTTAGGCGACTTGAATTTCATGCATTACGCCGACCGTTATGAGTGTCCTCAATCCCATCTTTATTTCAATTTGTTCAATAACCGTTGGAACACGAATTTCACCTCTTTCTGGAATGGGAACCTGACCACGGAGGTCCGGATATGGGTCAATCCGAAAGACACGGATGACGAGGCGGGACTGATTACGCCCGCATGGGAAACCCGTCTGCCTTTATTGGTGGGTATCGCCACCTCGCCGGCGGGGAAGTTGCCCGTGACGAACGAGGGAGTCAGCGTCTCCCGGAAAGGCGTGCTGGTCACGGCTTACGGGAATAATCCGGATGGGAGCGGGAAGTTGTTGCGCGTTTGGGAAGAGGCGGGCGATGATGGCGTTTGCGAGGTCACTTTGCCCACCCTGAAAGAGGGGATAGCGCAACCGGTGAACCTGCGCGGCGTACCGGACGGAGCGCCAATCCCTATCCGCGAGGGACGGTTTGAATTCGATTTGGGAAAATTCGAGCCTAAGAGTTTCTTGATATATTAGTGGTACAATAATCCGATAACAAAATGACGTACAAAACAATTATCTTCATCATGGCCGCGCTATTGGGATTACAAAGCCCGATAACAAGCGCGGAGAGACAAGTTGCGGTGGACAAACCGGACTGGATGCTCGACGGGAGCGTCTATAAGGCTTCCGTCGAGGAAGAGGATGGCCGTTTGCGCATAGGGAACGGCTTGGTCGAGCGGGTGTTCAGGGAAGGGACAACCGTTGGGGTGAATAACTTGATGACGGGCGAAGGGATGCTTCGTTCCATCCGCCCGGAGGCGGAACTGGTGATTAATCATATCCGGATATCGGTAGGTGGTTTGACCGGTCAACCGATTCACAATTATTTCTTGCCGGAATGGTTGGACCGGATGCGGCCGGACAGTCTTTCCTTCCGTTACGCGGGATATGAGGTGAATGATATCCGACCTCGGTTCGATTGGAAGCCGCGGGAGGAATGGATGTCGACCCATCCGGAGTGGCCCGCTCCGGGAAAGGAGCTGACGATGAGATTCCGGGCGGACGAGGGCTTGATCCAACGGCTGGCGTCCCAATACTCGTCCGACACGTATCGGCAAGTGTTCGGATGGACGGATTTCAGCCAGATGCCGGACGGATGGACCATCCATACCTCCGCGAGCAACAAGGAAAGCTCCTTCTTCAACGAGGGAAAGCCCGGTGAGATATTGATACCGGCGAATACGTCCTCCTACGCGGAGACGGAAATACCGGAGGAGACGGAGGTCTTGGTGGCCAAGATTTTCCCTGGTACGGATAAAGGCGCGGTTTGGGGACCGGGACTTGCTTGGGTTTTCGATCAAAAGACCGTGAAAATGTACCTGAACCTGAACGAGGGGAAATTCGGCATCACCGGAGCGGGTATCGAGTATGAGATGACTTTCGACGGCTTGGACCGCACGAGACCGGTCTACCTGCGTATGCGACGTATCGCCGACCGCCTGCTATGCGGTTACGCTTACGAGGAGGGGCAATGGATATCGTTGCGCGAGATTAACCTGCCGAAGGATTGCGTCTCCCGATACGCTCGTGTGGGGAAGATGGACCTGAAAGGCGGAAACTTGGAGAACGCCGCGCCGGGTGAGCCCGGACGTTGCCGGATAGAGCAGGTCCAGATATTAGGCGCGCTGAACGAGATTCCCGTCGAGGAGTTCGCCTTCCTGAAGAAGCTGGAGATACAGGTGCATTACGAGGTCTACGACCGGATTCCGCTGCTCTGCAAGTGGGTCTCCGTGGAGAACGAATCGGGGCAAGATATCCGGCTCAATTCCTACAAGAGCGAGATACTGGCGGTGATGGAACCGGAGAACGCGGCGGTGTTCAACCGTAGCTTCACGACCCCGAACATCACGGTGGAGACCGACTTCGCCCATTGCAACGAGCAGGACACCGAGGACCATTACGCCAACCTCGCCACGCAACATCACGCTCATTGGGTGAGGGACGAGGCCTACACGACACAGGTGGACTGGTTGATGAACATCCCTTGTCTGCTGGAAAGCTATCCGGAGTACGGGCCTGACGTGAAGGTGGCGGTGGGCGGCTCTTTCCGGAGCCACCGGACGTGGGAGCTGTTCCACGACACGTGGGAGCGCGAGCGGAAGACGTTGCAAATCCGCCGGATGTATCGCGTGGCGGCACCTTGGGTGGCGGAGAACCCCATCTTCATGCACGTGCGGAAGGCGGACAACGCCTCGGTCAAGAAGGCCATCGACCAGTGCGCCGAGGTGGGCTTCGAGATGGTAATCATGACCTTCTGGAGCGGCGTGGACATGGAGGACGACAGTCCGGAGAATCTCTCGCGAATGAAGGAGCTGGCGGACTACGCGCATAGCAAAGGCATCGCCTTGGGCGGATATTCCCTGTTGGCGAGCCGGAGTATCGACAAGGAGAACGACGTGGTCATGCCCGAAGGGAAAAAGCCGCAGTTCGGCGCGTCGCCTTGCATAGAGAGCGAATGGGGGCGGCGGTACATGAGGAAGCTGAGGAACTATTTCGAGACGACCGGGCAGGACATCCTTGAGCACGACGGTAGCTATCCCGGCGACGAGTGCGCCTCCACCACCCATCCGGGTCACGAGGGCTTGGCGGACTCGCAATGGAAGCAGTACGCCACCATCAAGGCGTTTTATCAATGGTGCAAGTCGAGGGGGATTTTCCTCAACATCCCGGACTGGTACTTCATGAACGGGCAGAACAAGACCGGCATGGGATACAGGGAGACCAACTGGTCGCTGCCACGGAAGCAGCAGGAGATTATCGAGCGGCAGAACATCTACGACGGCACTTGGATGAAAGCGCCCTCGATGGGCTGGATGATGGTCCCCCTCGTGGAGTATCACGGCGGCGGGGAGGCGGCCACCATCGAGCCGCTGAAGGACCACCTGCCGCACTACGAGATGCGCCTCGCGAACAACTTCGGGGCGGGCGTGATGGCCTGCTATCGCGGACCGCAGCTGTACGACTCGCCGGAGACCCAGCGGGTGGTCAAGAAGTGGGTGGATTTCTACAAGCGCAACCGCGCCATCCTCGACTCGGACCTCATCCACCTGCGCCGGCCCGACGGGACGGACTGGGACGGCTTCCTGCACGTCAATCCGCGATTGTCCACCAAAGGACTCCTGATGCTCTACAACCCGCTGCCCACCGCCATCAAGCGGACGATTGAAGTACCCGTCTACTACACCGGGCTGCACGATGCGGTGAAGGTGAAGGAACAAGGCGAGGGCGAGGCGGTCACCCTCCCCGTGAGCCGCGATTATAAGGTCGCGCTGGAGGTCGAAATCCCCGCCTATTATTGTAATTGGTACACGTTCGAATAGATGTGTGGACGCATGTAAAAAAACAATACCGTGTTTCCGGCGAGACACGGTATTGTTTTTCCCAAGACACGAGCGTGTTTCTCAGCGGATGTCTATGTCCTCGCTCTCAAGCATTTCCATCGGGTCGTGGCTATCGCCTTGCCAGTAGATGACGGGCTGCACGTCGCCCGCGTACTTGCGGTAATTGTCCCGCCACGGCATCGCCCGCAGCCGTTCCAGCTTACGCTCCAGCTCCTCCTTGCTCCGGGCGAAGACGAAGTTCCAATACGAACGGTCCTCGTTCGCGTAGTCCCAACTGTCGAAGCAGGGGTAGGAACGTCTGTCCTTCCCCACGTAAACGCCCTCTCGCGCGCCACCCTCGGCGCCCGACGCGATGTCTATCAGCTCGTTCACGCCATAGAACGCCACGCCATACACTTTCACCCTCCGGTAATTCTCCAGCTTTATCATATCTTTTCCCGTTTAAAATGAGGGGGCAAGATACGCGTTATCTCTCTATTTCCCTACCCCTTTAAGGGGAAAATATCCCACCCACGGCGGATAAAATCCTTAGCCCATGAGTACCGAAAGTATCGTTTCTTCGTGGGGTATCTTTAATCGGCGGCGGTGATTTTAAAATCAACGCCTTTGTTTTTAAAATCAGCGACGTTGTTTTTAAAATCAAAGCCTTTGATTAAAGATTATGCACGAATATACGCCTATTTTGTTCCCCATGGGATATCTATTTAGCCCACGTATGGGTGACAACTTTCCCCCACGTATGGGCACGAAAAAAGGAAGCCGACCCCGCTCCCGAAAGAGCTTGGCCGGCTTCCGAACCGTCACTACGCCGATAAGTGGGTTCTATTGTTCCGTTATCTCTACCACTTCCACGTCGAAAATCAAGGTCGAGTAGGGCTGGATAGTCACCTCGCCTCTGGTGCTGCCCGCTACTCCGTAACCCAATTGCTGGGGAATCCAAATCTCCCAGCGGTCGCCCGGATGCATATATTGCAAGGCGGTGGTGAAACCATCCACGAAATCATACACGTTCGCGCCTTCGCCATCCTCGCCCGCGTAAGGCTCGCCGTCCTCGAACATCCGGCTGTCGAACACCGTCCCGTCGATAAACGTACCCCGGTAGAAGATTTTCACCTTGCTGGTGTAGTAGATGGTCTCGTCGCTATCGCCCGTCTTCAATACCTTATATAATATGTATCCGGCGTTGCTTTGCGACTCTATCCGCTCGTAGCCCTCCACCTGCGACTGCTTCTGGAAAGCCTCGTCGTTCAACGCCCGCCACTCCTCGTCCACGGGCAGCGGGTCGTCCTCGTCGTCCCCGCACGCGGAGAGGGTGAGAGCGCAGAACACCGCCATACACAGGATTCGCCAATAATCTTTTATCCTCATGCTCATTCGATTACCTTTTTCAATAAGTTCTTCATGCTGACCTTCTCGGAGATGATGTCGTGCAATTGGTCTATCGCCACGCGCTCCTGCTCCATCGTGTCGCGGAAGCGGATGGTGACGCTGTTGTCCTTCAGCGTGTCGTGGTCCACCGTCACGCAATAGGGCGTTCCGATGGCGTCCTGACGGCGGTACCGCTTGCCGATGGAGTCCTTCTCGTCGTACTGGCAACGGAAGTCGAGGCGGAACATCCGCATGATTTCCTCCGCCTTCTCGGGCAGGCCGTCCTTCTTCACCAACGGGAGCACCGCCAGCTTGATGGGCGCGAGGGCGGTGGGCAGGCTGAGCACGACGCGGGTCTCGCCGTTCGCCAGCGTCTCCTCGCGGTACGAGCCGGCGATAACGCTCAGGAACATACGGTCCACGCCGATGGAGGTCTCTATCACGTAAGGCGTGTAGCTCTTGTTCAGCTCGGGGTCGAAGTATTGTATCTTCTTGCCGGAGAACTTCTCGTGCTGCGAGAGGTCGAAGTCGGTGCGGCTGTGTATGCCCTCCACCTCCTTGAAGCCGAACGGCATCTCGAACTCGATGTCGGTGGCGGTGTTGGCGTAGTGAGCCAGCTTCTCGTGGTCGTGGTAACGGTATTTCTCGTCGCCCAGGCCCAGCGCCTTGTGCCACTTCAGGCGGGTCTCCTTCCACTTCTTGAACCATTCCATCTCCTCGCCCGGGCGGACGAAGAACTGCATCTCCATCTGCTCGAACTCGCGCATGCGGAAGATGAACTGGCGGGCCACTATCTCGTTGCGGAACGCCTTGCCTATCTGGGCGATGCCGAACGGCACCTTCATGCGACCGGTCTTCTGCACGTTGAGGAAGTTGACGAAGATGCCTTGCGCCGTCTCCGGACGGAGGTAGACCTTCATCGCCCCGTCGGCGGTGGAGCCCATCTCGGTGGAGAACATCAGGTTGAACTGGCGCACGTCGGTCCAGTTACGCGTGCCGGAGATGGGGCAGACAATCTCGCAATCGAGGATAAGCTGGCGCAGGTCCTCGAAGTTAGATTCGTTCATGTCCTTGCTGTACCGCTCGTGAATCTCGTTCCACTTCGCCTGATGCTCCAACACGCGTGGGTTGGTGGCGCGGAACTGCGCCTCGTCGAACGCCTCGCCGAAACGCTTGGCGGCCTTCGCCACCTCCTTGTTTATTTTCTCCTCTATCTTCGCCAAGTGCTCCTCAATCAGCACGTCGGCGCGGTAACGCTTCTTCGAGTCCTTGTTGTCGATTAACGGATCGTTGAACGCGTCCACGTGGCCCGACGCCTTCCAGATTGTCGGGTGCATGAAGATGGCGGAATCGATACCCACCACGTTCTCGTGGAGCAGCGTCATGCTGTCCCACCAATATTTCTTTATGTTGTTTTTCAGCTCGACGCCATATTGACCGTAATCATAAACCGCCCCAAGGCCATCGTAGATTTCCGAGGAGGGAAACACGAAACCGTATTCCTTACAATGCGAAACTAACTTCTTGAAAACATCTTCTTGTGCCATAATATACTCAATTTGCTATTGCTCTTTTACTTTCGGGTTACAAAGTAAACGATTTTTTCCTTAGAAGACGACATTGTTTTTCGGAAAACTTCGTATATTTACCTCCTAAACACGTAAATGTTTCGAAGGACAGTGTAAACTCAAATAATATTACCATGAAATCGAATGAAATCTCACGCCGCTCGTTCCTGAAACGGGCATTGGCTTTATCGGCCGCTTCGGCCATCCCCTCGTTCTGGACTCCCGCCCGCGGCAGGGTCCTGCCAACCTCCCCGTTGGTCAGCGCCAACGACCGGGTAAACATCGCGTTCATCGGCATCGGGCAGCGCGGTGGCGAAATCGCGAGGGAATTGTACAACACGGGATTATGTAACGTGGTCGCCTTATGCGACGTGGACATGGGCGCTCCGCACACGCAACAGATTATCAACATGTTCCCGAAAGTGCCGCGTTTCCAGGATTTCCGTACGATGTTCGACCGTATGGCGGACAAGATCGATGCCGTGACCGTCGGCGTGCCGGACCACTCTCACTTCCCGATCACTATCGAGGCGATCGCGCATGGCAAGCATGTCTACGTGGAGAAACCGATGGCCCGTACGTTTCATGAAGTGGAACTGATGATGCGCGCGGCGGAGAAGTATGGGGTTGTCACCCAAATGGGTAACCAAGGACACTCCGAGGCGAACTATTTCCAGTTCAAGGCGTGGAAAGAGGCGGGCATCATCAAGGATGTCACCGCCGTCACCGCCCACATGAACAGCTCGCGCCGCTGGCACGGATGGAACCCGCATATCAAACACATGCCGATGGGCGAACCGGTTCCCGAGACAATGGATTGGGATACATGGATAGGTGTCGCCCAATATCACGACTACAACCACGATTATCACCTTGGGCAATGGCGTTGCTGGTATGATTATGGCATGGGCGCTTTAGGCGATTGGGGAGCGCACCTGCTCGATACGGTACACGAGTTCCTCGACCTTGGTCTGCCCACCGAGGTGAACCCGCTTTACCTGAAGGACCACAATCCGTTCTTCTATCCCATGTCGTCCACGTTGTTGTTCAAGTTCCCCGCCAGAGGCGATATGCCGCCCGTGGATATCACTTGGTATGACGGGTTGGATAACATTCCCGCGGTTCCGGAAGGATACGGTGTCTCCGAATTGGACCCGAACATTCCCACCGTGGCGGGAGGCAAGATTCAGCCGGCGAAACTGAACCCCGGTAAGGAAATCTACTCCAAGGAACTGACCTTCAAGGGAGGCTCGCACGGAAGTACCCTTTCTATCATCCCGGATGAGAAGGCGAAAGAGATGGAATCGAAGCTACCGGAAGTACCGAAAAGCCCGTCGAACCATTACGCCAACTTCCTGCTCGCGTGCATGGGCAAGGAAAAGACCCGTTCGCCTTTCTCGATAGCCGGTCCGCTGAGCCAAATCTTCTGCCTTGGCGTGTTGAGTCAACGCCTGAACCGTAAGCTGGTCTTCGATCGCGACACGAAAGAAATCACCAATGATCCGGAGGCGAACCGAATGCTTGTCGGCCTGCCTCCTCGCAAAGGCTGGGAACAGTATTATAAGATTTGACACATATCGCTCAAGTCGACTCAGGTAATAAAGGTAAGAAACGTTATACCGAGCGTTTCTTACCTTTATTTATTTTGATTTACGTGACGCTTCTTTCTTGTTATTTCTGTCGTTCGCGGGCGGCTTTCTCTTTCGCTTTCAACTCAGCCTCGCGAGCTTTCTCACGTTCTTTCAATTTTTTCTTGTAAGCGCGTTCTTTTTCCTTACGTTCCTTCTCTTTCTGCTTCAAGCGTTGCTTGTAGGCACGTTCTTTCTCCTTACGAAGCTGTTCTTGCGCTTTCAACTTCGCTTTACGGTCGGCTTCGGCTTGTTTGCGTTTTTCTTTACGCTCTTTCTCCAATTGCTTCTCGCGCTCACGTTTCGCTTTCAGCAAAGCGCGTTCCTCTTCTTCCTGTTGTTTGAGCTGTTCCTCACGTTCCCGCGCCATACGTTCACGAAGCTCCTGCTCCTCACGTTGTTTGGCTTCGAACGCTTCACGAGCCTCTTGTTGGCGCTTTTCTTCTTCAGCCTCTTCACGAGCGCGGATTTCCATCACTTCCTCAAGGCTCATTCCCTCGTCCGTTGGTGACGTTCGCGGACTCACGGTCGGTAATTCAACAGGTGATAGCTCGAATATCTCCTCCTCTTCCGGCATTTCTATCATCTCCGGTATCAAGAATGTTTTGGGCGAAGCGACAGGAGCTTCTTCCACTGGCGTTTCCGGTAACTCCTTCATGGATTCTTTTCCATTAGAATCCGACGTTTGTGTTTCCTCTTCCTCGGTCTTTTCTTCTTCACCTTTTTCTTCTTCCGCTTCCATTCGGGCACGCCAGCGAGCGGCCAGTTCGGGTAATTCCTCGCCGAAATGTTCATCGAAGAAAGAAATATATTCGTCCAAGGTCTTACCGTGTGTTAAAGTCTCGTAATTGTCATCCGAGATGGGCAGTACCACCACCGCTTCGGCCAACGCGTTGGCGTATCCATCCTTGCCGTAAATCATTTTATAATATTGTATCGCCTCATCGAGATTGAAGAAACCACGCACGGCCAACATGCTCATCGAACCAGCCTCGATTTGTTCCAAGTCAAGCTCTTTTACCATGAAATTGCCGAAGTTGTACGCTGCCACCACGAAGAGCAGTTGGTTACGGTCCACGCTCCCGGTAGGATAAACCAACAATGTCCGGTAGGGCAGGTTACGTTCCGCGTTGAATGTCCGGGCCGAGTCCGCCGCCGAGAGCGAGCCGTCTTCTCCCAAGCCGAAACGTAGGTCCCACGTCATGCCTCTCACGCCACCTTGCACCATAGTACGTCCTCGTAGGACACCTTTCAGCATCTCACCCGCCAACTCGGTGACATCCGCGTCCGGATATTTGTCGATTAACGCTTTTAAGGCGAGCTTGAAATTCTCCGCATCGCCAGACTGCACGTAACTTAACGCGTCGAGGAACATGAACTTAGGCATCAGCGTGGCCAACGGATATTTTTCGCTCACATAACGATAGTTTTTCCGTACGGCGGTCGTATCTCCCGCTAAATAACGGTCGTAAGTCACTTGATAGATGGAGTCCTGCACCACATCCATCATCCGAACGTTGTACTCGTAGTTCGGGTCTGCCACCGCTACGGCGTAATCGCTATCCGGGAAGGCATTCATCAGTTTATTCTTGTATTTGGCGGCCAAAGCCGTGTTCCCTGTCCGCAAGGCCATGAGATATACCTGATAATAACATTCCAGCCGGTGCTCATTCTCGGGAAAACGTCTCTCCAGGGTCTCGAATCCTTCGATCGCCAGAGAGAAATCCTCCAGCTTATCCTTATAAATCATCGCCATGTTATATAGGCCATCTATGATGATTATATTGGAAGCGTCCACGTCCTCTTGCGTGAATGGCAATTGTTGCAAATAATATTCCCTTGTATGCGGGTCGTCAGCCGCCACGGGAGACATGTCGGCTCCTGTCGAATCCGCGGGCAACGGTTCACCGTCCGGTCCTTGTGGTGTCTCTCCATCATCCAGCACCTCTTCATCCGGGTTCATGTTGAAGGTGGAAAGCTTTTTGTCCCGACGACGCCAGTTATCTTCCAGCGGACGGCGTCCCCACTTACGCTGGAACTGCGTTTTTCCCTGCGCTACGGTCTGTGGATTGTAAAAGTAGAAGGTAGACCCTCCGGAGGCGGTAGGCAATACGGTTGTGGTCAATTCCGTTCCCGGTCGGTCAATACCCGTACCCTTGGCCTCCTGTTCAGCTAAGTAAGCCTCCTTTTCGGCTAATGCCTTGGCCTCCTCTTCCTCCTTCTTCACCTGCTCTATTTTCTTGTCGATGATAGCCAGCCGCTCCGCTTCCGGCATTTTCGCCAACGCCTGTAAGCTATCCTGCAGATGGACCGCCTCTACGTGCACGACCAACTCATCCAACACCGCCGAAAGTTTGGCTACCCGATCATAATCCTTATATTCTTTTTGTATTCCCGCCAAAGCTCCGGTAAAGCAAGGCTGCGCTTTCACGTAATCGCGCATGGTGAAATAGAGGTCTCCCAGTTTAATTTGGCAAATCGCCTTGTCCATCCCGTTCAAGGTACTCTTGTCAATACCCATTTGATAATTCTCGATGGCCTTCGCCGTATCCTCCTGGCTGAGATAGACATTCCCCAAGGCGTAGTAAACTTGATCCAAATAATCCTTGTTCTTCTGGCTTTTCGCCATTCTCTCCAGCATCTTGACTACCTTTTGGTAATTCGTGCCGGGGAATACCTCCGTTTGACGAATCCGCGCGGCGAATTCCAGCTCGTAAGGCGGATTGGCGCGCGCTACCTCGCCGAAAGTCTTATAAGCCAATCCATCCAGTCCCTGGTCCGCGTAAATCTGTCCCAATAAATATTTCATGCGGGTACGCTGTTTCCTGTTTCGTTCAGACTTGATGGCCGTCTTCAAATACGGGATAGCCTCCTCGAACTTCTTGTCCTTAATTAAATAATCGGCATAAAAAGCGGAGAACTCCTTCAGGCAGGAAGGTGGTATGCCGTTCTTGTTCATTTTATCCAAGATGTCCGCCGACTCATAGAGCCATCCCATCTCGGAATAACAGCGGGCTTGCCATAGACGAGCTTCCGCCACTACCTCCTCGTCCGTGGCGTAATGCCGGGCGATGTAGGAGAACGTGGCCGAGGCTTGAAGGAAATCGGCGTTGTAGAACTGCGCCTGTCCCATAATCAGCCAACTGTTTTTCAGAAAAGGGTTGTATTCCTCCTGTTCTTGGAAAGCGCGTTGCTTAGGGTCGTTTCGCCATCCGGGTTTCTTCGCCGGCTTCGTTTGTATGGAGTGTAATTTGATGGCCTTATTGCTTTTCTCTATCGTGCGGTCGAACGGTCCTCCCGGCTCTGTCTTGTCCTTAGGCAAAGCGCTGACCGGATAAAGGTAAATCATGTCGGAATAGTTGTCCTTATGTCCTTCCAATTGGCTCTTCAACGCTTCGTCGAACGCCTCTTTCCCGTTGAAATAAATATTGTATCGTGTGGTGAAAGCATGATAAAAACGGGTCGCCTTCGTGTTCTTTTTCGTACTGCACGACCAGAGCACGAGTATCGCGAATAACGCTCCTATATAGCGAAACCCTCTTTTCATCCCTTAATTAACGATGGAACAGCGGTTTTATTGCTTTTAAGGATAAAAACAAAAGAACCAGGAACAAGATGATGAACGCGCCCGAAGGAACGTTCAGGTAATAGGAGAGGACCAATCCGCACACGCAGCCCAAAAAGCCGATGATGGCGCTTCCAATCATGATTTTCCGGAAATCGGACGTGAACAGGTTCATCGTGATTTGTGGCAATGTCAATAGGCTTATCAACAACATGATACCCACTAAACGAATCGATAAGACAATCGTGATGGCGATAAAGCACATCATCGCGTATTCTATCAGCCGTACCGGCAAGCCTTGGGTAAGCGCGAAGTCACGGTCGAAAGCCACGTACACGATTTCCCGGAAAAACAGGGAAAACATGATTATCAGTAGAATGACCAAGCCGAGTATCCAACCGATGTCCGAGAAGGAAATGGTCAGTATATTCCCGAACAGATAGGCGGAAAGGTTCGGCGCGTAACCTGGCGTAAGGAAAATGAAAATTACGCCTAACGCCATTCCCAGCGACCATATACCGGCTATCGCGGAATCTTCCCTCACCTCCTGCGTACGGCTCGCCCATTCCACGCAGAAAGCGGAAAGGACAGAGAACGCCATCGCCATCAGGATGGGATTTAAGCCCAGATAAAAGCCCAGCCCCAATCCTCCGAACGAGGCATGCGTGATTCCTCCGCTGATAAACACCAAACGGCGCGATACGACGTACGTGCCTACGATTCCGCAGGCGATAGCGGTCAGCAGGCTTCCTATCAACGCGTTCTGGAAAAAGGTATATCGCAACAATTCCATATTCCCCGTTTATTCCCGATTATCGCATACGCCGTTCACCCACTATCAAGAATGCCTCGTCTTTCAAGACATCAGGCAAATTGATGCCGCGCAATTGCAGACTGCGAAGCCAACCGGCCACTTCCACTTCCCGGAGCGTATAAAGCACCTCGCTGAACTCCTCCACCGCCTTGTCATCATAAGCGTCCGCCGCCATGCCCCGGAAACGGTCCAGCTCCTCATCGTCATAATACTCCACCTTTTTGCTAACCGCCGCCAGGAGACTGTCCCGTTCACAAGTCTCATGCTGGCCGCAACAGACTTCCGGAATCTCTTTCGCCTCCGGTATCTCCGAGATCTCGCCCCGCTCCAGCATCTTGCGGAGTTTCTTCTCACGGAAATAACCGGCGATGGCGGCTACGATTCCCAAACAGACTATACTTATGATTAGATACCACATAATTCGTTGACCGATTTGATTATCGATTGTTAAATATCATTATTCTCTTCCCTGACTCCGAAACCGGCGGCTTTTAAATCTTCCCAATAACGCGGATAACTTTTCGTGACTACCCGCGGGTGGGCTATCCTGATTCCCTCGGGCAATACCAATGCCGCGGGAGCGAACGCCATCGCCATCCGATGGTCCTCGTAAGTCGCTATGACCGGACGCGGTTCCGGTTCGCTACGCCCGCCGTCCCATTCCAAGATATTATCCTTATGGCTTGTCAGCGTATATCCCAACTTCCGGAGTTCCGCCTTTAACGCCTCTATCCGGTCGGTCTCCTTGATGCGCAAGGAACGAAGTCCGGAGAATCGGAAAGGAATGTTCAATAAGGCGCAAGTAACCGCGAAGGTTTGGGCCAAATCCGGCTCGTCCGCGAAATCGTAGACAAGCTTATCGCGTGAACCGCCGGTGTATCGCAACAAAACGCCATCCCGCGTGAAAGTCGTACCTACTCCCAGTCGGGCGAACAACCTCGCTCCGGCGGCATCTCCCTGCAAACTATGCTTGAACAAACCCTCCAAGCGAATCTCTCCCCTTTTCGACAACGCCATTATCTCATACCAATAGGAGGCGGCGCTCCAATCCGATTCTACCTTGAAAGGAACAGGCGTGTATTCTTGCGGGGTGACTCGTATGACGTTCCCCGTCCATGAGGCGTTCACGCCAAATCGCTCCATCAATCCCAGCGTCAGGCGGATGTAAGGTTTCGAGATGATATCGCCTTCCAGACGTAACGTCACCCCCTTTTCTGTCAAGGGAGCGATCATCAATATCGCGGAGATGTATTGTGAGCTCACGTTTCCCGGCAAAGAGATATCTCCTCCTTGCAATGCGCTCCCAAAAATACGCAAAGGTGGATAGCCTTCCTTTTCCATGTACTCGATACGGGCTCCCAATTGGTTTAACGCTTCCACCAATACCTTGATTGGCCGGTTTTTCATGCGTTCCGTGCCGGTGATTGTCCATTCGCCCACCACTTTCGAGAGAAACGCGGTCAGGAAGCGCATCGTGGTACCCGCCGCCCCCACGTCAAAATTCCGGTCGTTGGAATTCAACGCTTTCACCATTAGGTTCGTGTCGTCGCAATCGGATAAATTCTCCACCTCGTAGCCGCTATAACTGAGCGCGTTCAATATTAACGCCCTGTTACTTATACTTTTAGAAGCGGGGAGCTTTACGGACATACGGATTGGCGCGTCCGGAGCGCTTATCAGATAACTCATCATTTATATGTTCAAGATTCGGACAGCAAAAGTACGAAAAAATAGCAAGTATTCTCTCTCCGTTCGCCCATAAATGTGAAAGCCTGTTTCCCCTTAGGGAAAAGACGTGCGTGTTTCCGGATATTCACGTGCGTGTTTCCGAATAAACATGTACGTCTTTTCCTGAAGACACGTGCGTCATCGTGGGGACGATGTTTTCGGATGGTTAAGCGTTTGTCCCCGTTGTACAAGCGTTTCGGCGCATTGCAACATGGAGAACCCGTAACGCTTCATGTCGCGGAACACGGAATCTTCCCTCGCGACCTGCACCGTTTGGCCTTGTGTCCGATAGTAGAGTTCCTGCCGGTTGTCCGGGAAATAGAGATAGAGTCTCGAAGAGTCCCGTACGCCTATGAGATTGTCAGCGGTGAAGTACATGTAAGGCCGTTTTTCTCTCAACAGGTTCACGCCGAAATCGTTTTGCGTGTAACTGACGCCGAGCAATCCCAAAAGGGTGGGGGCCAAGTCTACCTGCCCTCCGTAATCTTCCACTACGCGCGGTTCTATGTCTTTCCCGTAAATCATGAGCGGGATGTGGTTGTAGGACCGCGGGCTTTCGCACTCAGGGGTGCCCACCAACTTCCCGTGGTCGCCCAGCAAGACGAACAACGTGTTTTCGGCCCAAGGCCGTTTCCCCGCCTCTGTCATGAAGTTACGGATGGACCAATCGGCGTATTCCACGATTTGCTCCTCCTTTTTCCGGCTCCTTGGATGGAAATAGGGCGGGATGACATAAGGGGGATGATTGCTGATGGTGAGCAGTACGCTGAAGAACGGCTGGCCCGTTTGAGCCTGGCGGTCCAGCACCGGCAAGGCGTACTCGAAGAGGAAATCGTCCTGCACGCCGAAGCTATTGACCACCTTGTCTTTCGGATAATTCTCTTGCGAGTAGATGTCATCGAAGCCGTTGGTCAGGAAGAAGGCTTTCATGTTGTCGTACTGCGATTCATGGGTCATGAAGAACATGTTGTGATATCCGTTCTCCTTCAACACCGTAGGCAAGCCCGAGTAGACCGGGATGACCGAGCCTTTCATCGCGTTACGCTTCATGATGGCGGGGAAGGAGTAGAAGGAGGAATACATACCGTGATTGGTGTGGATTCCCGAAGAATAGAAATTGCTGAAACTGAGCGACTCGTGGTACAGGCTGTCCAAGAAGGGGGTCAGCTCGCCCTGATGCCCGAAGCTGCTCATCAAGTGGGCCGACATCGATTCCATAAGGATAATCACCACGTTCCGATGTCCGGAGACGCTTCCCGAATCCGCCTCCACATGGCGCGCGATGGGAGAGATATTCTCGATACCTTGACGGTCCAATAGCTTCCGCGCGACGCTTATCGCCTCGTCGCCATCCATGAGGCGCAAGGTGCGGTTCTCCTCCCGATTGTCATCTATGGCGCTGGTCATCAGGTTGAAAACCGGATTGATTCCCAATTGGTTCAGGAACGGGTCGTTACAATAATAGGCTTGGCTTACCTTGATAGGGTTGTATCCCCGGCGTCCGCGGATGCCGAAAACGCATAATCCTATCAATATGGCTCCCAGGATTACCGTCGAGAGAATATCCCTCCATTCGTGGCTTACGGGAATCTTGCGGATGAGGGCGTAGAACCTGCGTGAAAGCCAAAACGCGAACCAAGCGAAGGCTACGATAGCGATAACGGCCAAAGCTATGGGAAAGTAGTAAGATGATTCGCCGAGCACCATCGACGTGGTGGTTCCCGCGTAGCCGAACCAATTGAAGATGGAGGAGTTGATAGGTTTGAAAAAGTACTCGAAATAGGGAATATTAGCGGCGCAAATGATGAAGCAAAGCGCGTAAAAAAGAGTGAAGAAGGTGGCCGCGGAACGGTAAAGCCACCGGGCGGCGTAATCGAACCATCCGGCTATCCAGAATATGGATAGCGGAAGAACCATTATATAACAGGCGATTACGTTGTCGAACCACAATCCGCGCAGGAACGCCATGCCTTGCAAGGCGTAATCGCCGGAGGCCTCGGGAGACAGCTCGTAACCCGTGCCGAAGAAAAGGACGGCGCGGAACAAGGCGAAAAACAACAACGCCGTAAGATGGACGCAAAGCAAATAACATAAAGAAAGAGGGAACCTCTTTGACAAACACATCTTTTTCATCGTAATGCTTATCGTATTCTTTTGTATTGTATCTTTATATATGTATGATTATGAGCCGCAAAATTAGGAAAAATATCCAAAGAGAATTCCCTCTTTCGTTCTTTTTAGCGGGACAAGCGAATCAAAATCCATCCGGACAGGGAAACGCATATCGGGATTCCTCATGTCGCTTCCCTTCTTGGGTGGCTTTGAAGCGTAAAAAAGTATTTATAAACTATGTTGTAGAACATGTTTTGATTAAATCGTGTTAAAGCGATGAATTTTCCAAATAATTTCTTGTGTTGTATAGCATAAAACCTCTATATTTGCACTGTGTTTTTCATGGTATTAGATTTAAGGTTAACAGTGGAAATTGGTTGTCGTGAGACAGCCTTTTCTTTTTTATATACTTCCCTTCCCGTAAATCGCCTTTTTGCCCGGCGTTTTCCGCTGGTATCAAAATGACAGTTTTGACATTTTGTATTTTAAACTTCCGGAGAATCGAGTTTTTCGGGCCAATGGAGGAGTCGCTCGCGAAAACGAGAAAAAATTTCGGTAATTCGTTGATGGATAACGATATGCTGAAAAACGACCTTTTATTTTGACGCGAAAAACGTAGCGGATTTCATCGGAAAAGGGAGACTCGCCGGAAACAGGGTCATGTTTTCCTTCGAGCATCACGTACTTTTCTTTCGGACATAAGCGTGTTTTCCTTCGGGGAAAGCTATCTTTTCCTTCGTGGATAATCATTTTCGGCTTCCGGAGTGGTCGCTTCTCGCTTGGAACACGGTCGTGTTTCCGAAGGAAAATCCTTCCGCGGGGCTTCCCCTTTCTCTATCTCGCGATTTTCGCGAAAAACGCCTGTTAGCGAAATGGCCCGATTTCAATCTTTGTGGAAGCGATTTTGTGTGTTTGGCTTTCTGTTTGTATTTATGGATAACGGTTTGCGTTAATGGTTTTGGGCATTTATTCGTGAACTATACGATGAAATAGTAAAGATATATTTGGAGTTTTCATTTTGTTATTTTACATTTGTGATATGTGGAAAGAGAAATTAGGAAATTACCTGATAGATGTATCAAAGTATTTTTTTGACGGGTGTTTTCATAACGTCAATGATTAAAGATTTGGAGGATATGCGCTGGCTTATCTATGTCCTTAGTGGTGTGGTGTCTATTGCGTTGTTATTGCTTGGCTTGATATTGACAAATAAGAAAAAGGAGAACTAAATGATGGGAACATTGATTATTTTGGGAATGGTTGGTATTCCGTGTATCGTAGCATTGGTATGGTTCCTGACTCCAAGTGGGAAAAGGTGGTTAAAATCCAATCAGTTGTTATAATCACACGATATTAGTGGAAAGCCTCGCCTCTCTTCGCCTCTCTTTGAAGAATAACCGACGCTAAATGTCTCTTTCCGTTCGCTCTGTCGGATAATTATCTTATCTTTGTGTGGCATTTATCGTCAAGACACGGATGGCAGAGCAATCACTAAAGGAAAAAACGGCGAAAGGCCTCTTTTGGGGAGGAGTCAGCAACGGGGTACAGCAGTTGCTGAACTTGTTGTTCGGAATTTTCTTGGCCCGTATCTTGAACGCCGAGGATTACGGTTTGGTGGGGATGTTGGCTATCTTTTCCGGAATAGCGAGCTCGATTATCAATAGCGGGTTTACGGAGGCGCTGACAAATAACCGGAGTACCTCCCAAAGAGAGTATAATGCTGTTTTTTGGTTTACTTTTTTTGTGGGTTTGCTATTGTATCTTATTTTATATTTTTCAGCGCCATTGATTTCTACGTTTTATCATAGGCCGGAATTGACCGCTTTGTCTCGTGTCTTGTTTATAAGTTTCTTTTTCTCGGGAATAGCCTCAGTTCCTTATGCGGTTATGTTTAAGAACTTGATGGTGAAAGAGCAGGCAAAGATTGATATCGTGTCATTGTTGTTGTCGGGAATAATAGGTGTCGTATTGGCTTTAAATAATTTCGCTTATTGGGCAATCGCGTTGCAAAGTATGTCGTATGTAACGATTAATTCCTTATTGAAATGCTATATATCTCCGTGGCGGCCTTCATTTGAGATGGATTTGTCGTTCCTGAAACGTATATTCCCGTTTAGTGTGAAGATTTTCTTGACTAACATATTCACTCAAATTAATTCGAATATATTCTCGGTATTGCTGGGGAAATTCTATGACGCGAAGCAAGTGGGTTTTTATTCTCAAGGTTATAAATGGCAAGGAATGGGAAACACCTTCATTTCGGGTATGATAAACAATGTAGCCCAACCTGTTTTCGTGTCAGTTGGGGATGATTTGGAACGTCAAAGGAATGTGTTTAGGAAAATGGTACGTTTTGGCTCTTTTATCTCTTTCCCATTAATGTTGGGTTTAGCTTTTATAGGGAATGAATTCATTTGTTTGTTGATAGGAGATAAGTGGCTTCCTAGTGTGCCGTTTTTACAACTTTTTTGTGTTTGGGGAGCTATGGGTTTTTTGTGGAATTTATACGCTAAGTTGTTGATCTCTCATGGAAAGTCTGAATTGTATATGTGGGGAATTATTGGTGTTGGTGTCGTTCAATTATTGTGTGTGTTTGTGTGTTTTCCTTATGGTATATATTGTATGTTAGTAGCTTATATCTGTGTATATTTTTTAGGTATTTTGTTTTGGCATTATTCTGTAAATCGTATTATAGATATGAATTTGATGTCGGTAATTAAAGATATGACTCCTTATTTATTGGCTACGGGTTTATCGTTTTTCATCACTTGGTTATTTACTATGCGAATAGAAAATTTGTTGATTTTGCTACTTTTGAAAATTATTCTTTCTGCTTTTTTTTATGTGATACTGATGTATTTAGGTAATTCTATTATATTTAAAGAAATGTTGGTTTATTTAAGAAAGAAGTAATAGAAAAGAGCTTGTATGAAAAGGTTGACGTTAATATTTAATCATTTTGAGGTAGAACATTTAGGAAAAGATGTTTTTCTTCTTCCTTATTATTTGAAGCGTAAGGGAGGATATAAGACAGAGATTGTATATCCTAGAACTGAGACAAATAAAAACTTTCCTTCTGTTCTCAGAGGTGTACACTTGTTCCCTTTGAATATGAGAGGAAAGGAAGGTGACTTTTTTATTTGTAGAGAATTAAACTTCTTATGTTATTTATTGAGGAACGCTTCTCGAATTGATGTTTTCCTTCGTTTTCATTATACGTTGATGACCGCATTGATGATTTTGATGTATAAGTTTTTGAATAGGAAGGGTAAGGCTTATGTGAAGTTGGATGGGTATATGGATGCGTTATTTTATGTAAATCCGCATTCGTTTCGTGAAAAAGTAAAAAAATATTTCTTATTGAAATCATTAGATAAGGTTGATCTAATAACGTGTGAGACATCTATTTATTACAAAAAAATGATGAAGGAGATTCCTTCGCCTGATCGTTTTAAGGAAAAAGTGATGATTGTAAGGAATGGATTCGATGAGGAGATGTTATCTACTTTAAATTTGAAGGAAAATATATACCAAAAGAAAGAAAACGCTATTTTAACGGTTGGACGTTTAGGAACGTATGTCAAGAATACGGAGATGTTGTTGAGAGCGTTGAAGCAAATAGATTTGAAAGATTGGAAATTTTATTTTGTAGGTCCCATAGAGACTGATTTTAAACCTTGTATTTCAGATTTTTTTAATCGTTATCCTGAAAAAAGGTCTTCTGTTATTTTTGTTGGTGCTATTTATGACAAAAGAGAATTATGGGAGTATTATAATCGAGCGAAGGTTTTTGTATTACCTTCTCGCTCTGAATGTTATGCGTTGGTATTGAATGAGGCGTTAAGATTCAGGAATTATCTTATTCTGACAGATGTCGGTGCCGCATCGGACGTGATACAAGAAGGCAAATATGGCTCTTTGATTGAACAGGATGATGATAAAATGTTGGCTCAGAGGATTCAAGATATAATTGACGGGAAAATAGATATTGATGTTTTCTCGGATTTTGATCCTCAGATGATTTCTTGGGACCGTATCATTGATGATTTTTTCACTAATAGTTCTCTTTGACTATGTCCGTCTCAATCATATACGTGAATTATAAGACTTGCGATTTGATACTCGATAGCGTGCGGAGTGTCAAGGAGATGACATGTGACGTGGACTATGAGATTATCGTGGTGGATAATCATTCGGAGGATTGTTCGCTGGAGCGTATCAAGGAATGTTATCCGGAGATAATCTGTATTCAATCTTTTGAGAATATGGGTTTTGGCAGGGCGAATAATTTAGGTTTGGAGAAGGTGAAAGGGGATTATGTGTTGTTTTTGAATCCGGATACTTTGTTACGGAATGATGCGATAAGCGTATTGTATCGGTTTATGGAGGCGAATCCGTCCGTGGGGGCTTGTGGCGGGAATCTGTATGATGAACGGGGTGAGCCTACGACTTCTTTCAGCCGGAAATTCCCCTCTTTCGTTTGGGAATTTCTTTCCATCTTTTATTTGCCTCCGCTATGTTTTTCCTATCCTAAATCTAAGTTTTTCAATAAGGAAAATATAGCGATACCGGTAGCGTCGGTTATCGGGGCGGATTTGATGGTACGAAGAACCGTGTTGGATAAGCTTGGTGGTTTCTCTCCGGATTTCTTTATGAATTATGAGGAGACGGAGTTGTGCCACCGGATTCATAAGGTGGGTTTAGGCGTTTATTCCGTTCCCACCGCCCAAATCACGCATCTGGAAGGGCGAGCCTCTTATATCAAGCGGTCGCGACTTTATTATCTATATGAGGGGCAATACATCTATTTCCGGAAAGTTTATGGTAAATTTGGCGCACGGTTGATTTACGTCATTACCCAATTGAAGAGTTATATACGTATCCTCCAGTTTGTCGTGTTGATGAACGCGAAAAGGCACGCTTATTGGAAGATGAAACTGGAAACGAATAAAGAGGTTTGGCGTTCCGAAAAGATAAAACGCATTTTGAGATGAAAAAGAAACTGGTCGTATTCCATCCCGCTATCGCTCCGTATCGGGTCGATTTTTTCAACTCCTTGGATGAGGAGTTCGACGCTACGTTCTATTTTGAGTTTGGAGACGTGTTGGAGCAATCGTTCACGCAGGATAGGTTGAGAGAGCGGTTACGCTTTACCCCTCGGTTTCTCGCTCCGGGTTTGTTTGGTATCAAGAATCTTCGGACGCAGGTTCTCTCCATCCTTTGGAAAGAAAAGCCGGATATCGTGTTTTGTAGCGAATATAATTTGTTGGGGATTTTATTGTTGATATATAAGTTCCTGTTTGATTGGAAACTGCGTATTCTCACGATTTGCGATGATAGTCGGGATATCGCCGCGTCCCCGGGATGGGTAAAACGGATTACGCGTGCTATCGCCGTCCGTTTTTATAGCGGGATTATCTTGACGAACGATGAGGTGATGACATGGTATAAAGCGCATTTCCATACCGAAGGGAAGTTCCTGTTTTTCCCGATTATTCAAGAGGATGAAGGTTTCAGACGGTCACTTAAAGATGCGCTTCCCGTTTCGGATACCTTTGCGGAGCGATTCCATTTGAGAGGGAAACAGGTCGTTCTTTTTGTCGGGCGTTTGATTGGCATCAAGAACCTTTTCTTCTTGATAGACGCTTTCGCCGCGCTTGCGGATAAATATCCAAAAGCGGTGTTATTGCTTGTGGGGGATGGAGAACAATGTTTTATGTTGGATGAACATGCCGATCATAAAGGCTTGATAGATAACGAGCGTGTCCTGTGTGTCGGGAAAAAGGAAGGACGGGATTTATACGCTTGTTATAACGTGGGGCAAATGTTCGTGTTACCCAGCTATTATGAACGTTTTGGAGCCGTGGTGAACGAGGCTTTATTGGCGGGATGCTATACGTTATGCTCTTCTGTGGCGGGTGCGGCTTGCTTGATAGAGCCGGGAAAGAACGGCGATATCTTTGACCCTCATCGACTCGATGAGCTGGTGGAGAAATTGGACTCGGCTTTAGCAAAATGCGTTCCTTTGGAGGAAATCAAGGTAAAGGAAAACCGGATGGAGCGAGGCTATGAGGAGTATATGAGAGAGTTTCTGGATAAGTGCCATCGTGTTATTGAAAGCAGATGAGAGTCTATTTCTATCATATGGTGGATGTGAAGTCCTATTACGAAGGATGGAAAAAGAGTGCCGTGCCGGGACATCTGTTGTATGGCTTGACGCATCTTCATCGATATGGTGTTGAGTGTATCTATCATACGTTTCCTTTCAATCCCTATCTGCATAAGTGGAAACTGATGTTTTATAATCTGTGGAAGATTATATTCAGTGCCCAACGTTATGAAGCGGTATATGCGGTAACACATACGGGATTGGAACTTTTGATATTTCTAAGGGCTTTAGGCTTGTTCCGGAAACCAATCGTAATATGGCATCATACCGCCGTGATCGTGCCTAAGGGATTCATAAGGCGATTAGGCTCTTCTCTGTTTTATAAGGGAATAGATAAGATGTTCTTCTTTAGTGATAAATTGCTTCAAGATTCACTTAAAACGGGGAAAGTGAAAAAGGAAAACGCTTTTGTCGTTTGCTGGGGCGCGGATTTGGAGTTTTATGACCATTTGATCACGAAGAGAAAAACGGAAACTTGTTTTATTTCTACAGGCAGGGAGAACCGGGATTTTGTTACGCTTATCAAGGCGTTTAATAGTGTGGATGAGGAGTGCGATATTTATACCACTCGTTTTGGCGGTAGGGTGAATGATTATGAGGAGTGGATAAGAGCGGAGGTTGGCGGGTTGAAAAGTAACGTGCGTTTCCATATAGTGGACGCTACGCACTTGGAGATGGCGGAAAAGGTCAATAACGCTTTCGCTGTCTTGATTTGTTGCTTGAATTTTCCGTATACGGTAGGATTGACCTCCTTGGTGGAGGCATTGGCGTTAGGATTGCCGATAATCGCCACGGATAATCCTACTTTCCCGTTCGATGTGGAGAATGAACAGGTTGGGAAAAAGGTGGCTTACGGGGATGTGGAAGGTTGGATTAACGCGGTAAGATACCTGAGCTATCATTCGGAAGAGGCTAAAAGGTTAGGCGAAAATGGGCGGCGTTTGGCTGAAAATTCTTATAATGTGGAACGATGCGCCAAGGAAGTAGCTTCGGTTTTATTGAGTGTTTGTCCGCTTAAATAAGTTATAATGAGTATGATGGAAAGCAAAAAGAGAGTTTCGGTCGTGATGTGTACCTATAATGGGGCTAAGTATATCAGGGAACAGATGGATTCTATATTGAATCAGACATATCCTATCTATGAGTTCATTATACAGGACGACAATTCCACGGACGAGACATGGGAAATCCTTCAGGAATATCAGGGAAAGTACGCATTTATTAAGGTGTTCCGGAATGAGGCGGGTAGAGGCGTGAATCCGAATTTCTATTCCGCGATGCGGCGGGCTACCGGCGATTTTATTGCGATTTCGGATCAGGATGATATTTGGGAGCCTCGGAAAATAGAATGGCAAGTCGATACGATTGGTGATAATTGGTTATCCGCGGGTATGACAAGGCCATTCGCAGAGGAGTCGGAACCATCCGCTAAGGCCTATTTCGATAATCGAAAACCGAATATTTATTTAGAAAGGATGATTTATTCCGCTATGATAGCGGGACATACGATGATGTTGAAACGGGAATTCTTGGACAAACTGTTCGCTTTAAAGAATTGGATAGAGGATTATATGTATGATCATTTCATTTCAATCGTCGCGGGCGCATATGAGAAAATATCCTACGTGGATAAAGTATTGGTCAATCAACGCAAACATGTTGATTCTGCGACATATACCGCTCCATTGAATTATAAGCGAAGTATGGTGAATATATATCGTTCCGTGTATAGAACATATAAGCAATATCGTATTATTCGTTCGGATATGGAAAGTTATTTTAGACGAACTTATGATTTGTTGCGTTCAATTCCTGTGGATACAAAGTCCAAGGCTAACGCGATGAAACTCGCTTGGCATCAAAGCCGATCCGGGTTGTTGAGTAAGGCTCGTTTAATGCTTTTGTGCGTGAAATTGCGGAATAAAATATTTTATTCTAGTGAAAAGAATAAACTCTTTTCACTATCGCGAGCTATATATTTCCCGATATCGTGTAGCGATTATTTTCGTTACTTTATGCCAAAAGTGGATGGTGCTTGAATGGATTTCCTGTCATCCAATTGTGGATATTCACGTAGGTAAACGCTAATATCCGCGATGTGAAGGCTGAAAGCCTGCGTATGCCAACGCCGATATTCGCGAGGGGGCGACACGAGCTTTCGTGAACTTGCATTCTTGCTTCTTTTCTATCTCTCTACACACGCACACGCGTATGCGCGCGTAAGCGTATATGTGTCATAGGGTGGCTCAAACTATCTGATGTCAAAAACAACTTGAAAGCAGGACGTGTCGAGCCTGAAAAGCTCCCCTAAGACAGGGGAGCTTTTCAGAGGATAGCGGATATACTTGTCCCGTTTTGACTTCTTCTTTTCATAGAGGAGTGGATATATTTGTTCCATTTTTGGCTTTTCCATAATATAATGTGCGTACGCGCGCGAGGAGAGCGTATAAGAACGCAAGTTGAAAGTTTGATTTTTTTCCTTATCTTCGCAAAATAAATTTGTAGTATTATGGCATTAGCGATAGCATCCGTACCTGTGTTGACAGGTGAAGTGGCTGAGAAGTTTGAATCTCAGGCGAACAAGATTTATGAAGAATACCTAAAACGAACATTGGATAAGAAAAACAAAAATGTTCATTATGAACAAGGGGTTCAGTTTGTGAAAGATATATTAGCGAAATCTAAGCGAGAAGAGGTATGAGTTATCTATTAGAGCATTGTACTCTCTATGAAATAACGGAACCAACTGATTTGGGAGGTTTCGAGTGTGGAGACCAAGACCTTGATGATTTTTTTTCTAATTTGATTTACTTTCTATCATTTCTTAATGAAACGAAACGGATGTGTCGTTCTTTGTGTTGCGAATATATGAACATTTTTATGGCGTGGACGGATAAATGGGGTATTAGCGAATGAAGGTAGTCCTGTTAAATACATCGGAGCTTACGGGGGGAGCGGCGGTCGCGGCGAACCGGTTGATGAAGGCGTTACGAAAATCCGGCGTGGAGGCCTCCATGCTGGTGAGAGACCGGAAGACGGATGACCCTCACGTTGTCTCCATCGATGATAGCCGCATGAAAAGGCGGTTGAATTTTCTGCGGTTCGTATGGGAGCGGCTGGTTATTCTCATCTGTAATCTCTTTTCGAGAAAGAATCTTTTTCAGGTCTCGATAGCGAACACGGGAACGGATTTGTCCAAGCATCCGTTGGTTCAGGAGGCGGACGTGATTCATTTGCATTGGATTAATCAAGGCTTCTTGTCTCTTGCCGATATTAGGAAATTGATAAACACGGGAAAACCGATAGTCTGGACCCTGCACGACATGTGGCCCGCCACGGCGATTTGTCATTATCCGGGGGAATGTGATAAATTCGCGTCTAAATGTTTTCGGTGTCCGATGATGAGGCGAAATCCATTATTCGATTTAGCGTATTATCTATTTAACCGGAAAGGTGGAATAGGATTATCGAGAGTGACATTCGTAGGTTGTAGCCGTTGGATTATGAAGGAAGCGAGAAAAGGAGTCTGGTTGAAATCCGCTTGTTTTGCTTCTATCCCGAATCCGATAGATACCACGGTCTTTAACCCGAAAGATAAGCGGGAGGCTCGGCTCCGTTTCGGTTTACCGGAAGACAAGATTTTGCTTCTTTTCGCCGCCGCTAAATTGTCGGATATCCGTAAAGGAGTCTCTTTTTTCATCGAGGCTTGTGGCTCGTTGAGGGAATGGTCCGCGGGTCGAATCGAAATTGTCTTGATGGGAAACTGTCCGGAAGAGGTTTCAAGCCAATTCCCTTTCAAGGCGTATACTTTAGGGTACTTGTCAAAGCCGGATTCGGTGGCGTGCGCTTATTCTTGCGCGGATATGTTTGTTATTCCGTCATTGGAGGATAATTTGCCGAATACGATTATGGAAGCGATGGCGTGCGGTACGCCTTGCGTGGGTTTCGATACGGGAGGCATTCCTGAGATGATAGACCATCAGGTGAACGGATATGTCGCCAAGCGCGGGGATTCCGCCGACTTGGCCCGTGGCATCCAATGGGTGATAGAAAATCGGGAGGAGAAGCGGTTGAGTGAGGCTTGCGTCCGCGAGGTACATGAGCGTTATCGGGAGTCGGTCGTGGCGGAACAATATATTCGTTTGTATCGACGTTTAATGAAATCGTAAAGGAAACGTATGGAAAAGCAACCTGTATTTTCGATTATAACGGTCACTTATAACGCGGAACGCTGGCTGGAGCGTACGATATTGAGCGTGCTCAGCCAGTCGTATCCGAATATCGAGTATATCGTGATAGATGGCGCTTCGACGGATAAGACGGTGGAGATTATCCGCCAATACGCGTCCGGCATCGTCTCGTGGGTGAGCGAGCCGGACAATGGCTTGTACGACGCCATGAACAAGGGGTTGAGCCGGGCGACAGGCGATTACGTGTGGTTCCTGAACGCCGGCGATACGCTTTTTACGGCGGATACCGTACAAAGGATTGTGAATTTCTTGAAAAAGAAAGTATATTTGCCGGACGTGATTTATGGAGAGACACGGATAGTGGATGCGGAAGGACGCTCGTTGGGTATGCGCCGTTTGAAAGCGCCCCGGCGATTGACATGGAAAAGTTTCCGGATGGGGATGTTGGTTTGCCATCAATCGTTCGTGGCCAAACGGGAGATAACGCCATCCTATAACACGGAATATCGCTGGTCGGCGGATTATGATTGGTGCGTCCGGTGCCTGAAGCGGGCGGAGCGTGTGTATAACACCCGGATGGTCCTGTCCAACTATTTGGAGGATGGATTGAGTGTAGCGAACCGGAAAGCCTCCTTGAAGGAGCGGTATCGCATCATGTGCGTGTATTACGGGAGCGTGTCTACCGCTTTGTTACACGTTTGGTTCGCTATCCGGTTCTATTTCGCCAAATGGTTTAAAGGTAGAGTATAAATAACATAATAAATAGATTCTATGCGTAGTATGATAAGTAAATGGGGCAAGCATATCGTGGCGATAGTCGTGTTCCTGTTGCTGACGGTGGTTTATTTCGCTCCCGCCGTATTCGAGGGGAAGGTGGTCCGGCAAGGCGATACTGAAAAAGCGACCGGTATGGGAAACAGCCAAATGGAGCAATACGAGAAGACCGCCCAACCGGGTGAGTTCAGCGTATGGTCGGACGCTATGTTCGGCGGTATGCCTTACGTGTCGGGTTACGGGAATCCCGCGCCGCGATTGCCCGGTTATTTGTGGTTGGAGCAACCGTTAAAGGCGTTAGGATATATGGACGCGGGTATGGTCTTTACCGGCTTGATTTGTTTTTACATCTTGATGTGCGTGATGGGCATGAGCGCTTGGTTGGCGATTATCGGTTCCATCGCTTTCGCCTTGGCGTCGTATAATTTGATTATCATAGAAGCGGGCCATATCACGAAAGCCTACGTGATAGCCTATATGCCGTTGACCTTGGCGGGTATGGCGTTGCTTTTCAAGCGGAAATATCTGTGGGGAACGGTCTTGTTCTTGTTGGGTGTCGCTTATTCCATCGCGAACACGCATTTGCAGATTACCTATTACCTGATGTTGCTTTGCGTGTTCGTCTATTTAGGTTATTTGTTCGGGAAGATAAAGGAGAAAGCTTATAAGGAACTGGGTAAGGTGACCGTTATCATGGCCGGTTGCGTGGTTCTCGCCGTTTTGCCGAACGCCCAGAACATGTATGCGCAATGGGACTTGGGGCAGCATTCCATCCGCGGGGCTACGGAACTGACTACCACGACTCCGGCGGGCGAGAAAATCTCTTCCGGTTTGGATAAGGATTACGCTTTCGCATGGAGTTATGGCAAAGGCGAGTTACTTACCTTGTTGGTGCCGAACGCGTACGGAGGCGGTTCCGGTGGTATGCTGGGACCGGACTCTGAGTTGTATCAGGCGTTGAGGGCGAAAGGCGCTCAAGTGGGAAAAGATATACAGGCTCCTACCTATTGGGGCGAGAAATCGTTTACCTCCGGACCGGTCTATTTCGGGGCGGTGGTCTGCTTCCTTTTCGTGCTGGGGATGTTCGTGGTGCGCGACCCGATGAAATGGTGGTTATTCGCCGGAGCCGTGTTCCTGACCTTGTTGGCGTTGGGACGCAATCTCGACTGGTTCAACGACTGGATGTTCCATTATCTGCCTTTGTACAATAAGTTCCGTACCGTGGAGATGGCTTTGGTGATACCCGGTCTGGTGTGCCCGATTATCGCTATTTGGGGATTGAAGGAGATTTTCGATGGTTCCGTGGAGGATAAGCGGCTGAAGCGCGGTTTGATAGCCGCGTTGGGAATCACGGGGGGGCTTTGTCTGATATTATGGTTGATGCCGAGCGCGTTGTTGGATTTCCGCTCCTCGTTTGACGCGCAATATCAATTGCCGGACTGGTACTACAATGCGTTGCTGATGGACCGTGCCTCCTTAGCGTCGGCCGACGCTTTGCGTTCGTTGGCGTTTATCTTGTTGGGAGCGGTGCTGCTGTGGTGGTATTATACGTCGAAAGCGCGTCCGAAGGTCGTGAAGTGGGTTTGCGCGGGATTGTTCGTCTTGACGTTGGTAGACCTTTGGAGCGTGGACAAACGATATTTGAATGATGATAATTTCGTCCGGCAGAAGCCGAATGAGGTTTACAAGGAGAGTGTCGCCGACAAGGCTATCTTGGAGGATAAGGACCTCTCTTACCGTGTGCTGAACCTGAACAGTCCTTTCGTGGAGACGAACACCTCCTATTTTCACCATTCCATCGGAGGTTATCACGCCGCGAAGTTGAGGCGTTATCAAGAGTTGATAGACCATCGCTTACAGGGGGAGATAGAGTCGATTATAAGCGCGTTGCGTGGGGCCAAGACCGCGGACGACTTGATGAAGGCCTTCGCCGCCTGCCCCTCCTTGAATATGTTGAACACCCGCTACATCATTTACAACCCCGAGCAGCCGCCTTTGCGTAATCCGTTCGCGTTCGGTAACGCGTGGTTCGTGGATAAGGTGGATATCGTGGAGAACGCGGATGCGGAGATAGCCGCCTTGAACAGGCTCAACCCGCTCACGGAGGCCGTGGTGGACAAGCGTTTCGCCGACGCGTTGAAAGGCTTCGAGCCGAGGCCGGATTCTACCGCTACTATCACGTTGGACAGTTATCGCCCGAATCGATTGGTTTATACGTCGAAAACGAAGACGGACCAGTTGGCGGTATTCTCCGAGATTTACTATCAGCCGGGTTGGAAGGCCACGGTCGACGGGAAGCCCGCGGAGCATTTCCGGGCGGACTGGACGCTACGCGCCATGGTCATTCCCGCCGGTGAGCATCAAATCGTTTTCGAGTTCAGGCCTCAAGGCTATGTCACGGCGGCTTACGTCACCTCATATAGTTCCTTGCTGATACTCTTGCTCTTGTTGGGTGCCGCGGGATATTCTTTTTGGCGGGCAGGGCAGGAAAAGAAATAAGGGGAATGGCGAATAGTGTAAATTATCAATAGGAAGCGGGGCGTGTCAATACATGATTTTGACACGCCCCGCTTTATTATAAGCGCCGATTGATTTAATACCTGTAATGTTCGGCTTTGTAGGGGCCATCTACCGACACGCCGATATAGTCGGCCTGTTTCTGGGTCAGCGTGGTGAGTTTCACGCCGATGCGCTCCAAGTGCAGGCGCGCCACCTCCTCGTCCAGATGCTTCGGTAAACGATACACGCCCACCTCGTAATCCTTTTGCCATAAATCCATTTGCGCGAGCACCTGATTCGTGAACGAGTTGCTCATCACGAAAGAGGGATGCCCCGTGGCGCAGCCCAAGTTCACCAGCCGGCCCTCGGCGAGCAGGAAGATGGAATTACCCTCGGGGAAGGTATATTTGTCCACTTGCGGCTTGATGTTGGTATGCTGGATGCCGGGGTAGTTGACCAGCTTGTCCACCTGTATCTCGTTATCGAAATGGCCGATGTTGCAGACGATGGACTGGTCTTTCATCCGTTTCATGTGCTCGATGGTGATGATATCGCAATTGCCGGTCGTGGTGACGAAGATGTTGCCCTCCTTCACCGCCTCCTCCATCGTGGTCACCTCGAAGCCCTCCATAGCCGCTTGCAAGGCGCAAATCGGGTCGATTTCCGTCACCAGCACGCGCGCGCCGTAGGAGCGCATGGAGTGCGAGCAGCCTTTACCCACGTCGCCATATCCGGCCACTACCACCACCTTACCGGCTATCATCACGTCCGTGGCGCGTTTGATACCGTCCGCCAGCGACTCGCGGCAGCCGTAGAGGTTGTCGAACTTCGATTTCGTCACGGAGTCGTTCACGTTGATGGCGGGCACCAGCAGTTCTCCTCTTTCCATCATCTGGTAGAGGCGGTGTACGCCGGTGGTCGTCTCTTCCGACACGCCTCGCATTCCGGCTACCGTCCGATGCCAGCGGGTGTTGTCTTCCGCCAAGATGCGGCGCAACGTATCGAGGATGACCTGCTCCTCGTGGTTCTCGCCCTCGCGGTCGAGCGTCTCGGGATTGTTCTCCGCGTTATACCCTTTATGCACCAGCAGAGAGGCATCGCCGCCATCGTCCACTATCAGGTTCGGGCCCAATCCGCCGGGGAACCGGAGCGCCATCTCCGTGCACCACCAGTATTCCTCCAGCGTCTCGCCTTTCCACGCGAACACCGGCACGCCATCCGCCGCGATAGCCGCCGCCGCATGGTCCTGCGTGGAGAAAATGTTACAGCTCGCCCAGCGGACATCCGCGCCCAGCGCGACCAAGGTCTCTATCAATACCGCCGTCTGGATGGTCATGTGCAGCGAGCCGGTGATACGCGCGCCTTTCAACGGTTTCCGGTCGGTGTGTTTCTCGCGGAGCGCCATCAAGCCCGGCATCTCGTGCTCGGCGATTTCTATTTCCTTGCGTCCGAAATCCGCCAAGCTCATATCCGCCACTTTGTAGGGCAGATCGTTAGGAAATAATCGTGACATAAATTTACGCTATAATTATCTGATACTTGAGAACGCGAAGGTACGCTTTTATTCCCAAAAAAACACGTGCGTGTTTTTTGGAATTCACGTACGTGTTTTTTCGGAAACATGCGCGTGTATTTTGGGAGGAAACACGCTGGAAACCTTATTTCGCCCGGTAAGGAACGACGGGACGCCATTCCAAGGTACGTCCGACAATTTTGCCCGCCTTGTCGAGCGTGACGACCGTTACCGGGAATTCCGTTTGTTCGGAGGAACGTAGGGTACTCTTGGCGGAGTTGGACGCTCGCTCGAAAACGATAATGAATCTCCCGATTTGTTCGTCCGTGTCTATGATGTTAAATATAGAATTGTCGATATTTCCTTCGCTGTCGGTTTCTAACATCACCTCATACGTACCACCTTTTTCGAACACGCTATAAAAGGATGCTCCGGGATCCGGTTCCCCGTTTTGGGTCGATAAGTTGGCGACCTCTCCGACATCGATGGTCAATAGCGAAGGATTAGCGTTATATTTATAAATTCCTCTGCTATAACCATAGGGTTGAAAAACGGACGTGAAATTCCCATGGGTGACGCTCACGATTTCCTTGCCAGGGTTATGTTCAAAAAAATAACCATCATTATCATTAAGCTCAAGGATATCATACCAATGCTTTTCGGCCATGATACTCCCATCCGAGTCTTTGATGGTCAAGCCGCTTCGGCTTAACCAAGTCCCTGTAATGTTGAATTTCCTCTTTTCTAACACGGGCGTGAACCTCGCTTCGTCTATCGCCTCTCCCTCCTCGTCAAGGACGGAAGCGGTGATATAATCCCCCTCTTCTTCAGGCGTATAGATTACGGTAATATCCCCATCGTTGTCCGTGCGGTAAAAAGTACGGTCGGTTTTTCCTCCGGAAGCGGTTACCCGTACGATGGCGCCCGGCGTGATGGGACGCAGGTCTCCAATACCTTCTCCATTGATTCGGAAGCGGACCTCGATGGGCTCGTCGGGCGTGAAAACTTGGTCGTTTTCAAGCGGCGAGAGCAATTCGATTTGCGTGGGCGCCCGGAAAAGATAATTTTTGTCACCTTGCTTTTTGATTTCTCGTGTATCGAATCTCTTTCCTATAAATTCCAATGATAAGTTTCCCGTTAATAGGTCTTGAGTGAAAAGTCCTTCGCTCCATCCCGAATAGCTTTGGGACAGGTCCGCTGAAAGGGCGGCTCCTACGTTGGCTTCCATCGCGAGGTAAGGTTTGTACGCGATATTTGGACCTGCGAAATTGTAGAAACGTATTTTGAAATAAGGATATACGGTGGTACTTGCCGAAATGTCCCCGGTAATTTCCAATTTAGGTGGATATATATTGAATGAATAATAGGGCTCGAAAATAGGGCTTGCGACGTCGTTGATATAGTTTACGCCGGCATTCAACCCTATTCCCGCGTGAAATCCAGTGGATATTTTGCCGCGGTATTCCAAGTTGAACGCGTTTTCGATAAGCATATCCGCTTTAATGAAGATAACAAGTGGAATACCTCCTACAGGGTAAGAAACTTTTAAGTCAATGAAATCGCGTGCGAGCGTGTTGGAATTTTCGAAATTAATATCGATGCTACTTTCAAGCGCGAGAAGTAAATCCGCGCTAAGGCTTCCGTCGAGGAAAAAGTAGAAATTATCCAACCGTCCGGTCTTGAATGGCAAGCCGCCGGGCAGGGGCTTCTCTTCGCTGTTGAATGCGAAGTAGAAGTTTCCTCCTAATTGGGCGGATAACACGCATTTTTCCCAGTAAAGGCGGGTATCTCCTGATTTGAATAAGGTGGAATCCGTGTAGTCGATGGCTCCGCTCCAGATATGGATAGGTATATTTTGAGGTATGTCCTCCGCCGCTTTCGTGGTGGCGTCGTAAAGCGTGATTTCCCGACCGTCTTTCATGCGGGCGATAATCTTGTCCGGGTGTATCACGCCTTGGTCGTCGGTCGTGTTCAACCGTCCCGAGCGGGTCATCCGCGTGTCGGGGTTGGGTGTCAGGGAGAGCGTGAACTCTTGGTTCATGAAAATATCGGTCATATAGCCTTCCTTGGTTTGAAGCGTGACCTCCTTGCCGTTCTCTGATACGGATTGGACGACACGGATGTAGGTCATTGTATCGGTTGGTACGACGATGGAGGAGATTTCCGGAGTGAAAGTCGGAACGTCATCCTCGAACGCGATCCGTACCGTTCCGCTTTGGAGGTCGAATTGGGTTAACGTGGCTTCGTTTTCCCAGTCTACCGCCACGTAACGTGTTCTTCCGGCTTGACGTACGGTCAGCGTGTCGGCGGCGTTTCCTGAGAGCGCTTTAACGACGACTTGTCCTTCCCGTGCCTTGCTGCCCTCGTTGCTGTCCGTGCGGATGGTCAGGGTAAGTGTTTCTCCTTTCGCGCCTCCATCGGGCGACACGTCCAGCCATGTCCCGGCGTTGTTCGTGATTTCCCAATCCTCTCCGGCGTTTAAACCTATTTCCTCTTCGCCTCCATCGGCGGAGAAATCGAGGTAATTCATCTCAAGTTGGATGGCCGAACCTTGGATGTTTGGTCCGGGTTCTTCTTTGTTCTCGTCTTCGCAATTCCAGAAAAGGATAGCGGCAAGGAAACACAGGACGAGCGACCTGAGTTTTTTCTGGCGTGTCTGTTCCATTTTTACTCTCTTTTATAAGTTAACGATTTGAATGATTAAAGCCCCAAATATAAATAAAATGTAAATAAGAAAGGAAAACAATGCGTTGAAAATGAGAGAGCCGTCAATTTTTTCGTACTTTTGGTGGAAACTTGACAAGCAGATGCGAATAACCGTTTTATTTTTCGCCGCGTGCCTTGGAGCTTTCGGGTGCGCGGGCGATGGACAAAAAGAATCTTCCGTGATAGGTGATGCCGATGCCGCCACGACGATAGTGGTCTCCGACGAGGCGGATGCCGACGGCGATACGGTGCGTTACGAGTTGCCGCAGTGTTGCCTTTGGTACACGGAGGCGTTGCCGGAGAAATACATGAAGAAGTCGGTCTGTATCTGGACGGAGTATCCCTATTATTGGGAGGACGTTCAGGTAATCAACGTGTTCGTGGCCAATCCTACGGCGACGCCGTTGTCGTTCGGGCGGGGCTGGTCCCTGCTCCGATGGGACGGCGAGCGGTGGAGCCAGCCGGAGTTCAAGCGGGATTTGTCGTGGCAGGACGACGCGTTCGGCGTGGACCGCGCCCCCTTGCTCTATTGCTTCCGCTTCCCCGTGGGCGAGTATTACCGGTTGACGGTGGGGAAGTATCGCCTGCTCAAGACCTTCTGGCAGGCGAACAAGCGCATCGAGCTGACTTCGGAATTCGAGGTGCGGAGCAAGTAAGAAAAAACGCGTATATTTGTCCGCCATGAGAAAGTTTCTTCTGTTATATCTCTTGTCGTGCCTGCTGGCTACCGCTCCTTGGGGCGCGGCGCGGGCGCAGGTCAGCCACGGTGGGCGGCCGTTGCCCTTCTCCATGCTGAGGAGCGCGGAGGGCGAGTTGTTCAAGCGGATGCCGTCGTTCGACGTGGCGGAGGAGCTGCGGTTGGATTCGCTGAACGAAAGCGATTTGCGTAGCGGATACCGGTTCGCCTACAAGTTCATGACCGATTTCGACCGGCACAACTCCGGTGTCACCTTCACCCAAGCGGACGGGACGCGGGTCTGGCGGCTGGGCATCTACTCCCCCGGGGCGTTGTCCATCAACGTGCTTTTCACCGAGTATGAGCTGCCGGAGGGCGCGCGGCTCTTCCTGTACGCCCCGGACCAGAGCCGGGTGTTGGGGGCGTTCAACCACCTGAACAACTCGGAACTGGGCATCTTGCCCGTATCGCCCCTGCCGGGCGACCGGCTCATCATCGAGTACCAAGAGCCGGCGAACGCCGCCTTTCAGGGGCGGCTGACGGTGGGGGAGGTGAACCACGGCTATCGGAGCCTTCTTGGGATGGAGCCGGGTGACGACACCGACGCTATCGCGGGGATTCCCGCCTTGGCCTGTTTCGAGAGCGACTCGCTGGACTACAAGCTGTGGGGCCGGAGCGTGACGCTGATGATTATCGACGGGACGGTAGGCTGCACGGGTTGCCTCGTCAACAACACGGCGAACGACGGCACGCCCTATCTGCTCACCGCCTCGCATTGCCTGAACAACCAGTTCAGGATAAAGAACCCGGACTATGAGGAGATAGCGGGCCGCATCGTCTGCTTCTTCAATTACGACAGCCCCTTCTGCGACCCAATCGCGCGCGGGACGGAGGAGATGTCCGTGGCGTCCGCCTACTTCCGGGCGACCAACGAGCTGGGCGACATGGCGCTGCTGGAGCTGGCCGACACGCCGCCGGTCTATTACCGCCCCTACTACGCCGGCTGGAGCGTCGAGGATACCGGCGATGCCTCGCCTTACACCTGCGTACAGCATCCCACCTACTCGGTCAAGCGGGTGAGCATGACCAACAACGCGCTCTCCGCGATGACCCTCACCGACCCCAACATGCTCTTCTATCCCGACGGCCACCGGCGCGTGGAGCGGTGGGACGTGGGCTATACGGCCAGCGGCTCCAGCGGTTCGCCCTTGTTCGACGCGACGGGGAAGGTCGTGGGCGGCTTGTCGGGCGGGCAATCCACGGCGGATAGCCCCGCGAACGACTACTTCTTCGCCCTCTCCACCACGTGGGAGGCGAGCGACGAGCCGGCGAAGCAGCTCCGCCACTGGCTCAACCCCTCGGACGAGGATATCCGCGCGTGCGAGGGGCTGGACCCCTACCAATCCTCTCCCTGCCTCAGGCTGAGCAATGTGTATGATTCCGGAAACAGGGAGCTGGCGGAGCGCGCGGCGTATCCCGGTTCCGAAAGGGAGCCGCTGTTCGGCAATAACGCCTCCGCCGCGGAATACGCCGAGGAGTATCGCTTGGCGGGCGCGGGGCTGCTGTATGGCGTCTACCTCGTGACCCCGCCCGTGAGCGAGGAGGCGGAGGTGGAGGTCGTGGTCTATGAGGGCGACGACGCGCCCACGACTCCGCTCGCCGCCGAGCCGTTCAGCCCCGCGTACCTCAACTACGTCGCCGCCGAGGACACCTTTGTCGGGACACGGAAGCCGCTGGACCGCGCGCAGGAGAGCTTCGTCCGCTTCGCCGAGCCGGTGGAGGTGAGCGGCGCGTTCTACATCGGCTATCGGATAAAGAGCGCGCCGGACAGCGCGTACTTCTCCGTCTACAGCCTCCCGAAAGGCTCCACCACGCGGAACACGGCGTGGGCGCGGACCGCCGAGGGCTGGACGCGGGCTACGGCGTTCGCCCCCGCGGGCTTCTCCACCTCGCTCTTCATCGACCCTGTCGCGCGGTATGCCGACCCGGTGGGCAACGAGCCTATCCGCTTGGCGGCGGAGGAGCCGCTGGTCTACACGGGGCCGGAGCGGGGAATCGTTCATATCATCCTGCCCGATGGCGTGCCGACCGCCACCTACAC
>CASEGC010000090.1 GCA_949287365.1 uncultured Parabacteroides sp.
TAAGAAAGAGGTTGACTTAGGTCAGAAAGTTTCCATGCAAGCGAACGACAAAAGTGTCGCCCAAGTGCTAGCCACCCTTTTTGAAGGGACGAATGTCATGTACAAAATGGAAGGGAACAATATCATGCTAATGAAAAAAGAAACTCCATCCAATCTTATCATTCAGCAAGACAAGCGCAAAATCACGGGAACCGTGGTAGATGCCAACGGCGTTCCTGTCATCGGTGCCAATATCATGGAAAAAGGGACTACGAACGGAACCATCACTGATCTCGACGGGAAATTCACGTTGGAAGTAGCGGATGAAGCCACGCTGCAGGTCTCGTATATTGGATATGTGGACCAAAATATCAAAGTCACGAATCAAAAATCACTCGATATCCGGTTGGTGGAAGACACCCAAAACTTAGATGAGGTAGTCGTGGTCGGATATGGAACCATGCGCAAATCTGACGTGACAGGCTCTATCGCTGTAGCGAAAGGAAACGATTTGGTGAAGAACCAAAACTTCAGCGCATTGGAAAACCTAAGGGGTAAAGTCTCTGGCGTAAATATCTTCTCGAACTCCAGCCAACCGGGAGCCTATAGCAACCGTGTCATCATTAGAGGTATGGCAACCATCAACGCGTCTTCTGATCCTTTGTATGTAGTGGATGGAGTGGTAATGGAAAATTTCGACTTAGTCAACCCGAATGACATCGAATCAATCGAGGTACTGAAAGACGCTTCCTCCGCCGCTATTTATGGAGCGCGAGGCGCTAATGGCGTAATTATGGTGACCACGAAGCGAGGTAAAAAAGATGGAGAAGGCACCTCAATCAGCTACCAAGGCTCCGTTAGCGTCAGCACGATGGCTCGGAAAATGGATGTGATGAACGCACAAGAATGGTGTGACGCCTTTATGCAAGGTTTGGAAAACGAAAACACATGGCAAGGGATGAATTGGTCTTTGAACCCAACGGATTGGTTTAACGATCCCACCTATTTCGACGAGAACGGTAAACCTATTTATGACACGAATTGGCAAGATGAGGCTACCCGTACCGCCATTTCCCATAACCATCAAATCAATATCCAGCAAGCGGGAAAAAACTCTTCTGTAGGGGCATTCCTCAACTACACGGACCAACAAGGTATAATGCTGAACACGTACAGCAAACGTATCAACGCGAAAGTCGCGTACGACGCTAACCCGACCAAGTGGTTATCCACATCCGTAAATGTATTGGTAAATCATACTTGGGGACGTTACACGCAAGAGGATGGTGGAGGGCAAGAGGCTCGCCGTACGATGATCGAGATGTTGCCTTGGCTACCGGTACATAATCCGGACGGTAGTTACGCGCTTTGTACCTCAACCACATTAAATGACGTATTAGGGTTCGAGACAATGGATAATACCGTATCCATCCTCAACGACCAGAAACTCATGAAATACAATACGCAGATTTTCGGGAACGCGGCTCTTACGTTCCATATCATGGAAGGATTGGACCTGAAAACCCAATTCGGTATGGACCATCATAATATAAACAACCGTTCATATTCGCCCAATGACCTAATCTACTCCAAACCTAACGGCTGGGCGGAGTTTCAAAACAGAGAAATTACTTATTGGCAAGAAGAAACTTACTTGACATATAATAAAACCTTGAACGAACATCGCATAAACGCGATGGCCGGTTTGTCTTGGCAAGAACGCACGTATCGCTACAACAAATCCAGAACCACAGGGTTCGCGGACAATTTCTTCGAGGATTACAATATGGGAGTAGGTACAATTCCTGAAGCTCCAGAATCGGATTGGAACCGTTGGGCTATGAACTCTTATTTCTTGCGTTTCGCATATACTTACAAAGACCGTTACTCCGCAACAGTTACAGGACGTGTGGATGGTTCTTCCAAATTTGGAGAAAACAACAAATATGCCTTTTTCCCTTCAGTGGGTCTCGCTTGGACCGTCTCTCAAGAAGACTTCTTGAAAGACAACAAGATTATCAGCACGCTGAAGTTACACACGAGTTATGGTTTGACCGGTAATTCCGAGATCGACCCTTACAAATCATTAGGAACCGTAGAATCCGGTACCCTGCTATTAAATACAGTACGTTCTCCCTATTCCTACATCAACACCATGTCCAATCCTGATCTGAAGTGGGAAAAAACAGGACAATTCGATGTAGGTTTCAACTTAGGTCTGTTTCATGATCGATTGAATTTCGACATCGCTTATTACAACAAGAAAACAACAGATTTGTTGCTTGACGCTCCCGTGCCTCATTCCACGGGATATTCCACGATTTTCAAGAATGTAGGATCCGTTCGGAACCAAGGTTTAGATATCATGGTAAATGGAACACCGTTCCAAGGTGAATTCACATGGAATTCCACATTGAACCTGAATTTCAACAAAAATGAGATTCTATCGTTAAGCGATAACAACGCGGATATCTATTTGGAAGATTTCTTAGGAGGTGGAGCGCTTTTACGTGTAGGGGAAAGTATGGGTAGCTTTTATGGCCTTGTGAGAGAAGGAATCTACACGATTGAAGACTATGAAGCCGGAAAATGCGAAAAGAAACAAGTCGGACGTCCTAAACGCTCTACGGAAAAAGAAATCATCGGAAAAGGCCTGCCCGATTGGACCGGAAGCTGGATCAATAACTTCTCCTACAAGAATTTTGACTTAACTGTTGATTTCCAATTCGTATGGGGAGTCGATACATGGCAACGCTTTATGCATTCCACTTATGATCGCTTCGGTATTACGAACGGTTTGGATAATATCTTATATGACGCATACGATGGTTCCAATCCAAACACGATGGAACAAATGATTTACTTAACAAATACGGGACACGCCGGACAAGATTCTAACGCAGACTCTCAATGGGTATGCAATGGTTCTTATCTCCGTTTAAATATGCTGCAATTAGGATATACGTTTGATTCACAAATCGCCAAGAAAATCGGTCTTTCCGGGTTACGGTTGTATGCGAGCGGGAATAATCTATTCCAGATCGTAGCGAAAGATTATCATGGATTTGACCCTGAATCAACTTCTTCGACCGGTAAATTCGCTCAAAACATGACTTTCTTCTCTTATCCAAGAGCAAGGACATTCACATTTGGAATTAACGCGACATTCTAATTATTCATTACAAAAAATAAAGTCATGAAAAATATATTAACAACAATAGTTATAGCAGGCATTGGTTGTACAATTACGGCTTGCAGCAGTTTTTTAGACGAAGAACCAAAGTCTAAATTGACAAATGTAGATTACTACAAAACAGAGGCCCAAGCCCAAGCGAACGTGAATTATTTATACCGGAATGGAGCCATTCAATGTTATACGGATTTTAGCCATTGGAACATAAGCACGTTCGCTTCTATCCCTGAAGAATTGACCGGATATTTTTCGAACAGTTCCGAAGGTCAAGAGTTTATTTGCAAATATTCGAGGGAATTAACCCGCCAGTCCAATACAATGATATTGTCCTCCACGATGGACAACATCTGGGACAATTGTTATAAAGGCATCAATGTGGCGAATGGCGCAATCAAACATATTCCTGAGATAGCCATGGATGAGTCCACCGCCAACCGCCTAATAGCGGAAGCGAAATTCTTCCGTGCTTTCAACTATTTCTATTTGGTGAAAACATTCGGTGACGTTCCTTTTTATACGGAACCTTATGAAGCTGCGGAAAACATGGAATTACCTCGTACGGAAACCAGTACGATATACGCACAAATAGAAAAAGATTTGAACGAGGCTATAGAGGTATTACCTGCGGCCAAGTTCACGGAAAACGGATTCCGTATCACTAAATATGCGGCGGCGATGGCCTTAACGGATGTATATATGTATGAGCATAAATATAGCGAGGCCGCCAACACGATACGGATAGTCATTAATTCCGGCCATAGTTTAGCGACCAATGATGATATGTACTTAAACAGCGCATACAACAAATTACGGACCATGGACGATTTGGACGAGACCATCTACTCGTTCGAATTTGACGCAACGATAACCAGTAGCGGAAATTTGACGACTTATTCTTTCGATGGAACAGCGAACAATCTGTTTTCCACCTACGTCACCTCCGCACGGACACATGGTCCCCTTGATCGCTATTTAAATGTTTACAAGAAAAATGATTTACGTATTCAACCCAATCAATTTTTCCATTGGGAATATACTAATCCAAACACCGGGGCGAAATGGTCTTCCGAATTAGCTGGATGTTGGTATTATTTTGACGAGGAAGCCATGCTTTCCACCGGTAAAGGTACTAAAGACTGGAATATATATCGATATGCGGAAGCGTTGTTGGACGCGGCGGAATCAATCGCCCAATCAGAAGGAGTCACTTCCGAGGCCGTTAATTATTTAGCCCAAGTACAAGCCCGCGCAAACATGGAAGGAAAGAGCGTTGACCAGATCGCACAAGAATTGCAGTCCCTGAGTAAGGACGCTTTCATACAAACTTGCTGGACAGAACGTTTACGCGAGATGCCTCTAGAATTCAAGATGTGGGATATGTGTATCCGCACCGGCATGTTCCCCGACATATCGGAAACGACACCGGGAGAAGTCTCTTACGTTCCTCTAGTCGGAGCGACAAACGCATCTGGAGCGACATTCAAAGAATCGGACCTTTTATGGCCTATATCTGTTAATGAGATTCAGCGTAATCCCAATCTGACACAAAACCCAGGATACTCAAATCAATAATTTAGACCATGTAAACCAGAAGTGAACGTGTGCAATCGTACACGCTCACTTTCGTTCTACATGTCAACAAGCTAAAAACTATAAAAAAAAGCATTTTTTATCGCGACATACATGAATTGTTTGAGAGATATCCGTATCTTTATGCGAGTGAAACTATATACTTTATAAACATACTGAAAAACACGTGTATCATGAAAAAAGAGCATCAAGACGGCATGTCTCGCCGTAAGTTTTTGGGACTGTCAGCGTTAGGTCTGGCCAGTTTTACCATCTTACCGAGTTGGAGTTTCAACGGGAAAAAGATTCCGCCCAGCGATCAAGTCTACATGGGATTTATCGGATTGGGAAGACAGGGAGTGAGCGATTTCCAAGCGTTCTCTTCTTGCCCGGGAGTCCAGGTCGTAGCTTGTAGTGACGTGGACAGCATCAAAATGGAACGGTTCAAGAAAATCTCTAACGAATGGCAAAAAAAGATGGGGTTACCCCAGCGTTGCGATTTGCACGAGGCTTATGAGGAACTACTAGAACGGACGGATATCGACGCGGTATCCATCGCTACACCTGATCATTGGCACGCCTTATGCGCCATCCACGCTTGCCAAGCCGGAAAGGACGTTTATTGCGAGAAACCGCTTTCCTACACGATTACAGAGAGCATAGCCATGCGGCAAGCCGCGCGGGACAACAGGAGGATTTTCCAGGTAGGTAGCCAGCAACGTTCCGGAGAGGAGTTCCAGAAAGCGATCGAGCTGGTACGCAACGGGTCTTTAGGACATATCGAGAAGATTTACGCCCGTGTGGGAGAACCACCCGCGCCTTTCGACCTTCCGGAGATGCCCGTGCCCGATAACCTGAACTTCAACAAATGGTTAGGCCCGTTGAATTCCCCGAAGGTACATTACCATCCCGATATGTGTCCACCTATCTCCTATCCGGACTTGCAAGAGAAAGGCGATTGGGCGGTATGGCGTTATTACCGCGAGACCGCGAACGGCTTTACGGGCGATTGGGGAGCGCACATGTTCGACATCGCGCAAGCGGCGATCGGCATGGACGGTTCTGGTCCTATCGAGTTCATCCCTGCGGGATTCGGTGGGCATGAATATTCGACCATGAAATACGCGAACGGCATCGTGATGACCGAACAACCTTACCGCGAGGACAAGCCGGACGATAAGGGAATACGTTTTATCGGCGATAAAGGATGGTTAATGGTGACGCGCGGCTACATCGAATGTTTCGACCCCTCCTTGCTGAAGACATCCAAGCGCGAGGTAGGCAAAGGCGAATATGAGATCAGCTCGCCGCACATGCAGAACTTCGTCGATTGCGTACGCTCTCGCCAGAAACCGATCGCGCCGGTAGAGGCCGGAGCCAGCACCGCGATAGTTTGCTGCTTGGTGAACATCGCCCATGAGCTGCAAAGACCCGTCAAGTGGGATCCGGTGACCGAGAGTTTCGTGAACGACAAGGAGGCCGAGGCGCATCGGTTGTATTGGTATGAATATCGGTCGCCCTATACCCTCCCTTATTGGGATTAAGCCTCTCGGAAGAGACACGGTTGGCCGCGTATGAAAACCCAGCTGGGTAGCCCGCGCTACCTAAGTGGGTAATCTGCGCCACCCAGTTAGGCGATTCGCGCTACCCAACTATGTGTCATCACGTGCGTAACTATGTTTTACCAAGAATATAACTTACTTTTAAAAACAAACGTATCATGAAAAAATATGTATTGCTCCTATTATCTCTCTTTTTAGGGTTCGCCTCAGCGGTTCAAGCGCAAGAGAAATCATCGGACACCTCCTTGAAAGGGAAAAAAATATTGTTCGTTTATGGAGGCTGGGAAGGCCATGACCCCGTTCCTTGCCGGGATTTGTTCGTTCCTTGGATGCGTTCGGAAGGCGCCGAGGTTATCACGAAAGACAACCTGAATTGTTATACCGACACGGTATTGATGTCGCAAATAGACCTCGTGGTACAGGTTTGGACCATGGGCACCATCACCGGTGAGCAGGAACGCGGTCTTCTGAAAGCGGTGGAGCGCGGTGTCGGCATCGCGGGTTGGCACGGCGGATTGGGAGACTCTTTCCGCAACAACGTGGATTACCAGTTCATGGTAGGTGGCCAATGGGTAGCCCATCCGGGCGGTGTCATCGACTATGATGTCAACATCATCGACCATGAGGACCCGGTCACGAAAGGGTTGAAAGACTTCCACATGCATTCCGAGCATTACTACGTACACGTGGATCCGAACGTGAAGGTACTGGCTACGACCACCTTCTCCGGGAAATACGCCAGCTGGATCGAAGGTTGCGTGATACCGGTCGTATGGAAGAAAATGTACGGGAAAGGCCGTGTGTTCTACTCCTCGCTCGGGCACGTGGCCGAGGACTTTGAGGTCAAGGAGAACTTCGAGATCATGAAACGGGGCATCCGCTGGGCGGCGCAAAGCAAGTACGCGGCACCGGAGAAATGGCTCAGCCCCGTTTACGCAAGATAAGAGAGGGAAAATTCTACATATAGGAGAACACCTCAGGACAATGGACAAGAATCACTCAAGAAAGGAAAGGTAGGTCTCATCCTACCTTTTCTGATATTTAACGCACATAGAAATAGGATTTACGATGAAAAGACTGAACGATTTATACCAAGGTATATTGATTTGCGCGTTCTCTACGGTTTTGTTCGCTTGCGAGGACACGGAGGACTACAAAAATCCGTCGCTCCCTATCGAGACGCGCGTACAAGATTTACTGAGCCGGATGACCACGGAAGAAAAAGCGGCTCAATTGGATATGCTGTCCGCCAAGGAAATCGTTATCGACGAGAAGACATTGGCGAGCGGCAAACTAACACATTTCGTGGATGAGATGTGCATAGGCGCGGTGCATGACTTGTATCCCGCTCACGCGGATATCGCCAACCTGATACAACGGCATGCGGTGGAACACTCCCGGTTGGGTATTCCTTTGCTTTTCATAGAAGAAGGATTACACGGATACCAAGGAGCGGGAGGAACCGCCTTTCCAATCCCCATCGGAAATTCCTCCAGTTGGGATACTACGCTATTACATTCCATCGGCAGGGTCATCGGAAGCGAGGCTCGTGCGCATGGCGTACATTTCATCTTAGGGCCGAACCTCGATCTCGCTCACGAGATACGGTGGGGACGTGTAGAAGAGACCTTCGGAGAGGATCCTTACCTGACCTCCCGATTAGGCGTAAACCTGATTAAAGGTATGCAAGGCGATGACCTGAAGGATAACGACGCCGTGGCGGCCGAGCCGAAGCACTTCGGTATCCACGGCATCCCGGAGGCGGGGACTAACGCGTCCACGGTCAATATCGGGGAGAGAGAAGCCCGTTCATCGCACCTGTACACTTTCGAGAAAGCGATAAAAGAGGGGAAAGCTCAAGGCGTAATGTCCGCGTATCACGACATAGATGGCGTGCCTTGCGTGGCGAACGAATGGTTACTTACCCAAGTACTACGCGAGGAATGGGGATTCGAGGGCATGGTCGTATCGGATTTAGGTGCCATAAAGAGACAGATATACGACCATCGCACGGCCTCCGACGCGAAAGACGCGATCACGAAATCGCTCAACGCGGGTTTGAACATGCAATTTTACGATTTCCCGTATCAGGATTTTCAATACGCTATCGTGGAGGCCGTCAACGATGGCTCGTTGGACGAGAAAGTCTTGGATAGCCGGGTAGCCGACGTGTTACGCCTGAAGTTTAAGTTAGGGTTGTTCGACAACCCCTATACCGACGCCGCCTTGGTCAGCCAAGTAGAGGATAACCCGCGGCACAACGAAACCGCGCTGGAGGCATCCCGCAAGTCATTGATTCTCCTCAAGAACGAGAAATCCACATTACCTTTCAAAAGCGATGTCAAACGCATAACCTTAGTGGGGGAACTAGCCAACCAATCCTTGTTAGGCGGCTACTCTCCCGCGCAAGTCAAGGCGATAACGGTATTCGAGGCCCTGAAGAAGCGATTCGGCAAGAACGTACAAATCGAGTATATCGAAAGCCAAGTGGAGAACGAGTTCAAGTCTATCCCCAACTCCGCGCTATACACGGAATCGGGCAGCGACAACGGCATAAACGTGGCATACTTCAACAATACAGATCTCTCCGGCAACCCGGCGTACACGAGCGTAGACACGGAAATCTCCCATTACTGGCACAACCTCAGTCCCGTACCTGGCGTGAACCGTGATGCCTTCTCCGCCCGCTGGAAAGGCTTCGTGAAAGTACCGGAAAGCGGGGAATACGAGTTCAAGCTGTCCGCGGATAACTGGGGAAAACTGTTCCTGAACGGGAAAGCGGTCATCGACCAATGGGACAACGACAAGAAAAACGGCACTTATCGCATCTCACTACAAGCCGGGCAATCCATCCCTATCCAAGTGGAATACGCCGAACTGGACGAGAACGCCGGATTATCTGTCGAATGGAGACTGACAAACCGGACGATATCCGCCGACGCGCTCTACCAGAAGGTCAAGAACTCAGCGCGGATGTCAGATTTGGCTATACTCGTAGTAGGCGAGTCGATGAACGTAGTCGGAGAGGGAAAAGACCGTCAAGACCTGAATATGCCCGAACGGGACGTGAAACTGCTGCAGGCGGTTCACGAGAGCGGATGTCCAGCGGCCACCGTGCTGATGCACGGACGACCATTCGTAATGACACCGGTCGACGAGTACTCGGACGCCATATTAGACGCATGGTATCCGGGCGAGTTCGGGGGAACCGCCATCGTGGAGGCGTTGTTTGGAGATATCAATCCCTCCGGCAAACTGACGGTAAGCGTCCCACGCTATCAAGGCCAAACGCCGGTCCATTACCTAAAGAAACGCTCTTTCAAACGTTCTTACGTAGACGGAAACACGACACCGCTCTACCCCTTCGGCTACGGACTGAGCTACACGACGTTCCAATACGGCGACCTGCGCCTCTCCGCGAAGGAAATCGGTAAGGACGAGAGCCTGAAGGTCTCCTTCAACGTCAAGAACACGGGTAAGGTCGCAGGCACGGAAATCTGCCAGTTGTATCTGACGGACAAAGTAAGTAGCGTATCCATCCCCGAGAAATCGCTGAAGGGTTTCTCCCGTGTCGAATTAGCCCCCGGCGAGGAGAAGACGGTCGAGATTACCTTGAATCCGGAACACTTCTCCTTGGTCAACGCGGAGATGCGCCGCGTCGTCGAGCCCGGAACGTTCGAGATACAAATCGGCTCCTCCTCGGCGAATATCTTGTTGAAAGAGGAGGTGACCGTCCATTAACAATGAGTTTTTCATCGCCTTACAAAACAAAGGAGACGTGCCCAAACAAGAAGGACACGTCTCCTTTATTCATTTATACCTGTCGGTTTCCTAACGGGAATTTTCCTCTATACATTATATCGGACTCACGTTCAGAAACAAATACCGACCCGAAAACCGAGATTGTTTTGTCCATCCATCGTACCTAACATCAATCGGCTTTGATTGGTGGCATAACTGTAATAAGCGGCTATACGGAAACCAAACCGTTTGTCCGGCACCGGATAGATATGGACACCAACTTCAGGAGAGACATAGAATCCCCACGGATTGTCGTACCAACCTATCGAGTTCACGTAAGTGGTATTCTTGGCATACATGGCGCCTATTTTCGCGCCTACGTAAGGCCGGACATAACCATCTTCTTTGATACGGTAGGCCGCGGACAAGCCGAATGGCAATTGATAAGCGGACTGTTGCTGGTCAGTGGTCAACGATTCCGTGGGCGACAATTGATAAGTCTGCCTATCTACATATTTGTGATTCGTATGGAAATTCAGGAACGCGCCAAGCGACCAATGAGGCGTGATATAATATCCAGCTTCGAAATTCATTCCCCAACCACTAATCTTATCCGCGAAATCTGTCCCAATCGGAGCGTTCATTTGCCAGTCCACGTTGAAATGGAGCTGTTCGGCTATATCTTGCGCGGAACCTTTCACGCCACATATAATAGATAAAAGGAGCGCCCCCGCTATATATTTCATCTTCGTCATAAAATTCATCGTTTTCATCGTTTTCCGCATTTAAATCGTTCTTTAATTCTTGTACATCCTATCTATTTATATAAGGAGATTGCTCGAAAGCCTGATTGACAGACTCTTGCGCCAAGCTCATATTGATATGAGAACTTCCGGACAGCAAGCCCGTCGTGTACGCTTGCCAAATGACCGGCAAGTCAACTTTTGAGTCGTCGCTGGAGGGACGTGCCGTCAAATCCACCAACTCCATAATCAATGTCCCTGTATCATAGCTGTAAGACACCGGATAAGGATAATACCATCCTCCCCAATAAGGTCCCCAAAAGCCAAGGTCCCACCAGCCTCCATACCAACCATCGTACATGCCGTTTACCCAGCCTGTTATTTGGGTAGTTTGTTCCGCATACGACAATTGTACACCTAAAGAAGCCTTCTCGCGTTCATCGATACGGGTGTAGCCCCGGTCCGTCAACTCATTCGCTACGGTTTGGATTAACTTTTGAGCGTTTTCGTCCTTCCAATATGAGGTTCGCATTCCTTGCCCCCCTAACAAAATACTGTCCGGCAAATAGAACGTATCATAGTTCTCGAACGCCGCCTCATCGTCATAATTCGTATAGACCGTGAAACTGCTATCCAGTTTATTCAAATCCGGATCCTTCTCGCATGAGGCGAAAAAGACCATCATAACGGCCAGAAACAATAACTTTTTCATCTTCATTCTCCATTACTTTTAATTAAACATGTAAATCAACCTCTCATTTCATAAATTTGAACTCATAAATAAAAACACAAAAGGGAGACCAATGTTTCGCGTTCTATTATTTTACTTGAATCATTAACCTATTTTGATAACTGGATGAAAAGAGGAACGGAAGATGTTTAAGCTACTTAAAATCAACGAAAGAGAACGAATATGAATCCGCGAAATATGATAGGATTGGCTTCATGCCACTGACAAAATGGCAAAACGGCTCAAAGGGAATAATATGTGAACTGTGCCGGATTCGAACCGGCGACCTCTGCCCTGTCAAGGCAGCGCTCTAAACCAGCTGAGCTAACAGTTCGTTTTGAGTGAGCAAATGTAGTGAAAAATATTTGAAAGAAGCAATAGCTTCACGTTTCTTCACATAAGACAAAGATTTCATGAGCATACTCACTCAAGTGGACATACTTTTATGTATCATCACTCAAAACAAGAATTTATCCGCGAACTTAACGAACTGTTCCCAGTCATACAATTTGATATCATGTTCTCCCGGGCGTATATGATAACCAATATAACCATCCAATAATGGAGTGTTTATATCTGGCATCACGTCAGAAGGCAAACCCTTCAATCCAAAAAGCTCATATACGGGACTGGCATGTACGCCGGACAGGAATTCCCCTTTCGGGTCCGCCCAAAGATCTTCTTGCGCGCTGGCGATATACACGGGGCGAGGAGCGATTAACGCGATCAACTCATGCTGGTCAACAGGAAGTAAGTATTCCTTATCGCTATATTGTTTGAAATTTCCACAAAACCAATATGGGAACGCCGTATTCAGGACCTGTACGGTTTCACCTATTTTTCTCCGGAACAAAGCGGCTCCACCATGTCCGGAATCATTGGATACCACCATAGCGAAACGCTTATCCACCGCACCGGCCCACAAGGCGGCCTTTCCGTTCCTCGAATGCCCCAACACGATTACTTTCTTGGAATCGATATCTTTGTCAGTCTCAAAATAATCCATCGCGCGACTCATGCCGAACGACCATGCGGCGATAGTGCCCCATTCATCTGCCTCCGGTTTCGTCTGTCCCTCCTTATAGAATAAAGGATGCAATCCCTTCTGGAACCCATTGTCCTCATCCGGTTCTATGTCGCTATTGTGTATCGTGGCCAAACCATAGCCTTTCTCCATGAGCATTTCCACCGGCCATCGCGAGGAGGCGCTTCCCCTTTGGGCCATCTTATCCCCTTGGCTTAAACAGAACTTAGATATAGTGATACCTTGGTCCGCGTTTATCGTATGGTTCCCGTCGAAATTCAATCCGAAGAACAGAGGGACAGGAGCGTTCCTCTTATTCGGAAGATAAATCAAGATAGTCGTATAATGGCTCTCATCGTCGGAGAAATACATCGCGATTTCCCTTCGCGTGGCGATGCCGCCAAGCGCCCGCTTATCTTCCGAAAGTACACGGAAACGCGACGCTTTGAAATGTTCGGGCGATTTCCCGAATACCTGAGTCTCATACAACCAGAAAATCTCCGGCCTGCGCTTTTGCGACCAATCCGCCGATGAGGAGACTTTCGTCCCGTTCTCTAACGTCAGGACATCCGGCAAAACATAAGCGGGCACTTTAGACTCATCGTAATTGATATTTCCCTGAGCCATGAGCATGAGGCTAAAAGACAAACAAATACCCGTCAGAAAAGATTTCGCTATTGATTGAGGTTTCATGATATTGATTATTTAAGACATTAACAAAGATAATATTTTTAGCGGACAATACGGCCGCCTCACGCGCTAAAAATAAACATTCACGTCATCAATTCCCCTTTTCCTTGCCGGACAATCTCGAAATCGTCCGTCGTGCAATCCACTACGGTAGAGGCCTCCGTACCGCCATAGCCGCCATCAATCACGATATCGACCTGGCTCTCGTATTTCTCCTCTATCAGTTCCGGGTCGGTGGAATATTCGATGAGCTCATCGTCATCATGGATAGACATGGTGAGGATGGGATTGCCCAATTCCCGCGTCAAGGTACGGACGATATTATTGTCAGGCACGCGGATACCAACCTCTTTCCGGTTCTTGTAAATCTTCGGAAGCTCGTTGCTGGTGGGCAGGATGAACGTGAACGGGCCCGGCAAGTGCCTTTTCATCAGCTTGAAAGCGGCGTTGCTGACCTTCGCGTACTCGCTTATGTTCGACAAGTCGTAACAAATGATGGAAAGATTGCTCTTTTGAGGGTTCACGCCCTTCATGCGGCAAATCTTCTCCACCGCGCGCACGTTCAACGCGTCGCAACCGATGGCGTAGACCGTATCAGTCGGATAAATGACAAGACCTCCGTCCCGCAAGACATTGACGACCTTATCTATCTCTCTCGGATTCGGATTCTCCGGATAAATCTTTATCAACATAAACTTTTCGCGAATTACGAGTTACGAATCACGAGTCACATGAGTCAAGGTTCGTGACTCGTAACTCGCGATTCATAATTCATGATTTATCCATAAATGATATGTCCGTTCTCGTCGGTATAATCCTCCAGCCCTTTGCTGTACTGGTTCATGGCGCGAAGGCTCATGCCCATGCTGGAGAAACCACCATCGTGATAGAGGTTCTGCATCGTCACCTTACGGGTGAAATCGGAGAACATCATGACGCAATAATCCGCGCACTCATCCGCGTTGGCGTTACCCAGCGGACTCATCTTGTTGGCGAAGTCCATCAGGTTCTCCATTCCCTTGACGCCGCTGCCCGCGGTGGTCATCGTGGGCGATTGGGAAATCGTGTTGATACGCACGCCCTTCTCCCTGCCGTAAATATATCCGAAGCTACGCGCGATGGACTCCAGCAAGCTCTTGGCGTCCGCCATGTCGTTGTACCCGAAGAAAGTACGTTGCGCGGCGACATAGCTCAACGCCACTACCGAGCCATTCTCGGCGATAGCGTCCAGTTTCTTCGCGGTCTGCAACATCTTATGGAAAGAGACCGCCGATATGTCCAAGGTCTTCGCCAGCATATCATAATCCAAATCGTCGTACGTACGTTTCTTACGGACGTTCGGGCTCATGCCTATCGAATGCAAGACGAAATCGACCTTTCCCCCCAATATTTCCATCGACCGGGAAAACACGGTCTTCAAGTCCTCCACGCTGGTGGCGTCCGCCGGTATGACTTGGGCGTTCAACTTATCCGCCAACGCGTTCACCTCGCCCATACGTACCGCTACAGGCGTATTGCTCAGCGTGAGGGTCGCTCCCTCTTCCACCGCCTTTTCCGCTACTTTCCAGGCGATAGACATATCGTTCAACGCGCCGAAAATGATACCTTTCTTACCTTTCAACAAATTATGGCTCATACCTTTATAATGATTTGATTACGCCGCAAAAATACGCAGAATACGCCACATACACAAATGGGGCTTGTTTTCCGTCAGGAAAACGGAAATATCAAAATGACAGAATCTGACATTTTGTATTCTCAACTCCCGGAGAATCGATTTTTTCGGGCTAAAGTACGGCATGCCCGCGAATACGAGAAAAATTTTTCGTAATCAACTATTTATTAAATAGATATTCAAAAACAGCCCTCCAAAACAGGACGAAAAAACAGGACGGAATCCGCCCAAAAAGGACCTTTCCGACAAACACGCTTATGTTTTTCCTTGAACATAACGATATTTCCCTCCGGACATAACCGTGTTTCCTTTCGGACATAGCTCTATTTTCCTTCGGAGATACGAATTCTCATCTCCAGAAACGTCGTTTTTTCGCCCAAAGCACGACCGTTTTTCCGAAAGAAAACCCCTTCAAGAAGGCTTTTCCGCCTCTATCTCGCGATTTTCGCGAAAAGGCCATGTCAGCGAAAAGCCATGTTTTATATCCTTTTGTCGCCTATACAACGCGATATCTTACATTAATGAACAACCAAGGAAGCCCTAAAACGTAGCATGAGTATCCTTCCACCTCAAAAAGAAACTCCGCTTACTATCTGAACGATAATAAGCGGAGTTTAAATTTAGAGTTGTCTCACGAGGATTCGAACCTCGACAGACAGAACCAAAAACTGTAGTGCTACCATTACACCATGAGACAATCCGATGCTTCCTGAAAGCGTGGCAAAGGTAAGCATAAAATATTATCCCGCAAACTTTCAGGAAGCGTTTTTGCCTTTTTACTTAACTATTAATAGATAATAACTTTTTTTACCCCTTTGTACCAACAAATATTTGCCATTCAGCAATGACGAGCCATCGATAACCGCGTCCGTCTCCGTCAGTTTCTCCTTGTTCAGGCTCACGCCACCGCTTTGGACCAACTTACGCATCTCACCCTTCGAAGGGAAGATGGGCGCTTTCTCGGTACACAAATCGATGACCTTGACACCGGAAGCCAGCTCGTCGCGGGAGACCTCGAAGTGCGGTACGCCCTCGAACACCGCCAACAGCGTCTCCTCGTCCAACTTCATCAACGCGTCGTGCGTAGCGTTGCCGAACAGGATGCTGGAAGCCTCTACGGCCGCCTCGTAATCCTCTACGGAATGTACCATAATCGTGACCTCTTTCGCCAAGCGCTTCTGCAACGGACGCAAATGAGGAGCCTCTTCCTGCTCTTTTTCCAACGACGCGATTTCCTCTTGGCTCAAGTCCGTGAAAATCTTGATATACTTCGCGGCATCGGCGTCGCTCACGTTCAGCCAGAACTGGTAGAACTTATACGGAGAGGTATAACGACGGTCCAACCAAACGTTGCCCGACTCCGTCTTCCCGAATTTTCCGCCATCCGCTTTCGTAATCAAGGGACAGGTCAAGGCGTACGCCTCACCACCCAAAATACGGCGTATCAACTCCGTACCGGTCGTGATATTGCCCCACTGGTCGGTTCCGCCCATTTGCAGGCGACAACCCTCATGCTCATACAGATACAAATAATCATATCCTTGCAGCAATTGATAGGAGAATTCCGTGAACGACATACCCACGCTCGACTCGCGGCTCAGGCGCTTCTTCACCGAATCCTTCGCCATCATATAATTCACGGTGATATGCTTGCCGATATCGCGGATGAAATTCAGGAACGAGTAGTCTTTCATCCAATCGTAATTGTTCACCAATTTCGCCGCGTTCGGCGCGTCGGAATCGAAATCGAGAAACTTGGACAATTGCTTCTTGATGCATTCCTGATTATGGCGGAGCGTCTCCTCGTCCAGCAGGTTACGCTCGGCGGACTTCATCGAGGGGTCGCCAATCATGCCCGTGGCGCCTCCCACCAAGGCGATAGGACGATGTCCGGCCCGCTGGAAATGCTTAAGCATCATCACGCTCACCAAGTGTCCGATATGCAAGGAATCGGCGGTAGGGTCGATACCCACGTAAGCCGATGTCAGCTCTTTCCGCAATTGCTCTTCCGTCCCGGGCATCATATCCGCGATCATGCCCCTCCATCTTAGTTCTTCTACAAAATTCATCGTATTAAATCGTATTAATCTATGTCGTGTTTTACTCGAAACGGGGCAAAGGTACGACTTTTTAATATAGATTTGAAAAAGGACCTTGATAATTATCCCTTTAGATGGAAAATTGAGATATTCTTCTCGATTTGAACGGACAATTCCTCCTCGGACACCCGCAACGCGTCCGCCATATTTTGATAAACGAAGCGAATATCGACGGGTCGTTCGTCTGTCTCGGCGAAAATGGAACCGGGCCAAGCTACACGCAAAGCCTCCGCGTTGAAACACTCCCCGAAAGACAAATAAAACCCCAAGCGGACCAATTGCGCCGCCAACGTCTCGTTCCCCCGAAAACCATGAATAATCCACGGGCTTTCCGGAGCGACCCTTTTCTTACAGGCTATCAATTCCGCCCACGCTTTCACGCAATGGATGATAAGCGGCTTAGCGCTCTCCTCCGCCAAAAACGCTTGTCGCAAGAAAAGTTCCTCCTGCAACGCCAAAGGAGTTTCCGAGCGTTTATCGAATCCGGCCTCGCCCACCGCCACGGCCTCAGGGTCGGCTACACGGTCTTTCAATAAATCCATTTGAGCCTCAGCGTCATAAATGTAGCGAGGGTGAATACCATACGAACGAAACCGTCCAGCCTCCGGCGATAAATCCATCCCCGGCCTTACGAGCACGTTCACGACCGCCACGTGCCCTTCAGCCTTCCGATGCGTATGTATATCATAATAGGTCATAATGAAAGAATTAAGGGACTGGATCGTATCCGCTTCCGCCCCAAGGATGACATCGAGATATCCGCTTAATCGCCAGATAAGAACCTTTAATCGGACCATATTTTTTCAACGCTTGTATGGCATATTCCGAGCAAGTAGGCGTGTACCGGCACGATGGTGGCTTCATCGGAGAGATACAATACTTATAAAAATAAACAGGCAATAAAAACAGGATAGTAAAAAAACGCCTTATCATTCTTTCTCCCGCAGAATATTAATCGTTTTAGTCATCGCTTTTTCCATGGAAGCGAAAGAGCAGACCTCTTTATCTAAATACAAAAAGGCGACCAACAGATTCTTGTTTTTCGCCTCGAAAGATTCCCATAAACTACATTTACGAACTCGGAAAGTTTCCCGTACACGGCGTTTAATCAAATTCCGCTTTACGGCTCTCTTAAACTTTTTCTTGGGCACACTCACCATAAAAGAGACTCTTGTGGGCATTTCCTCCTCTATCGGCAAATAAACGACCCGTAGTGGAAACGCCACGAACGATTGCCCTTTGGCAAACAATAAATCGATATAACGTTTCCACGACAAGCGTTCCTCTTTCGAAAGGGTGTACCTTTTATTCGTCATTTATTATTTCCCGTCTCTCTGCTTTTTCAGATACAAATCCAAGGCGGCGGTCATAGAAGGCGCTTCCGGCGTAGGCGCCTCTACATCCAAACGCAACCCCGCATCCTTAACGGCCTTCGCGGTTGTTGGGCCGAAACACCCGATTTTTATATTGTCTTGCTTGAAATCGGGGAAATTCTTCAACAAGGAAGAGATTCCTGAAGGACTGAAAAAGACCAACATATCGTAATCGAATTTCTCATCTTTCGTGAAGTCATTACTTACCGTACGATACATCACGGCTTTCGTATAATCAATCTTCTTCGCGTCCAGCATCTCGAACAGCTCATCCTTATGCACATCCGAGACCGGCACCAAATACTTTTCCTTCGCGTGCTTAGCGATAATGGTAACCAATTCATCTACCTTTCCCGTCTGGGCATAGAAAATCTTACGCTTTCTATAGACGATATATTTTTGCAGATATACGGCGATGGCCTCTGTCATACAAAAATATTTCATCGTCTCAGGAATAGTCACGCGCAAATCCTCACACAAATGGAAGAAATGGTCAATCGCGGTACGTGCCGTAAAAATAACGGCCGTATGATCCAAAATCGAAATACGTTGTTGTCTGAATTCCTTGGAGGATAGAGGTTCAACCTTGATAAACGGGCGGAAATTTATCTCCACACCGTATTTCTCTGCAATGTCGAAATATGGAGATTTCTCTGATGCAGGCTTCGGTTGAGATATCAACAATTTTTTAATATTCAGTGCCATAGAGTACTTGACTCGATAAAGTTATACAAATTAATAATACCTTCATACAAAAAAATCAGAGGCAATATTTCTTGGCCGCAAAGGTACAAACTTACATATAAAAAACTGCTATTCCCCCTGTAAAATATCCGTATTGTCTTATAAATTATCACAAAACGGCATAGAATATAAAGAAATATGAACAATAAAACAGGAAACTTCGAATATAACCCTACAAACGACAACCATAACGCGGGTATATATAAACAAACTCCCCAAGTTCCCATGATCGCGTCATAATTCGTTCGCCATAATTTATATCTACCGGGATCCGTGAAAATCAAGCCGAAAAAATAATAAAAACATCGTTTACCCCAATAAAACAGGGTTAACACAAGAAAAATCAAGCCGATAGAAATCAACACGGAACTTTCCTCCAGATGATTGAAATAGCCCTCGTTCCTAAAGATGGAAAAAAGACATATACCGCACAAAAACAAGGCTTGGAAAAGCATGAAATTCCTGAAAACACGCTCATCGCCCCCCTTCATCTCGAAGAGGTTTTGCCGCTCTTTCACGTACACGACATCCCGAAGCATCTTCAACGACAAGCGGTAATTGGCCCGGAACACCAAGGCGAAACATATAAATAAGACGAACAAAAGGCTGAAAACCACATCGTCCACCAATTGTCCGTCCCATAAACGAATCCCTACGTACCCATCAAATCCCATATCTTCCGCTATATGCCGCGAAATTACACAAAAATAAGTTTTCCGTCTGGCGAGACTTAGTCTTACGCGAGAGAAATCATACCCAAAGCGCCTCCTTGATAATCTCTCCCACCGTGGGATGCGGAAACACCATCGACCTCAATTCTTCCGCGCTCATCCCTTTCTCGATAGCTATTCCGGCCACTACGATTAGCTCGGAGGCGGGATTGCCCAGCAAATGGGCCCCGACCAGCCGCCCGTCTTCCGAGAGAATCAGTTTGCACACGCCATTCCCCATCTCGTTCTCGGCCACGAAACGCCCGGAAAAGGCCATCGGGATTTTCTTCACGATATAGGGAACGCCTTCCGCGCGCAGTTCCTCTTCCGTCTTCCCGACACCCGCGATCTCCGGATTCGTATAGACGACTCCCGGAATCGCCTTATAACTCATCGGGCGGGATTTGCCCAAAATATGGTCGATAGCGACCTCCGCCTCGCTAACCGCCGTATGGGCCAAAAGCGAGAAAGCGGTTATATCGCCACAAGCGTACACGTTCGGAACCGAAGTCCGCATATATTCATCCACTTTCACTCCGTTACGGAAAGGTTCAGGGGACAAAGTCTCCAATCCGAACCCAGTCGTCACCGGACGCCTTCCGACACTCAAAAGCACCTTATCGCCACGCAACGTGAATGTATCTCCCTCTTTCTCGATAGCGACCTCGGTCCCATGCACGCCGGTCACTTTATGACCCAAATAGAACTTGACGCCTCGCTTCTCGTATTCCGAGCGCAGCATATCCGACAATTCACGGTCCATCGGCCCCAATATCTTATCCAGCATCTCCACCACATGCACCTCTACGCCTAAGCTATTGAAGAAAGAGGCGAACTCCATGCCGATTACGCCTCCACCGATAATCACCAAAGAGGCGGGAAGCTCTTTCGACAACAAAGCCTCACGGCTGGTCCAATACGAGGTCTCCGCCAATCCCGGAATCGGAGGAATGATAGTCTCCGATCCCGTACAAAGCAAAAGATGAACCGCCTCATAGGTTTCCTCTCCCACGGAAATCAAGAACGTCCCATCCGCCAAGCGTCCTTGTATATGCGCCTCACCCGCGACTACCGTCACGCCATGCTCCGTCAACCGCATACGGATTCCGGCCGTCAGCTTTTTCACCACCTTATTCTTGCGAGCGACCATCCTCGGAAGGTCGAACGAGGGATTATCCGCCTTCACCGCGTATTTGGAAGCATGCTTGATGTTATCGTATGTTTTCGCGGAATAAAGGAGCGTTTTCGTGGGCACGCACCCCTCATTCAGGCAAACCCCGCCTAACGCATTCTTCTCGAAAAGAATCGTGGACAAACTACCTTGCGCCGCCCGCTCGGCGGCGGTATAACCTGCTGGACCTCCGCCGATTATAGCTACATCGTATCTCATACCGTATCAGTTCTGTTTAGTTTTATATTCGGATTAATCTTTCTCAATTGCTTGATAAAATCAGATTGATTCGTGGGCGAGACCAAAAGCCAAGGCTTGCCATCACTCCAGATGACGATTCGTTCCAAGGACAACGCATAACTCGGCACCGGCATCACGGAAACCTCCAAAGCCTCTATATCGGCTATGGCTATCTTTTTCGCAGGCAAGATACTACAACGCGCGACCAGCATTCCCTCTTCCGTTATCCGATAATAAGTGCTGAAAAGCGCATGGATTATCCCCATGGCGATGAGCAACATACCCACCATCACCAAAACGTTCGTCAGCAAGAACGCCGCCACGCATCCCATCACCACGATGACTATCAACAAATGATACCACCAACCGACTTTCGACTTATATTCTCTTTCCATCTCTTGAATTTTGCCGCAAGTTAACGAAAAAGGGTAAACGAAAGAACAACATTCCCATCTTTTCTCGCTTTCTTCCCTTCAATCGTCCTTTTCCTCCCAAGAAAAAGATAAATCGGACGGGAGAAAAACTTCCAAATCCCACAGGAAAAAGTTCGCCACGTAACGGGGAATTCTCTATCTTTAGGCTAAAGATACATATCGCAAGCCTAAAGATACATATCTTTAACCTAAAGATATATATCCGCAGCCTAAAGATAGACTTTCTCTCGTATGATATACGACTTTTCCTAACGGGGTCGCGAAGTTTTCCATACGGCCCCGTCAAGTTTTTGTTCCATGCTTCATTATCGTTTATCCCGGCCTTAGCCCAGCCGGTCGGGGAAAGAGACTCCAGAGGTCAATAATCTCCCGCCTCCACGAAACGTTTATAGAAGAATAACAGTTGATAATCAATGGAATTATTCCAGTATTGGTTATTATGTCCTCCCGGACGGACGATAAAAACATGGTCGATACCCCGCTTGAGTAAAGCCTCGTGATAGTTTTTATTCACCTCAAGGAAAAAGTCATCGAAACCACAATCGAAAATCAAGGCGACCTGACCCTTCTTTAGAGTCGGTACCAAGTTGATTACCGTATGGTTCTCCCAATTCTCCGGGAATCGGGTTTTCTCGCCCAACTGATCTTTCATGTTCCAATTATCGGGAAACGGACGGATGTCCACCCCTCCACTGGTACTTCCCGCCGCGAGAAAGACATCGCTATGGCGAATCGCGTTCCACATGGCGCCATGCCCGCCCATGCTCAGGCCGGTGATAGCCCGTCCCTCGCGACTCGCTATCGTATGGAAATGAGAGTCCACATATTGGACCAGCTCTTTCGAGATAAAAGTCTCATAGCGCATATTCGCATTCAAGGGACTATCCCAATACCATGAGTTCTCCCCATCCGGACACACGAAAAAGACACCGAACCTATCCGCTATTTCGGGTAATTCCGGTTTAATGCCAATCCATGTCCGAGCGTCACCTCCATGTCCATGCAACAAATAAATCACGGGACACGTTCTCTCCGCGGATGCCTCCGGAGTAACCACGACCACCTCGATATCCTTATCCATCGAAGGGCTCTTTACCTGTAACGTATCGACTCGCGCCGCCCAAACGCCCAAAGGGAACGAGCAGAGCCAGACAATCGTCATCTTCTTTATCCAATTCATATCTCAAAAAAACTTTTTAGTCATTAATTCCCCAATCCCTGTTAGGTTCAGCGCCCATTTCCAGCACCAACGAACCGCCTCTCATGATATCCTTATAGTCAAGATAACACTTCAGATAATCCTCGCCATTCAGCTTAGTCGATTGGATGTAAACATTCTCCGGAGTATTATGGCGAGCCTGAATGGTGAATGTCCGCCCTTCATTCACTTGAATCGTCATCTCCTCAAAAACAGGACTGGAAATCTCATAACGGGTCTCACCGGGACATATCGGATACAAACCGCAAGCGGCAAGGACGTACCAAGCGGACATTTGGCCTACATCCTCATTGCCAACCAAACCTTCCACCTTGTTTTTATACGCCTTATCTCCAATAAAGCGAGACCACCATTGCGTCTTCCATGGTTCCCCTAAGCGATTATACAAAAAAGGCACATGATGAACCGGCTCATTCGCATGATTATAATAGGCGTTCCATAAGAAATCCGTAGGAGTCTTGCTGAACATCGTGTCCAAATCGGCGATAACCCGCTCCGTTCCGCCCATCAGTTCTACCATGCCTGGAATATCATGCGGGACAAACCAGCCTTGTTGCAACTCATTGCTCTCCACGCATCCATATCCCTCTTTCAATTTCCCTTCCTCGGGCCAAGCCTCGAACTGGCCATTTTCTTTCCGCGGACGGAAGCTATGTTTTTCCGAATCATACAAATTCCGATAAGACCGCGCCAATCGAGCGTAACGAGCCGCGTCATCCTTTTTACCCAACGCTTGAGCCAATCGAGCCATACACCACTCCGTATAAGCGTACTCCAACGTGGAAGATATGCTGTTCGGAACGTATCCAAGCGTACCGTTCCCGAACATTCGAGATGTATTATCCGCGTATCGATAAGCTTTCTCCATATCCAAATGACAAATCCCCTTCGCGTAAGCGTCCGCCAAAACCGAGATGGCGGGATTTCCCACCATACAACCGCTATAAGCGTTCAAGAATTCCCAACGCTCGTAATATTCCCTTCCGCTTTCCTCCGCCATTGTCGTTAACGAGGCTAACATATCGTTTACCAACGCCGGATTGATAATGGTTTGCAGAGGCATTTGGCTACGGAACACGTCCCAGCCGCTAAAGATGGTACGTTTCGTGAACGTATCCGATAAACGTGCCTTCCCGTCCGCTCCCATATAATGTCCATCCACATCCATATAGATTCTCGGATCAATCATCGTATGGTACAAGGAGGTATAGAAAATCACTTTTTGGTCTTCCGTCCCTCCTTTAACATGTATTTTCGCCAACGCCTCATCCCATAAAGTACAAGCACGGTCACGGACTTTATCAAAATCCCAATCCGGGATTTCCGCATCCAAGTTTTTCCTGGCGCCTTCTTCGCTGACGAAAGAGATTCCGGCCTTGAAGAGAACCACCTCATTCGCTTCGGTCTCAAATTCCGTAAAGAATCCAACGTGTTTCCCCTCGAACGATTCAGGGCGTTCCACGATGTTAGCGTTTGCTGTCAATTTCTGGAAATTAGGACTTTCTACGAATTCCCGATGACGGTCTTGCCCCTCCGGGATATTTACGTTCCATACGCCATAGTCTTTCAATGGTTTGGAAAAACGAGCGCAAAAATAGACCGTATATCGTGCCATCCCATCACCATTCCCCCAGCCTCCACCATCTGGAGTACATTCCATCCGGCCGGAAATCGTATAGTCATCCACTACCCGAACGGTCTGGTAAGTAGAGGTACCTCCCACACGGCGCGCCAAGTCAATTTGTACTCGGGATTGCTCGCTTTCCGGAAAAACGAACCTCAACATTCCACTATGAGGTGCCACGGTAGCTTCTACCGATATCCGATAATCGCTCAACGAAACGCCGTAATATCCGGCTTTGGCCACCTCAGTGGATTTATCATATCGGGAACGATAACCCGCCACGCCTCCTTCTTTCCCTGAGTTCGTACGTAACTCCCCTACCGTAGGCATGACCAACAGATTCCCTAAATCGCCATACCAGCCAACGCCACTCATCTGCGTGAAAGCGAATCCTTCGATTGTCTCATGCTCATAACTATATCCGGAACCGTTATCGCCTCCCGTAATCGTGTTAGGACTCACTTGTACCATACCATAGGGCGTAGTGGCGCCGGGGAAAGTTTTACCTAATCCATGATAAGCGCCCGCAGCCTCCACGTTCGTACTCGCCCCGATGAAAGGATTCACATAATCAGACAAGTGAGGTTGTCCCATGTCTTGAACCGAAGAGGCGCAAGACACGAGACCCAACCACACGATAGGCATCGCCCATGCCATTGTTTTACGGAGTATTCCTGAAAATCGTATCATTATTTCCTTCTATTCATTATCCACGAACTCGCTGGATGGAGGATTAGCGCCCTCGCTCACGCCCCAGCTTTTATTCGGGCGATTCCCCATGAATAACTCCAAGGTGCCCCCATTCATAACATCCTCGTGGGTAAACCATGTCTTATCATACTCTACCCCGTTTAACTTAGCGGATTGGATGTACTTGTTTTCCCAAGAAGAACCGTGAGCGATAACGGTGAACTTCTTCCCGTTCGCCAACCGAATCTCGGACCGCTCAAACAAAGGACTCCCGATCGTATAGACAGGAACTCCGGGAGATACCGGATAGAAGCCCATTGCGGAAAAGACGTAGAACGCGGACATTCCTCCACCATCCTCATCGCCGGGAATACCCATCAAGTCATTCCGGAACCAACTCTCCATCAACATCCGGATTCGTTTTTGCGTTTTCCAAGGTTGACCCACATAATTATATAGGTAAGGGATATGGAAGCTCGGCTCATTGCCCATCACGTATTGGCCGACGTTTCCGGTAGCGTCCGGTTGCACGGCATAATATTGCCACTTGGACATTTTCATGTCTTCCACGAACAATTGGTCTAATTTATCGATGAAAGGAGCGTTTCCCCCGAATAGGTCGATAAGGTCCTGGATATGATGCCTCACGTCCCAATTATAGGTCCACGCGTTATTCTCATCATAATAGGCCCTGCCTCCTATCCCTCCGGAGAAGATATAATCAAACGGCTCTATGAAGTTCCCGTCCTTATCTTTCGGATGGAAGAAATTGGTCTCCTTATTGAACACGTTCCGGTAATTATAGGAACGGTCGTTGAAAAAGCGATAATCCTCTTCCTTCCCCAAGTATTTCGCCAGCTGTCCGATACACCAATCATCGAACGAGGCCGCGGTGGTAACGGCTACCGCTTGGCGTTGCTCGAACGTATTCACCTCAGGAACGGTCTCTTTCTCTCCCGGATGCAAGGCGGGGAACCAGCCATGCTCATGATAGAAATCGTCCAATACGGTTTTAGGTCCTCGATACCAAGGAATTATCGACTCGGTCATTACCGTATGCTTCATTCCATCGAAAGCCTTTTCCACGTCAAACTTCAGCCCCTTGTGCAAAGCGTCGGCGAAAAGGCCCGCCGCATGATTCCCGTTCATGCTATGCGAGTCTCCCAATACGGTAGGGAACGTCGGCATCCAACCGGATTGCTCATACATCCGGATATACGAGGCGAGCTTCTCCTCCTCATCGTCGGGATTCAACAAGATTTGCAAGGGATGGAGGGCCAGATAAGTATCCCAAGTCCAATCGTCCACCCAGAAATCAACGCCATTGTCCTCATGGACCTTCCCGTCATAGGCACTGAAGTATCGCCCGTCCTCCGAGATGTTCACCATCCTTTCATGAGCCCGATACATGGCGGTATAGAACGTAATCTTCTGGTCTTCCGTACCACCTTTTACCTGAATTTTCGACAAGGTCTCATTCCATACCTTTTTCGCGTTATCGGCTACCGCTTGAAGATTATAATCCGGGATCTCTTTCCGCAAATTCTTCTTCGCCTGCTCCACGCTAATGTAGGAGATTCCGTACCGGACATAAACCTTCCTCACGGAACCGGGGAAGGTAAGCGCCACGGCCTTCACGCCCTCCCACGGCAAGACCCGGGAGGATTCCGGCGTCTGGTCGACCTCCAAATAGAAATAGTGCTTTACTCCGTTCATATCCTCGTATCCGCTCAAGGTGTTTCCCTCGCTCTCGATACTTCCCTCTCCCACCGTCCTCAATATCAAGGTGGAAGGACTGTTCCTCCTCTCATACTCGAACGAATAGATGGCGGATTTGCTCATGGGAGCGAACTCCACGCTCACCTCCGGGTCGTCCAAGAAGACGGAATAATGGTAGGGCTTGGATATTTCCTGGTCATATCGGTAATTGAAAACGCGCTCCAACCCTTTCGAGTCCCCGCGATAAGGCATCAAGAGGAGCACTTCCGAGCGGCGATGCGAGGGAATGTTCAACGGGAGCCCCGTCATCCGGTCCGTAACGAACTCGCGATGCCCCGGAATCATCCTCAACATACTATTAGGCAAATGCGTGGTGGGAAAAGTAGGCACCAGCAAATGACTGATATTCCCGATACGGGTATTCACGTAATCCACCAAGGACTCTTTTTCTTGGGCGATTGTCGTACACACGCCCCAAAACGATAGGCAAACGCACGATAAAAATGTTTTCCAACGATACATACTGGTATTCTATTTAATAATTAACAGGTAAAATGAATTAGATTATCTTTCCGACCACAAAGATGGGACATAAAATCGGAATAACCAATGATATCCGACCCTATATTTCGGCTGGCCTACACTTTTTCGAGGAGGCCCCACCGGACGACGAACATCCTTCCCTCGCGGACCATCCCCGCGAAACTTAACGATAACGAGAGTCCAGACGGAAGAAAAAAGGGAAAAGACGGGACAAAAAACTTCTGACCCCATAGGAAAAAGTTCGCCACATGCCGACAAATTCTCTATCTTTAACTTAAAGATACATATCTGCAGCCTAAAGATATGTATCTTCAATCTAAAGATAGATATCTTCAGCCTAAAGATAGACTTTCCCTCGTGGAGTTTCCGACTTTTCCCGCCAGGTTTCCAAGTTTTCCTCCCGGCTATCGGACTTTTTCCCCCTATCCGTTTTTTATATCATACACTCGTTAGTGAATAAGGAAGCGAAAAGTATGTTTTGTACCGCGTAAATCGTATTTTCGCGGACGGGAATCTAATAGAAATACTCAATATCATGAAAAAAACAGGGTGGATAATGGTTTTCGTGTGTCTGATGTGCGTGTGCGCGAGAGCCGCCTCGGACAAGTGGGTCAAAGGAAGATTGGTGGACGCCTCGACACGGCAAGCGATTGATTACGCGGATGTTTTCCTATACCTCAAAGGGAGCGACAAACCTATCCGGCAGACATTTCCGGACGAGAACGGCTACTTCCTGTTCCGCGACGTGGAGGAGGGCGATTATACCGTCATGGCGCGGCTGGTGGGATACGACGTGCTGACCCGCGAGGCTATCTCGCCACGCGAATCCGATGGCGTGGACCTTGGAGAGTTGGCCATGCGTCCTTTGGAGATAGGAATTGCCGAGGTGGAGGTCGTGGCGGAAAAACGGCAGCTGGTCTACAAGCTCGACAAGAAGGTGGTGGAGGCCTCGTCCAACCTCATGGCCGGAGGAGGCTCGGCCGTGGATATCTTGGAGAACACGCCTTCCATCCGGGTGGACGCCGAAGGAGAGGTGACCTTCAGGGGAAGCGGCGGATTCCTGGTCTATGTCGACGGAAAGCCGAGCGTGTTCACCGGTACCCAAGCGTTGGAGCAAATCCCCGCGGGACAGATAGAGAACATCGAGATTATAACCACCCCGTCCGCCAAACATGATACCGAGGGCGACGTGGGAATCATCAACATCATCACCAAAAAGCACTATCAGCGGGGGTTGAGCGGCATGATTAATCTTTCTGGAAGCACGTGGCTGTCGAGGCACGCGGATTTCCTGCTGACCCAACAAAAGGAACGGAGCCGCTGGTATATCGGGGGACAATGGACAGACCGGCTGAGGAAGAGCGACTTCGAGCAGGAGAAAATGACCATCGTGGACGACCAGAAGACCACCTCGCGATCCGTCGGGCCCCGCACGGGCGACAGCTACCACTATACGTTGAAAGGAGGATGGAGCCTGAGCCTCCCAAAGACTGAGATTACCTTGGATTTGGAAGGCGGATATGGCGGGAACAAGCGCAAGGGAGAGATGGATTATGAGGAGACTCGCTCCGTTGCCGGCTCCAACCCCGTGACGGCCTATTATCGCAGCGTGGACGATTATGACAACGACGAGAATATCGGGCTGGGCAGCCTCTCGGTCCGTCACAAGTTCAACGAGAAGGGACATGAGCTATCCGGAAGCGCGTATTACAAGTATGGCGGCAAGGCCTTGGAGTATTTCTTCAACGATTTGATGTCGATGGAGGGAGCACGGCAACAGGGACATCGGGCATACGAGGCGGAGCATAGGGAAACCATGCGTATCAACCTCGATTATACCTTGCCGTTGGGAGCGAGAAGCAGGCTAGAGGCGGGCTATCAGTATTATTCCTACCTTGAGGATGGGAATTACCGCATGGAATGGTGGGACCCGGAGACTCAATCCTTCTTTTGGCGCGACGATATCTATAATACCTTCTATTTCCAAGAGGGAGTGAACTCCATTTACGCGATTCTGTCGCATACGTGGCGGGGATTGGAAGCGCAAGCGGGCGTACGGGGAGAACATACGCATACCGTATTGGAAAGTTCAGTGCCGGGAGCGGACAGAGAGCGGAACAGGTTCGAGTTTTTCCCTTCGGTACACCTTGGATATACGTTCAGCGGCGACCATCGCCTGTTGGCCTCCTACTCGCGACGTACCACCCGCCCGCAACTCTATTACATGGAGCCTTACATCACATATAGAGACTTCTACACGGCGGAGATAGGGAATCCCGACATCCGGCCTGAATACATCCACTCGTTCGAGCTGAATTACCGGAAGAATGTCGGCGAGAATACCCTGTCCGCCACCCTTTTCCATCGCTCAAGGCAGGACAAGATAGAGCGATTGCGCGTCCCTTACTCGGCGGGTGTCACCTTAGACTCCATGGCGAACGTCGGCCACGATTATTCCACCGGCGTAGAGCTTAGCGCGAGCCTTCGCCTCTTCCGATGGTGGAACACCACCCTGAACGGGAACCTCTACCATTACAAAGTACGGAACGAGCAGGCCGCCGGAGGGAACAGCTCGAGCAGCACCAATTACGACATCCTTTGGAACAACCTCTTCACCATAGGGAAATATACCCGCGTACAGCTGGACGGGAGCTTCGTGGGCCCATCCGTCACCACGCAGGGACGGACAGACGCTTACTGGTACGCCAACCTCGCCATACGCCAGCAATTGCTGGACAGACGGCTGACAGCCACCCTCGCGTTCCGAGACATCTTCCGTTCCGCCAGATACGTCAGCGACATACAGACCGCGGACCTGCGTTCGCTGACGCGTATCAAGCCCAAATACCCGCAAATCACGCTCACGCTGAGTTGGAGCTTCAACAGCTTCAAGGCGAAACCTTCACAGACAAAGGAAGACCGCTCGGAGATGTTCGAGGGCATCAAGCATTGACGGTTTAGCCATAAAAACAGAGAGGGTACGCGAATCGACTGTCGGCGCGCCCTCTCAAACTTTGTCGAAACCGCGTCTGGCGCGCCAAAGTTATCTTCTACGATTGTCGAACGCAACTTTGGTGCGCCGTTGTTATCTTTTACGATTGTCGAAAGCAACTTTTATGCGCCAATATTATCTTTTACGATTGTCGAAAGCAACTTTAGTGCGCTAATGTTATCTTTTACGATTGATAAAAGCAACTTTTGTGCGCCGTTATTATCTTTTACGATTGTCGAAGGCAACTTTGGCGCACCGATGCCGGCTTCATCAAAAGACGAAAGCCGCTTTATCACGGTAAAGCGGCTTCCGTTCGCGTACGAGACGCTTCGTATGATTCAATTTCCCGGATAAGGGCAAAGCGTGGATATCATCCCGAAGGTCTGGTTGTCGTTCAAGCTCCATATTATCTCGCCCGACGCGTCCGTCTCTATCAATTGCGGGTAATTTCCCCCCAAGGCGCTCTTGTCGTGGCCTTGCCAATTACAGATGTACAACCCGCCGTCCGGCTTGGGCCATAGCTGCGCGACGAAAAAGAGCTTCGCGCCCGGTATCCCGTCGGCATCTACCTTCCGGACGATTTCCCCCGTCTCGAAGTCCAGCTCGACGAAGCTATGCCCGTCCCCGCAGGCTACCAGCTCGTTCCCGTTCTCCAGCGGGACCGAGCAGAAGGGCGTTCCCTCCACCTTCACGCTCTTCACCAGCTCTCCCTTCGGGGATATCTCCCTCACCTCGGAGGTGGCGAACAGCGGGATCATATAGTTGCCTCTCCCGTTCTTGTTGACCTGACGGAACTGCATGTGCGGCACCTCTATACCGGTGTCGAAGGTTGTCTTCGACAAGACCTCCCCCTTCGGACTCACTTCGAGGACGGTCGCCGGGCTTCCGCACCACGCCAGCAAGTAATTGCCGTCGGGCAGCGCGCGGGCGGTCTGCATCTCGCACCCTTCCGGGGCGGCTATGTTCCATATCTCCTCGTGATTACGGTCGATGAGCATAGCTCCCCTTGAGTAAGAGAAGAGGATGTTCCCGTCGGGGGTAGCCGCCACGGAGTTACATTCCCATCCCTTCTGGAGCGGATGCTCCCACTCGATTTCTTTCGTCTCCTTATCGATGATTACTATCTTCTCCCATCCGGACCCCCCTAAAAGAAGCCGCTGGGGGCTCTTGCCGCAAGCGCAAAGAAGCAGCGCGCAAGCGAGCAGTAAGAATGAATGACTTTTCATGATACTCAACGTGTTAAAAAGTCCCGGGAGAGGCGGCGGAGTCACTCGCTCATCTCCCAGGACAAACCTAAACCATCTATTTAGCCAAATCGAGGTACATCTCATAACCCTGCTCGGGCGTGATTCCCTGATGGACCACGGCGTGAACCGCCTGAATCATCGCCACGGGAGAATCGCTCTGGAATACATTCCGTCCCATGTCGACGCCCGCCGCTCCGTCGTTAATCGCCTTATAGCAAAGCTCCAGCGCCTCCTTCTCGGGCAACTTCTTTCCGCCCGCTATCACCACGGGAACCGGACAAGCCGCCACCACCTTCTCGAAGCCCTCGCAGTAGTAGGTCTTCACGATGTTCGCCCCGTTCTCCGCGCAGATGCGGGAGGCCAAGCCGAAGTAACGCGCGTCTCTCGCCATCTGCTTGCCCACGGCGGTGACACCCATGACGGGAATACCGTAGCGGCTCGCCCCGTCGACGGCCTTGTAAAGGTTCGCCACCGTCTTCGCCTCGTGCGCCGCCTCGCCGATAGCCAGCATCACCGCCATGGCGGAGGCGTTCAACCGGATAGCGTCCTCTATGTCGATGAGCACGTTGTCGTTCAACTCCGTCAGGACCGATGTCCCCGCGTCGGAGCGGAGGCAAACCGGCTTCGTGGTGTTCGCCGGAATGACCGAGCGCAAGATGCCGCGCGTACACATCAGGCAATCCGCGTACTCAATCAGCGGAACGATGCTCAAGTCGATTCGCTCCAAGCCGGAAGTGGGTCCCATGATGAATCCATGGTCGAAAGCCAGCATCACGGTCTTTCCGCTTTTGGGGTTGAATATCCTCGACAAGCGGTCTTTCATTCCCCACGGGAGATTCTCCGCCCCCTTCACGTGGAAGCTCTGTCCTTCCTTGTCGATACCCAGCCCGAAGTTTGTCCCTTCTCTCAAATCATCTAAATCTGCCATATTGTTTATGATTTACGATATTATAATACTAATGTTACAACGCGTCGGCGAAGGCTTGGAACATACAGCTCCAAGAGGTCGCCCCGCTGTCCGCGAAACCGATGGAACGCTCGCCGTAATTGCGGGCCCGCCCGAAGTTCGCCTTCATCTGAACCGTGGATTCCGCCCCTTCCCGAGCGGCTTTGGCCCCGGCCTCCAAGATTTCCTTCACGTCGTCCGAGGCGCAATCCCGTATCGCCTCCACCGCCGGAATCAAGGCGTCCATCATGGTCTTATCCCCTCTTTTCGCCTGCGTTTGCTGGCGAACGTTAGCCAAGCCCCCCTCGAACATCGCCTTCACCGCCTTGGCGTCCAACGCGGTTCCTTCCGCATGGTCGCTCATGCCGAGGAAGAAGGCGCCAAGCAACGTGCTTGTCGAACCACTGACCTCCATCATCACGTCCATGCCCATGTCGCCTAACATCCGCTTGAATTCCGTGCCCGCTTGCGCCGTCTTGTTCACGACCGTCATCGCGGTCACGATGGCGGTGCCATGGTCGCCATCGCCTATGACAGCGTCCAGTTTCGAGAATTCCTCTTCCCGCGCCTTGATTTCCTCCAGCGCGTTGTCAAGCATCTTCTTGAAGTCTTCTATCGTCAGTCGTGTCATACCGCGTACATGTTATTTCCCGATAGTCGCCCAATAAGGAGCGTTCGCGCTTCTGTTTTTCAGATACTCGATATGGTCATCATCCAAGATAGCCATAATCATCTGGAAACCGGCTTGCTCCTGCACCGTCAATATCTCTTGGATGCGGCTGTACGCCACCTGCAACCCGCGCGCCTCCAATTCTTTGTAGGCTTTACGGAAGATGATATTCAACTCCATGTGCGTGGTGGCTCCTACGCCGTTGATGATTAGCATCATGCGGTCTCCTTGGTCTGGAGACAACTTTTGGCAGAGCAAATCGACCATTTCCGCCGCCGTCTCGTCCGCCGAGACCAACGCTTTCTGGCCACCGCCGCCTTCACCATGCTGTCCCATGCCAATCTCCATAATTCCTTCGGGAAGCTCCGAGATTGTCGCCCCGTTCTGCGGGTGCGTACAAGAGCGCATGGCGACCGCCAATGTCGCTACCTTCTCGTTGTAACGCTCTCCTATCTCAAGCAGCTCATCCAGCGATTTACCCTCTTCGGCGGCCGCGCCCAATATCTTGTACAAAGGAACGCAACCCGCCAAACCACGACGTTCTTCGTTGGGTGCGTCGATGCCCGCGCTGATGTCGTCATGCGTCAACAATTGCTTTACCTTGATTCCCTTCCGAGCGGCCAGTTGACAAGCCATATTCGCGCTCATCACGTCGCCCGAATGATTCAACACGACCAATAAGATACCCGCTTCGCGGTCCATCAATTGCAACGCCTGGAACAGACGTTGAGCACCCGGAGCGGCAAATACATCACCGACCACGGAACAATCCAACATACCCTCGCCCACGAAGCCGCTCAAAGCCGGCTCATGTCCGGAACCGCCTAATGTCACGATAGCCACTTTATCCTCGCTTTTCGGGTTCGCACGCACTACGATATTTTCCGCAGCCAATTTTACCTGCTCCGGATAAGCCAATACATAACCTTCCAAACACTCCGCCGTGATATTCTCAGGCTCATTTATAAATTTCGTCTTAATGTCTGACATGGTATTATCCTCCCATTTAATTAAACAATTATTTTAACTCCATAATCTCGATAGCGATACCTTCTTCCTCGATGAAAGCGATAGTCAGATGCTCGTCGCAAACGGCAGGACCGAAAATCACCTTTTTCCCCTCCAGCTCCGCGTTCAAATCGGGAACCGTGTAAGCGATGTGCCCGTTCGTCTGTACCAACTCCGGCAAACAGCTTCCCTCTTCAAATTTCAAAAACTCAATCCGGTTCGGACTCTTGTTAAAATCCGTCAACCATACGCTTAAACCTTCGTTATAAACAGCGCCTTCCTTTTTCTCTGTAGTGACAATACCTACATGATTAAATGTTCTCATGACCTATTTAATTTATAGTTAAACAATTACGTTGTTCAAATCTCATTCGGACAAAAATTTATTTTTATTCGGAAGAAAATTCATTTTCCTCCGAGAGAAATTTCTTTTTCTTTCGAAAGGAAATAAAGCCTACCGCCAAGACCAAAATGACCGATAAATACAGATAAATAAATATTCCGTTCACATTATCGTTCCGCCCATACGAATGCATCCCGCTCAAGAAATAATTCACTCCGAAGAACGTCATCAATACCGAATAAAAAGCCAATACGGACGAGAGGTTGAGCGACCAAGAATTGTTACATTTGGATATCAGGCGCAAGTGAGTGACAATAACATAGACCATCACCGTAATCAAGGCCCAAGTCTCTTTCGGGTCCCAACCCCAATACCGTCCCCAAGACTCATTCGCCCAAATAGCGCCTAAGAATGTCCCGATTGTCATCAACGCCAATCCAATCCAAAGCGACATCTCGTTTATGAGGCTCAATTCCTTTATTCGGTCCCTCAACATATCCCGGTTTCCCGTTCCACTCACGCTCATCAACGTCAGGTTGGTTAAACCTATCAAACAACTGATTCCGAAAAAGCCATAAGCCCCGACTATAACCGCCACATGAAACATCAGCCACGGGGATTTCAGGACCGGGACCAAGGGATTGATTTGCGGATCCATCCAACTCAATCCAGACACAAACAGGATGATTCCACCGAACAGGGTAGCCAAGGCGAACGTGAGCTTGCTCTTCCGTGCGAATAATAATCCGGCGGACACCGTCGCCCAAGCCACGTAGACCATCGTTTCGTACGAGTTGCTCCAAGGAGCGTATCCAGCTATATACCAACGTATTCCCATACCATATATATGGAATAGGAAAACCAATAGAATAACCCAGCTTAACGCCTTCATCGCATAAGTTATCCATCTTTCTTTATGGAACAAAGAGATAAAAGCGAATACCAGCAATAGACCTCCCGCTATAAGATAGCCTTTTTTGCATTGATGAAAAATATCCATACGGTTATACCGGATTTCCGCCCGCATCTTCTCTGGACTGATATTCAAATCTTTGCCTTTCGCTTGTTGATAGGTGGAAATCATGCCAAGCACCTTATCCGCCTCGCTCCAATCTCCATTTTTCAATCCATTTTGCACTTCCGACAAGTACCAACCCATAATACGCGAGACGAACATGGAATCTTTTCCGGAGAAAACGGATAAATCGTCCCCTGCCGCATACCATTTATGGTTCGGGTCTCCTTCCTTCGGAAACAGGTTTAGCATCTGATAATTAATCAACTGGTGAAGGATGTTCACCTGTTCGTCCAGTTTGATTAAATCTTTGTCAAAACGCCCGCGTTCCACTGGCGGTTTGTTATACGCTTCCTCCAACTTTCCCTGCAGTTTGTAATGTCCCTCGCGGTCGAAAAATTCGGTGTACGCGCACTCCTTTCCCGAAAGCCCGTAGTAAGAAATCAACTCTTTGTTGGACAGAGTGATGATGGGGACATGAGTCCACATGCCCGGCATCGCCAATAAACTCAACAGGAACTGGTCGGAATTCAATGAATCATATCGGTCCGATTTGTGTAATTTCCTCAACACCTCGGAGGAAAAGGTATTGACAGGAACCATTCGTCCGTTTATCGATTGGACGGGCAAAGCGCCGAATTTCGCGGCATGTTCCGGATTTATCGTATATTTCAGCACGACCTCTTTCATGTCCGGCTTATCCGAGGCATGAGCTCCCATAGCGGAGAAAAAGAAAATGACCGCCAAGAACGACATACGAGCCGGATTCCTCAATTCCCTTAATTGGCGATTCAATCTCATAAAACGGGAATTTTTATCCATCAGGAAAAGGAAAAAGCCCACCGCTAAAATAAGATAACCGGTATAGGTGATATTTCTTCCGGCCACGTCTTTATTTACGGACAATACCGTCCCATGCTCATCCCGGTCGTATGAGGCTTGGAAAAAGCGATAACCTTTCACGTCCAATACATTATTCATATATACTCGGGCATGACGAGTCTCGCCATCCACATGTACTAACAATTCGCTTTCATAAGAGGAGGGACTGGCAGAACCGGGATAACGGGCCAATGTAAATTTAACGAGTTCCACGCTGAAAGGAAGCGTATGATAAGTTGTTTGTTCCGATGTACGGATTAATATCTTGTCGCTCGACTCACCCTCTCGCAAATGAAGAATTCCTTCCTCTCCGAAAATGTGGGAGACGAGCGCTCCTGAAAGGATTATGATAAAAGCGATATGGGTCAACAAGAATCCCCATTTGTGTCGTTTCAGTAATTGGCGTTTGATAACGATCGCCACGAAATTGGCGACCATCAGGAATTGTAAGAAGAAAAAAAGTGGGGAATAATAAATCATCGCTTTAGCCGCGGCGGTGCCATGATACTTCTCTATGAAAGTAGCGGCCACCAAGCCAAAGACATAAATTAACGTGAGGACAATTGTCGTCACGGAAGAGGAAATGAGTTTTTCTATTATTTTCATCAGTTCATCTCATTGATTTAATAACACGGACGCGACAAATTTATAAGGATTTATCATCTTCCCCAAAAATGACGCCTATTTTGCCGCATCCGCATTATCATTTTATGGATAAACGATAGACGGAACTATCATCAATCCTCTATAATCACCCTAAATCCTACGTTGAACACACGTTGATACGGATAATACGCCTTCCGTGTGTAGGCCGTAGAATATTTGGGCCGCTCGATATAAGAGCCTCCACGGGCGACTTTATATTTGGATACCTCTTTCGATTCCTCCTTATATGGATAAGGCAGATAATCCGAACGAGTCCACTCCGCCACATTTCCATGCATACAATACAATCCGAACGGGTTGGCATCGTAATGCTTACCACCTATTTGGACCAGATTCCCGTCATTAACGTTCTCTTCCTTAGGCAAGAACGTATAATATTTATACCAGAAAGAGGTCTTAGGCATAGGTTTCGGGTCAATACCACTCACGGCGAAATCATTGGTTGTCACGTCAGCCAAATTGTCTTTCGTGCCAAAGTCCGCGTTCATGTCTCCATACCAGAAATCCTGATCGCTTCCGGCGCGGCAAGCCCATTCCCATTGTGCCTCAGTAGGAAGCGTGATATGTAAGCCCGTCTTCTCGCTTAATTTCTCGCAATATTCCATCGCGTCATTATAGCTGACCCGGATTACGGGTTGCTCCGGCTCATTCGCCGGATAACCTTGTACCACATGGTCTTTCCATTGCTGGTCTACGAAACGGCTATCATGTTCAGGGAAAATCACGTTATATTGTTCATTCGTAACCTCCAGCTCGCCCATCCAGAACGATTTGTCAATCTTGACCTTAGCCGTCGGATAGGTGTCCGATTGCCCTTGATAGCTTCCCATCACGAACTCTCCCGCTGGGATACGGACGAACGCCATCTGGATGCCGGGAGCCAACTCGATTACCTTGCGGGTCTCTTTCTCGTTCGCCAGCATTTCCTTAATCTCGTCCGGACCGAAAGGCCAACCTTTCGCTTTCAGTTTTTTCTCTTTGACGGGAGCCAATTTCTCCGGCATCTCCGGCTTAATCTCGCCTTTGCTCTCCAGATAAGCGGCGTAATCAGCTATTTCTTTCTTCCAATCCACGCCGGCTCCATTCGCATATTTGTCCATCAATTCCTTACGACGCTCGATTTGGTCGAAGCCTTGATACGGAATGATATCCTTCGATAAGACATTTGCATTAAAGTAACCCTTATCCGGAGCGTTATAATCAATCCAATTATAAAGTGTCTTCCATTCCTTGTCCGTGAGTTTCACGTTGAAATGACCTTTTTTCAACAGGCGGACCAATTCGCTCGTATTTGGATGATATTCATAAGGTTGAAGAACGACCATATCGCCCTCTCCCCCTTGACGATGCACATAAGGATGCAAATTCAAGTAGGACGTTCCATAGCCTAACTGATCCTTTTTACCACCACGTAAATCGAACGCTTTTCCCTCTCCGTTATGACAAGCGATACAAGCGCGGTCCAAAATCGGCTGAATTTCCAAATCGAACGTGAACGAACGTGTTCCACCTTCCGGAGGAGTCAGGGAATGAGGCGCCGTTTGAGAAGCGATCACCCGTTTAGGGATAGGTATCTGATTTTGGTCCTCATGACATCCGATACACGAGACAATCTCTCCGGGCTGACCGGTCAACCAACTACGCATCCATTGGATAGCTACACCTTCCTCATCCAAAGGCTGGATGGAGATAGGCGTATTGGCGGGAATCTTGAAGATGGCTGAACCGTCCTCTTCCACCGGAACCGTTCCCAATAAACGTTTGATATCCCAGCCGGATTGGATTCCATGCCAATTGTGATCGGACCGGGTCTTTACATAGGCATACTCATAGGCATGTAAACGAAGCGCCTTCACCGTTCCGCGCGGAATTCCTTTCAAGCCTTCACCCTCGTAAATATCTTGAATGAACACCGTAGCCTCTTTCTCGTTCAATTTTACGCGATCCGGTATAGCCGGTGGTGTTTTTGTCTTTCTCACGAGAACAGGACTGATATAACCTTCACCTTCCACCTTGCGCAGGCAAGTGACATTATCGAAAACGTCCACCAAATAAATACCCCACAAGTCTTGCGGATCCAGTTTCGCGGCGACCAAGAAATATTTGTCATTCAACGGAGTCGGTTTGATAAATTGAGGCCATACGCCATTCACCAGCTCATCCTTGATCAACTCCTTGATTTCTCGGTTACGATAAGGTATTTCCTGTATCATACCCGCCGCTCCTTTACGAGCTTTTGAAGGGTCGAACAGAATCAGGCGTCCTGAACGGGCTATACCATGATGGCCGGAAATGATACCGACAAAAGCGGAACCATGGCCCGGTAAAGGCTGAACGTCGAACGTACTGTTCGGAAACATCGAACCACTACCGTACAACGCTTTTTGTTCCGTACCATCGGGATTCATGTGCATTACGATACGGGAATAATAATGAGTCAAATCCGTATATTCCCAACGAGTGTACATCACACGTCCGTTGTTCATGATCACGGGATTCCAGTTCGCGTCTTGGTCGAATGTCAACCGACGCAAATTTTGGGTTTCCGGCGTATAGAGCACCATATTACCTACCGGATCATCTCCATTGACACAAGGCACGCCTTGATAACCGATATTCGCGTTAGCGATGATACGGCCATCCGGCAAATAGGTTCCATCGTAGAACTCCAAGTCCGGCTCCTCGTTATGAATCAATTGTTTGAAACCGGTCCCATCCAATTTCACCTCAAATACGTTCCATCGTTTATCCGGCATCGTTTGCGTGAACATGGCGCGATCGCCATCCCAATGCAACCTTAAATCAGCGATAGAAGAACCGTTATTCGGTTTGTACACCGTACGGACCTGAACTTTTCCACGCAAATTACTCAACTCCACGAGATCCGCCTCGAACCCGTCTCTCCGAGCCGATTCCTGATTACTCCAGTTATTCGATTGCGTACCCAATTCCGGAGCCATCGCCTTATGCGCGTTCACTCCTAATTTGAAGCGCGAAGCCAATATCTTGTCCGCGTCCAAGAAAGGATTCGCCAACAAGATAGCGCGTTTATTGGCGACCGCTTTCTCGGCGTTCTCCAAAGCCGCTTCATTTCCACTATAGATATCATCGAAACCTTGTTTTACCTGGCTCTCCAGTTCTTCCAAAATCGGTTGATATTTAGAAGCGTCGAAGCCTTTCATCTTCTTCATGTCATCGAAAGCTAAACGAATCGCCTCCATGTTCAACCAACTCAAATCGCTCTGTAAATCGCAGATACGTTGAACCTTCTCATACAGTCTTAAATACTCGCGAATCTGGGTATCGACATCTGTCTCTCCCTCAATTTTCTTGAGAGCGTCCTTGACGAAAGTATCGTCTTTCAACCGAGTCGCCATATTCAAGAGCATATCACGTTCCGCCGAGGCATCGGTAGTGGTCAACCAACTCTCCAATCCATCAATATGGGCGTTCAATGCGCCCAATTCCTCCGGATAAGCGGCCAATAACTCCAACGCTTCCTCTTTCGGGTAAACATTCATGATACGGAAAAATACGCTTCCTACGGTTGACTGGTCGGCCAAACCCACCTCCGCCTCAAAACGTACATATTCCTTATTGATGTCATACACCATCACTCCGTTGGCATGACACAATACGCTATGATCATATTTCTTACCCGCTATCAATAACGGATTACCATATAAATCCTCATTCTTCCGAATACTGTTCGAGCCTGATGCCCAGTACTCAGGGTCCAATTCATCCAGCCATACCGAGCTTCCGTCCGCCTTGATTAATCTCGCGTTCGCCCAAGTGCCCCAATCCCAGTCCGTACCATCCGGACCGGCGGAAGTGACCAGCACGAGCTTCTCCTGCCCAGTAATATCCGCGGACATCGGAGCCGCTTTCTGCTTCGCCTTGATCCATGCGGACATCACCGGCATATTCGCTTTCGTTAACGAGGAACGAAGCTCCGATTTCTGTTTTACCAACGCATCAATCCAATCATCCGCTTTCTTCTCCTCGGGACTCGCCGAGATTCCGAGAGAAACGGACAACATGAGCGACACCAATAGATAGCATTTTTTCATGATTAAACGAATTAATTGATCACGTTTGAAAATAAATAAATCTTATCCGCGATAAAACGAAGACTTATCGCGGATAAGACTATGTTTTGTTATAAAGCGGCCTTTGAGTTCGTAAAGCGCAAGCCCGCGTTGTCATGATAGCATGCCCACTCATCGACGATGGCGCCTTCCGGACCCGCCATCATGAAATGGAATGACTCTAATTTCTTCAGGCGAAGGACGTCACCTACTTTCTGGACTACGAAGTTCTTACTTTTGATAGGTCCATGCGTGGCGGGAATTTCGGGAGCGTCAGGGGTCTCATCTCCTATCTCCGAGAAATTATACACCCAACCTTTCTCTACCATCCAAGACTCGTGCTTAGCGGGATAATCCGTCTTCACATGCGCGTGCTCCGGTATCATTTGGCCCGGAAGCAAGTAGATAGCGTGGGCGAAATATCCATATTCAGGGTCGTTAATCCAGAAAATGCCGCCCATACCGACATTCTCGAAATCGCCCAAGCCGAAATCGGTTACCCACATATCCTTAGCCATCAGTTCCGTGAAAGGAACACCATAGAACTTGAACATGTCTTTCATCGCTTCCATAGCGACATCCTGCTGGAATTTGCCGTCTTTATAAAAGTCGGCGTTCGTGTACTTTTTTGAATAAGCCATTTTATTATTTTTTTGATTAGTATTACATGCGTTCGTACAACCTTCAACGCAAGTCCCTTCCGGGCAATTGCCTTTTCCATTAGCGGCACAACAAGTGGCGTCCGAGGACGTTTTTCCCGTACATGCGACCATCGAGGCCAAAACCAATCCCATAGTCGCCAATCTCAAGTTAAAACCTTTTCTCATCTTTTTTCCCGTATATTTGTGTTAGTATTTAATGCTTAACGTATAGCGATACCCTCTATCTCTATCAATAACTCTTCCCGACAAACATCCGCCCACATATAAGAGATGGGGATATCCAAACCGTATGTCTCCATCAAACGTACCGCCTCCTCGTAATCCGATTTATTTTTCAAATAAACACGTAGCATTTCCAATCGCGCGTCCCCTATCAATTCCCTGATGTTTTCCATCGTAATGCGCGATTGCCGTTCCAAACCTACACCTGCGAGGCTCTCCTCCCCTCGGATAGCGGCGGTTCCTGAGATATAAACCAATTTACGTTCTTGAAACGTCATGCTTTTCGCCCGCTCGAATTTAGGCGTGCTCTTTTTCCGTTTGGAAACTTCCAACACCCGTTCCGAATAAGCGTGCGCCGCGATTTGCAACTTATTGTCTATCGGAGTGGAGAAAGCCTCCGGCGAAGAGAACACCGCCGCGTCCACGTCTATCAATATTCCTCCTAAATTAGCGCCGATGCCTGTAGCCGCCGGATAGCCGTTCGGCCAATCCGCCTTACCATAAAACTCAGATCGCACGTTATTGAACGCCTGATAATGCTGGTCTGTCCCGTCAAAGGCCGTTATATTTTCTATATAATTCCATTGGCGGATTATGCTATGCCAAGGGAAACCTTCTCGTTCCAAGACCGCCTCCAATGAGCGGAAAGCCTCTTCCGCTTGCCGCTCCGTTCCGGAATGAAGCACGTTTCCTTGAAAACCTCCGGCGAACAGGAAACGTCCTGATTTATTCTCCAAGAGCACGTAAGGCATCTCCCCGTTATGGCGGAACGTTATCCGGTCATCCTCATCTGGCGCGAAGCTATGGATTTCCACCAATAAAGGGGTATCTAACGGAGGTTGGGAAACATAGCTTAAAACCGGTTCATTCTCCCTAAAGAAAGAACCTACCTTTTCCCGCAACAAACCGCGTCGAACCATATATTGCTCATTAGAAGCGGGAGTACCGAAAAACACCAGCCGTAAGATCACCTCGTTCCGGGGTAACCGATTCAATAGGTCATCCACCATCGCGCCAAACTCGTTCGGCTTAGCTTTCAATATAGAATAATGTATCTTCTCGCAATAATTCATATATTCTTTGTTTATAGGGAATTCACGTACTCAGTCAACGCCTCTATATCCTTGTCGGACACTTTTTTATCGATGCCATGTTTATATACCTTGAACACCTCCTCCATGGTGGCGGCCCTTCCGTCGAACAAATAAGGAGCCGTACGCCAAACCTCGATTAACGTAGGCGTGTCCCATCCTTTCTCGAACTCGATATCCTCACCGATACGATACGTTTTCAAATCCGTATAATAAGGTCCGCTATGGCACTCCCCGCATTTCAGTTTCTCGAATACTTTTCTTCCTTCTTTCGCCTTGTCCGACAATTCTCCGTTTACGAGATACGGACTCGGAACCGGGCGTAAGGATTTCAAGTAAGCGTCCACGCATTCCGCCATCTCCTCCTCGGGCTCATAGAATTGGATGAACCTGAAACCGGCGCGCACCGCGAGTTCCGCCGTCTCCCGTATGCCGGAAATCATGTTGGGAGGTGTCACGTGCGAGAACAACAAGCTCTTGCAATTCTTCGAATTACCTACCCCATCGTTCATCAAGTCCCAATTCATGCCATCCATACGCGCGTCTCCGGGATGGCATCCATTACAACTCTGCCAGCCCTGATAGCATTTGTTCGCGTCATTGAAATATCTCTCACCTTTGTTTTCCGGTGTCTCCTCCCGACCGGGGTTCATCTCCACCGCCGTAACCTCTCTTGTATCGATGTCTATCGTATTCAGCACATCCGCGAAATAGGTAGGAACAATCAGTTGACCTCCAGATAAAATGAAATGTCTCGGTCCGTTACCCTGCAATGGTATCCGTTCCCGAAACCCGTATAGGAAAGTCAAGTCATAATCCAAGAGGCTCTTGTCCTTGTAAGCCTCTAATTTCGCCAACATCGCAGGCTGGTCGATAACGCTTATCTCATGTGTCCCGCTATGGGAGACATAAATGTATTCGTCATCGCAAGTGATGCCCCACACGCCCGCGGCGCCGCGGTCCGGCTCATCCACCAAGATAGAGGCTATAAATTCCTGCTTCGCCACGTCTATCACGCTAAACGCGCTCGTGTTCATCCACCCTTGCTGAAGTTGGGAAGTCGGTACGGTAAAACGGCCCAAATTATGGGAGACATAAACGTACTTCCCGTCCGGGGTGATACAAATATCCCGCAAAGCGTTGCTCCCGTTCGACAATTGGATATCTTTCACCTTCTGGAATCCGTCCATCTCGATAACCGACACGCACGCGGCCACCACATCCACGTCCGCCCGTTGGGCCGGAAGGAAGTTCGCGACAAACATATATTTCCCGTCCTTGCTGAATACGGCTGACTTCGGTTCCCTCAAGACCTTGACCTTTCGGGTGATCTCGCGGGTGGCTGGGTCTATCTCGACCACCGTATTCTCAAACTGGTTACATACGTATATATGTTTCTTGTCCGGTCCGAACATGGGGTGGCACGCTCCCGAGCCTGTCGGGATGGTCGCTTCCACCTTGCCTGATTTCAACGAGAGGCTTTGCAGATGGCCGGTGTTCCCGAATGTCGTCACATACGCAATATCCCCGTCCAAAAGCAACCCCGTAGGAGCCTCATCGAGCGGAAACGACTGGAGCGAGCTTTTCCCGTCAGGCGAGAATATATCCAGACGCTTCGTCCCTTTCTGGGTCATTAACAATTCTCCGTTCATGCCCACCGCGACATCTGTCGTGAAAAATGGTGGATTTCCCGCTGAAGCCAAGAAAGCGCAACAACAAAGAATTCCAGCCATCCATGCGCTTTTTCTCACGTATTTTCGTGTGTCCATGGTTTTATAGTTCTATATTTTTACTTCCTGAATCCTAACTCAACCGATATCCGTCCGGCGATTTCCTTTATCGTTTTTACCGAATCTTTTATGACCTCCTCGGGTAAACGATCTTTCGGACCTGAGATCCATATCGCCCCGCAAGGATATCCCGTATAGTTGAAAATGGGAGCGCCCACGCAAATAACCCCATTCATTTCCTCCTCGTTATCGATAGCGTATCCTAACCTTTGGACTTTTTCCAATTCCTCCAGATAAGCTTCGCGAGACGAGATCGTCCGTTCGTTATACCGGGCGAATGTCATGTAAGACAAATAACGTTCCCGTACCGTATTCGGCAAATAGGCCATAATCGCCTTTCCCGGAGCGGAGCAATGCAACTCGAAAGGCTTTCCCGGAGACAATACGAAACGAAAGGTATGATGTCCTTGCGCTTGCTCTATGAAAATACCTTTCTCATCGCCCAATACTCCAAAACACGCGGTCTCCTTCACACGATCGCGCAAATCTCGCAAATGAGGCAATACCGTCTCCAGCAAGTTATGCTCGTTCAACGCCTTGAAACCCAAGGTAAGCAATTTACGCGAGAGCTTGTATCGCTTGGTCGTACTATTGAAATAAAGATATTCCAATCGCGCCAACGTATTCAAGATACGATAAGCCGTAGTCTGCGAGATGTCCAACGCGGATTTAATCTCTTGCAAGGTCTTCCCCGCTGAGTTCATGGAAAGATATTCTAAAACCGCTATACCCTTTTCCAGATTGGGCACTTTATAGTTTTCCTCTATTTTTTCCATATTTGACAGCGTGTTTTCCATATTTGAAATCGCATTTCAGACTTGAGTAAAGATAAAAAATATATTTTAAAGCATAGCATAGGATATATAAAAAGATATTAAGTGTGTTGCATAACATATTTTCCCCTGCCAGAAGCCATTTAAACCACACGAAAAAAAGACGTGCGTGTTTTCGCGAGAACACGCACGTCTTTTTGGAAAAACATGTACGTCTTTTTGGAGAGCGATTATTTGATGACGATAATCTTTGTCACGACACTTTCTTTCGCTTCGGGAGTGGCGGCCAATACGAGATAGACTCCACTCGCCACACGTCCTCCGCCTCTTCGTTGGCAATTCCACGTGAGCTGCCCGCCATTGGACTTCGCCTGATAGATGATATTCCCGTTCATGTCCGTGATTTTCACGTTGGATTCCGCCATCAATCCCGTGATGGTCACTTGGTTATACTCCGGTCGCACGGGGTTGGGATAAGCGTAGACCTCCGAGTAATCCTCCTTGCCCTCGCTGGCGTCGGACATATAAGATATAATGCCGTTTTCGGTCCCGAAGAATACCTCCCCGGTCTCGTCATCGATAGCGATGCTGTTAATCGTATTGGACAGAAGTGGCGAGTTTTCCGTGGTAAAGCTCTCCAAAGTCTCCGAGCCATCCTCATTCACGAGGAACACTCCGCTTCCATCCGTACCCAGCCATTTCCGGTTTCCTCCGTCCACGGCTATGGAGGTGACCGGTATATTATCGAGGAAATAGTTGGATACGTTATCCTGTATGTCCCGCACGATACGACTGCAATAAATACTCTCCGGATTATCGATAGCCCTGTCAGGCACGGGACAGATGATGGGCCCCTTGTCCGTACCTATCCAGATGTTCCCTTGTTGGTCTTCCGCCATGCAGTAATAAGCGCTCGCCGAGATGGTCTCTCCTTCCCGCATATTGAAAGAGCTGAATTTGTTCACCACGTCATCGGAAGTGTCATCGATAGTTCCGTTATCGTTGAATACGACGATGCCCACCTCGCCCCTCAAGATATTCACCCATTTATCTCCCCGCGAAGTAATCAATATCTTGTCCACCACGGCTTGATTGTTTAGCACGTTGTAGGCCGCGGATTTCAATTCAGTCCAAGTACCGTCGTTTTTCAACACCTTGACACATCCGCTGATGGCGGTATTAGTCATCCATAAGTTGCCTTCGCGGTCGTAACACAAGCCCTCCACACGCGTGTAATTGAGCGAAGCGTCAGCCGTGGCGGATTCCAACGAGCTGTTATTCCGGTTATGGAGCTTCACGTATTCGTTTCCTTGAAATTCGAAAACGCCCTCGCCCCATGTGGAGACAAAGTAGTGCTCAGGGTCGTTGGGATCGACCGCAGCGGAGGTCACGTCCGAGAACCGGACATTGCTTTGTCCAGCTATAAGGTTCTCATCGAAGTTGGTCCACTGGTCGTTCTCATGAATCATGAAGGTACCCGGTCGGTTGAAGCGGTCCGAGCCTCGCCCCCCTCCCGCTACAAGCAACTTTCCTTGCTGGAAAGTCATGAAATCGCAAAAATTCCGTTTGGGGCTATCTTCCAAGGCTATCAATTGGGAGACGCTCACCTCCATTTGGTCGCCTCGCAAACGCATACCAACCAATCCATCCGCACCTGCCGCTACCCAATAGGTATCGGAGGTGTTTTGGCAAGAAACATCGTTGGTTGTACCCGTGGTGACCCGTTTCACCTGCGTCAAGGAGGTACATATATAAATACCATTGCCCGTATAGGCCAATAGCTTGTCTCTTTCCACTTTCATGCCGTTAATGGAATTGTTTGCGCAAAGGCTCCGGGGGGTATTAGAATCGAGATAATAGACACCTTGTCCCTGAACGAGCAGGCAGAGCCTGTTTTGGAACACGTCGATTTTCTCTATCTCGTTTCCCCTGAAAGGAACGTAATCGAGCGATACGCTCTCCCACACACCCGGGTCCAACAAGTTATCGTCCATCGAGGCGGATAGCAACCCCGTTCCCACGCAGGCGTAAATCCGCTCGCCCAAAACGCAAGTCGAGTTGATGGCCTCGTCCAACCGATAAGTGTCCGCTATCTCGTTTTTACGGGTATTGACCACGATGATACCGAAGTTCATCGACAGATAGGCGTATTCGTTATGGAAATAGATAGAGTTGACGGTCTTATCTCCTACACTTGTGCTATTGAACAGATAGGGAAGGTTATAAACCGTGTTCTGGTTCATCAAATCGATATTTCCATCGCTATATACGACCAACAGGGTTTGGGTGTCCTGATTGTAGCCGATGTTCGTGATATCGTTATCGTTCAATCCGGTCTGCTTGTCATAGAAACGCAGGTTTTGGTCCTCTTTGCCATAGCTATAGAGCGAACCGTTCGCCACGGCGAATACCTTGTCGCCGGCCTCGGCGACAAGGGTCGTGTTATAATAGGATTGGTAAGAGGTCCATGTCCCTACGCCTTGAGCGCCCATTGTTTGCGACAAGACTCCTAAAGCGAAAAGTATATATAAAATAGGTCTCATTCTCTTTTAATGTAAATCCGATAAGAACCGCGCTAATTTTTGTACCGCCATCGCCCGATGGCTAATCTTGTTCTTTATCTCCTCGCCCAATTCGGCGAAAGTCTCCGTATAACCCTCCGGCACGAAAACGGGGTCATAGCCAAACCCCCTGTCGCCCCGTTTTTCCTCGATGATAGACCCGTTCACGATTCCCTCGAAGGTATATTCTTTCCCGTCCAAGAGCAAGGCGATGACGGTACGGAACCGCGCTTTCCGGTTCCCTTTCCCCTGCAGTTCGGCGAGCAGCTTGCGCATGTTGGCCTCCGAGTCGTGTCCCGGTCCGGCGTAGCGGGCGGAATAGACTCCCGGGGCGTTATCCAGCGCCTCCACCTCCAGTCCTGTGTCATCCGCGAAGCAATCCATCCCGTAATGTTCCCGGACGTACCGCGCCTTCATCAAGGCGTTTCCCTCCAGCGTATCGGCGGTCTCGGGTATCTCCTCGTGGCAATGAATCGCTTCGAGGCTGACGATTTCAGCGTCTTCTTTTATGATTTCCCGGACCTCGTCCAGTTTGTGCCGGTTATTCGTGGCGAATACAAGTTTCCTTTTCATTTCCTTATCGCGTTTATAAGAAATAGATATCTTCGCGCCATGCGAAGCGAACAAAAATATATGAACCCTTCTCCACGTACCCAACGGTTTGTGGCAGGTTGCCTATTTATAACGGTCAATCTCCTTTTTTATTTTAAGTACGCGTACAGAATCTCTTGGGAGGCGGGCGTGTGTGCGGCGTTGGGCTATCTGTTGTTCGTTTTCCTGCTGTACTTCTTATGGAGGCGGGGGAGGCTGGCCTTTCCCCGTTGGCTCTGGTTCGGGGCGTTGGCGACGCTCGCCGTGGGAGCGGGAGCGCTTTTCCACCTCATCCCGAAGGAGAGCTTGAACGTGGACCGCTGGGAGATGATCCAGTTGTTTTGGGATTCCGTCGCCGAAGGGGTTTATCCTTACGGCGCGCATAGCGAGGAAGGGAATTATCCCGGTCCGATGCCCGTCTATTTCATCCTCGCCTATCCTTTTTACAAGATAGGAGAGATAGGCTGGATGGCGGTCGTGGGAGTGGCGCTGTTCCTCGTTTTCTACGCGAGGCGTCTGGAGCTGAACGATTTAGGCGTTCTCATGGCGTTAGTCTTCTCCTCGGTGGCCATCTATTGGGAGATATTTGCCCGTAGCACGATTTGGATTAACGCCTTGTTATTCTTCCTCTACCTATATAGCTTGAGGAGATTGCCCCGCTCGTCCGGCCTTTGGTTTTACGGGATGGCGGCGCTGGGAGGAGCGCTTCTCTCCACCCGTACCGTGTTTATCTTGCCCTTGATGGTGTGGGGTATCCATGTCTTGAGGCGGAAAGCGATAAGCCTCGCGAGGCTGATACGCTGGGGAATCTGCTTCTTGGGAGCGTTCGCGCTGACCTTCCTGCCTTTTTATTTGATGGACCCGCATACTTTTACGCGGTTGAATCCGTTTATCACGCAGGGAGACGTGCTGCTGCCCTTCGCTTGGGTGCTTGCGTTCGTGGGGCTGACGTTCTTTCTCGCTTTCTTGGCGAGGAGGGAGAGAGAGGTTTACTTCTACGGCGGCCTGTCGTTGTTCATGGTCATCACCGGGCACGTGGCGTACGGGTTGTACGATAACGGGATAGCCTCTTTCCTGACGGACGGGGCGGATATCTCTTATTACCTGTTCTGTTTCCCTTTTTTATTAGAGACTATCGTAAACAAAGACGAATATGATACAAGACAAAGTGGTGACGGTGGTGATGCCCGCCTATAACGCGGAGAGCACCTTGGAAAGAACCTATCGGGAGATTCCTTTCGATATCGTGGACCATGTGATACTGGTGGACGACAAGAGCGCCGACGATACCGTGCGCCTCGCCCGCGAGCTGGGCATACGGCACGTCATCTCCCATAAGGAGAACCGCGGCTATGGCGGCAACCAGAAGACCTGCTACGACAAGGCGCTCGACTTGGGTTCCGACATCGTCGTCATGCTCCACCCCGATTACCAATACACCCCCAAGCTCATCCACGCCATGGCTTACGTGATAGCCGACGGCGTCTATCCCGTGGTGTTCGGCTCGCGCATCTTGGGGAAAGGGGCGTTGAGGGGCGGAATGCCCCTATACAAATACGTGAGCAACCGTTTCCTCACCTTCCTGCAGAACCTTTTGATGGGAAACAAGCTGTCCGAGTACCACACGGGCTACCGCGCCTACGCCGCGGAGGTGCTGAGGGCCATCGACTATCACCGCTGCTCGGACAACTTCGTGTTCGACAACCAAGTCATCGCCCAAATCTGCCACAAGGGGTACGAGATAGCCGAAGTGACCTGCCCCACGAAATATTTCCCCGAGGCCTCCTCCATCAAGCTCTACAACAGCGTGGTTTACGGTCTGGGCGTCCTGTCGGTCTCCTTCCGCTATTTCCTCGACCGGATTCACCTCAAAAAGTATAAACTGTTGGGAGATTAATCCCCGCTTTGATTCGTAAGCCACATTGTTCGCTAACAATGTGGCATTTTATTTTTTAAAACGCTATTATTCGAGAATAATGTCACTTTTTAATTCTGAAAACGTCATTGTTTACAAATAATGTTATTTTTTGCTTTCTAAAACTCCATTATTTACGAATAATGTCGTTTTTTCATTCTGAAAAATGACATTGTTCACGAATAATGAATGTTTTTAGTTCTAAAAACAACATTGTTTACGAATAATGTCGTTTTTTCAATTTTGAAAACGCTATTGTTTACGAATAATAGAATAAAAACACTTTGAATCCACTATTATCCAGAAAAAATGGCGATTTCAAAAACTTGAAACCGCCATTCTCTATGAACTAAGCTACATTTTTATGTCTTGATTTGGTCGAAACCCTCGCCATAGACGCCCCGGACGACGCTTTGCGAGATGAAAGCCTGCGGGTCTATCCGCTTCACGAGGCGAAAGATGGAGAGCGACTCGTTTTTCTTGGCGAGCAGCACGATGACCTTCACCGGACGCTTCGAGTAGCCGCCCACGCCGTCGAGGATGGTGCATCCCCGCCCCAAGTCGTGTATGATGCGCTCCGCTATCTCGTCATATTTCTGCGAGAAGATGAGGAACTGCACCGACTGGCGGTTGCCGTTGAGCACCAGGTCGAGCACGTAGTTGCTCACGAACATCTCCACGAAACCGAACACGATTTTCTCCACGTCGTGGAACAAGACGAACGAGGAGCTGATAATCAGGAAATCGCAGAAGATGAGTATGCGGCCGATGGATATGTTCTTGTACTTGTTCACCACCGCGCCGATGATGTCCGTCCCGCCCGTGCTCCCGTTGGCCGAGAACACCAATCCCAACCCCGCGCCGCACAGTATACCGCCGATGAGGATAGACATGAAAGGCTGGTCGGGCAGCAGGGGTTGCCCCTTGAGCAGCCACTCGAAGAAGGAGAGCGAGCCGGAGAGGGCGAACACGCCGAAGATGGTCTTCAGCAGGAACTTCAGCCCCAATATCTTTAGCGCCACCACCAGCAGCCCCACGTTGATGACGAAATAGGAGGCGGATACCGGTATCAGCCCGCCGGTGGCGAAGAAAATCAGGGCGCAGATACCGCTCAGCCCGCCCGTGACAATCTCGTTGGAGAGGATGAAAGCGTTGAACCCGAATCCGTACAACAAGGTCCCGCACAGAATCATCAAGTAATCCTGCGCGGAGAAATATACTTTCGATAGCTTGGAGGCGTTCATCCCACTACGATATTGACGATTTTACCCGGTACGACTATCACTTTCCTTACCGTCTTCCCCTCCAGCCATTTGGCGGAGGCGGGGTTGGTCAAGGCCGCCTTCTCGGCGTCGTCCTTGGAGATGTCCGCCGGAAGCTCCAGATTGTAGCGGGTCTTGCCGTTGAACGATATCGCGTAGGTCACGGATTTCTCCTTCAGGTACTCCTCGTCGTACGCGGGCCATTGGGCGTCGCAGACGGTCGTGTCGTGCCCCGCGAGATGCCACAATTCCTCGGCGATATGTGGGGCGAACGAGGCCAAGAGGATGACGAGCGGCTCAAGGATGGCGCGCTTGTCGCATTTCAGCCCGCCCAACTCGTTCACGCAAATCATAAAGGCGCTAACGGAGGTATTGTAAGAAAAATGCTCGATGTCGAAGGTGACTTTCTTGATGAGTTTATGCAGGGATTTCAACTCCTCCGCCGTAGGCTCCCCGTCGCTGACGCGGAACGCCCCCGAGCGGTCGAAGAAGAGCCCCCAGAGCTTTCTCAGGAAGCGGTGCACGCCATCGATACCGTTCGTGTCCCATGGCTTGGATTGCTCCAGCGGACCGAGGAACATCTCGTAGAGGCGGAGCGTGTCGGCACCGTATTTCTCCACGATCATGTCGGGGTTCACCACGTTGTACATCGATTTCGACATCTTCTCCACCGCCCATCCGCAGACGTATTTCCCGTCCTCAAGGATGAACTCGGCGTCGTTGTATTCCGGACGCCAATTCTTGAACGCCTCGATGTCCAGTATATCGTTGGATACGATATTCACGTCCACGTGGATGGGCGTGACCTCGTATTGGTCTTTCAAGTTGAGAGAGACGAAAGTGTTCGTCCCGTTAACGCGATAGACGAAGTTGGACCGTCCCTGAATCATTCCTTGGTTAATCAGTTTCTTGAACGGCTCCTCCTCGCATACGATACCGAGGTCAAACAGGAACTTGTTCCAGAAGCGGCTGTAAATCAAGTGTCCGGTGGCGTGCTCGGTTCCTCCGATGTAGAGGTCTACGTTCCGCCAATACTCATCGATTTCCTTATCCACCAAGGCCTTGTCGTTACGCGGGTCCATATAGCGCAGGTAATAGGCGGACGAGCCGGCGAATCCCGGCATCGTGCAAAGCTCCAGCGGGAAGATGGTTTTCTTATCGATTTGGGATACCTCTACCACCTGACGGTTCACCGTGTCCCAAGCCCATTTCGTAGCGTGTCCCAATGGAGGCTCGCCCGTCTCGGTCGGGAGGAATTTATCCACCTCAGGCAAGAGGAGGGGCAACGCCTCTTCCGGCAACGTTTGAGGCATCCCGTCGGCGTCATAATAGACGGGGAACGGCTCGCCCCAGTACCGCTGGCGACTGAATATAGCGTCACGCAGGCGATAGTTTACTTTTACCCGGCCCAAGTGATGCTCTTCCACATATCTTTTGGTGGCGGCTATCGCCTCCTTGATGGTCAGTCCGTTCAAGCTGAGGTCGCAGTAGGGAACCACGTCCGCCTTTGGCGAGTTGCATACAATGCCTTCCTTGGCGTCGAAACTCTCCTCGCTCACGTCACATCCCTCTATCAACGGGCGGATTTCCAATCCGAAATGCTTGGCGAAAGCGTAGTCGCGGCTATCGTGCGCCGGCACCGCCATGATAGCACCCGTACCGTATCCCGCCAACACGTAATCGCTAATCCAGACGGGTACCGCCTCACCCGTGAAAGGATTGATGGCGTACGACCCGCTGAACACGCCCGTCACGGAGCGGTCGGCGATGCGTTCCCGTTCGGTACGTTTCCTCGTGCGTTCCAAGTAGGCTTCCACCTCGGCCTTTTGGCCTTCCGTGGTAAGTTGAGGAACCAGCTCGCTCTCCGGCGCCAGCACCATGAAGGTGACACCGAACATCGTATCGGCGCGAGTGGTGAAGATAGTGAATTCCATATCCTTGTCTTTCACCTTGAAGCGTACCTCGGTACCTTCGCTACGGCCTATCCAGTTCCGTTGGGTCTCTTTCAACGAATCCGTCCAGTCGATAGTGTCCAGTCCGTCCAAAAGTCGTTGCGCATAAGCGGAGATACGTAAACACCATTGACGCATCACCTTCTGCTCCACGGGATAACCGCCTCGCACGGATACGCCATTCACCACCTCGTCGTTCGCCAGCACGGTTCCCAACTCGGCGCACCAGTTCACCATCGTCTCGCCCCGATAAGCGATTCGGTAATTCATCAGTGTCTCCTGTTTCTCTTTCTTGCTTTTAGCGTTCCATTCCTCGGCGGAGAAATCCAACTCCTCGCCGCAAGCCACGTTCAAGCCATTTGTTCCTCCGGTCTCAAAAGCCTTTACCAGCTCGCTAATCGGCCGGGCCTGCTTTCTAGCGTTGTCGTAATAACTGTTGAACATCCGGATGAAAGCCCATTGCGTCCATTTGTAGTATTCCGGGTCGCATGTACGTATCTCCCTACTCCAATCGTAGCAAAAACCGATTTTCTCCAGTTGCTCTCTATAACGCGCGATATTGTTCTTGGTCGTTATCTCCGGATGTTGTCCGGTCTGGATGGCATATTGCTCGGCAGGGAGGCCATAGGCATCATATCCCATCGGACGCAACACGTTGAATCCTTTCAGCCGTTTGTATCTCGAATAGATATCGGAAGCGATATAACCAAGCGGGTGGCCGACGTGCAGTCCCGCCCCAGAGGGGTAAGGGAACATATCCAACACGTAGTGTTTGGGTTTGCTTTTATCCATCTTGACCTTGTAAACCTCGTTGGCTATCCAGTTATCGTGCCATTTTCTCTCAATCTCCCTGAAATTATATTCCATGACAATTTATCGTTAGTATATCTGTATCTGTTTGAGGCCACAAAGTTAGTGATTTTATTCGTTCTATGGGATTTATCCAAGGAACTATTTATTCCTCGGAAAAGATGTACGTGATTATCCAAGTACACGTGCGTGTTCGTGTTAAAACATGTACGTGTTTTTCAAAAAACACGTGCGTGAATAATCAGGTTTAGATTTTATTCCTTACTTTTGTATTCACAGAATATAATAAATCAAGGCATTAGCTATGGAAACGGGAAACGAGAAAAAGGTCATGAAAGAAATGCGGGAAAAATATATCCGATTCGACTGGGCGATGAAACGCCTTTTGCGCAACAAGGTGAACTTCGGAGTATTGGAAGGATTCCTGACCACCTTGCTGAACGAGCGTATCGTTATACGGAAACTCTTGGAGAGCGAAAGCAACCAAGAGGACGAGTTCGACAAGTATAACCGTGTGGATATCCTTGCGGAGGATTCCAAAGGCAAGCTTATCTTGATAGAGGTACAGAACAACAATGAGTACGCCTATTTCCAACGAATGCTCTTCGGAGCCTCCAAGTTGGTCACGGAATACATCAACCGAGGTGAGGGCTATGAGAAGGTGCGCAAGGTCTATAGCGTGAATATCGTCTATTTCTCCTTAGGGCACGGGAAAGATATCGTGTATCATGGAAAAACGGAGTTCAAAGGTATCCATTATGGCGATATCTTGGAATTGACCCCTTTCCAACGCCAAACCTTCAAGGTCGATACGGTGAGCCAACTTTACCCCGAATACTATATATTGAAGGTAAATGATTTCAATCAGGCCGCGAAAAGTGGAAAATCCACAGCGTGTTGACCCCGTGCGCCAAATGCCGCTGACCCTCGCGGCCATTTAATCATTGCCCCTTTTGCCCAAAATAAGAATAACCCCTGTCAGCAGTGAGTCCTGACAGGGGATTTTTTGTATTTTCGT
>CASEGC010000091.1 GCA_949287365.1 uncultured Parabacteroides sp.
GCTCATCATGGTGAACGGGCATAATAAGGCACGTGCGTTGCAACAGGCTGTAGAGGGAGCCGTAAACCAAATGTGGACGATTACCGCTTTGCAATTGCATCCGAAGGGCATCATCGTGTGCGACGAGGCCGCTTGCGTGGAAATGAAAGTGGGTACGTACAACTATTTCAAGGATATCGAGAAAGATAATCTGTGTCCTTGCTCGCTGCTGAAATAGTTTGGAGTTTTTGAACGGTCTTTATATAAAAAAGATGTGCCATGGAGGATTTGAATGGCACATCTTTTTTTCGTTTTATTTTAACGCTTTGCCATCAGAGAAGGCATTGCCTACTTTCTCTCCGATTCGCAGATAGTGATTGTTGAAGGGGTCAAAAATGATAGGAGCCACTTTCGTTACGTCCACTTTACCATTCTCATCAAGGACACGTTCGTCGACACAAACATTGACAATCTCACCACGCAGGATACAGGTGTCAGCGTTATAATCTTTTAATTTACATTCAATGGCGATGGCTAATTCTTCAATCAAGGGCGCATCTACGAATTCCGATTTTGTGGCGTGGAAACCAGCTTTCGCGAATTTGTCGGTGACTCTGTTACCTGAAACCAATCCGACATAGTCACATGCTATGACATGCTCCACGTCAGCCATGCTTATCGTGAAAGCCTTCCGCTTCAAGATGTTTTTGACAGTCTTATGACCGGCGCTAAGACATAAACTAATCTCGTTCATTTCGCTGATGCCACCCCATGCGGCATTCATGGCATCGGGAGTACCATCCTCGTCATAAGTGGCGATGATGAATACAGGTTGTGGATAACTCAATGGCTTCGCTCCAAAATTCTTTCTCATAATCAAAACGCATTTATTTTGTTTTGGGGGATTTTCTTGTGTTGTTCAATCTTCGTCATCGTTCAAATCTATAGGAATTTGCCTCTTGAACGCCTCTTTGAATGAAATAAGCGACTCAGTACGAGCCAAACCCAAAGGTTGAAGTTTGTTATGGATAATACTCAACAAATGTTGGTTGTTCTTTGCGTATATTTTGATAAATAAGTCATATTGGCCTGTGGTATAGTGACATTCCACCACCTCTGGAATCTGTTTCAGAGCTTCGGTTACGGTAGGAAATTGCCCCGGGGATTTGAGGAACAAACCCATATAAGCGCAGGTCTCATATCCTACTTTCGTGTTATCGACAATAAATTCCGAGCCTTTAATGACTCCTAAGTTGGTCAGTTTTTGTATGCGTTGATGAATAGCCGCTCCAGAAACATTACATTCTCTCGCAACTTCCAAAAATGGCATACGGGCATTACCGATAATTAACTTAAGGATTTTTTCGTCCAATTCATCTAATTGATGATGTGCCATATTTTAGTATATTTGTTCTTTATTGCAGTTATAATTTTCTATCCTTAAGACAAAGGTAAGGATATTCTTATAATTCTCTATAGAATTATCGCTTTTTGTTCGGATTTTAAATTTGATAAAACGTTTTTTTATGGAAATGAGTTCTATGATTACATGCCGGTTGGTGCGGGACGCGAATGATTCGTTGTTGGATCTTGTAGAGAAAACATATACGGAATCGTTTCCCGAGGTCGAACGCCGGGACTTTGACTTAGTGCGGAAGTTATTGAAAAGAGATGATCGTTTCAACGTGTTGGCTTTGCTAAAGGCAGATGAATATGTCGGATTCATTACTAGTTGGCGATTTGATGGATTCGTTTATGCCGAACATTTCGCAGTGGACGAGTCCGCTCGTTGTGGTGGAATAGGGACGACGGCCATGAGAAGTTTTTTAGCCTGTCAAACGGAGCCTGTTGTATTGGAAGTGGAGATGCCTACAGACGAGATGAGTCGGCGTAGGATCGGTTTCTATGAGCGATTAGGTTTCATATTGGATACGCATGAGTATCAACAACCGCCTTATCGGTCGAAAGGGGAATGGCTCGACATGCGGTTGATGACTTACGGCTCGATCGACCTTGAGCGTTCTTTCAAGCGGGTACGAGGTACTATCTATCAGAATGTATATGGGGTAAATCTCTAAGCGGATATATGCGAATATTCATGTGGCTTTACTTGAATATTCACGAGACCTTACGTGAGCATTTAGGTGGACGTGCGCGAATATTCAGGTAAGCGTACGTGAGTATTCGCGAAAAGCGATATAGATAGAAAGGGATGAAATTTGGGTAATAAAAAAGGCGGGATTTGAATCTCCCGCCTTTTTTAGTTCTATAGAATAGTTATTAATTGATACGTGGTGTCGCAGAATAACTAATCTTCAGAGCGTACGCTTCACGTAGAGCCTGTTTAATATCAGTTATAGTACCCATCTTCGTTTCTCTGTCCGCTTTGATGGAAACTGTCATAAACGGCTGGTCCTCCTCTTTCATACTGGATTTCTCTTGTGCGATATAATCCTGTATCTCACTAACTTCGGCAAAAGCGTCATTCAATTGGATACGTGTCTCGGAACCCATCTTCGCTTGCAAATCCTTTGTCGGTTTTCCTACATAGATGAAGGTTACCAATGACTTCTTTTCCAATTTTTGGAGCTCTGTCGCTTGTGGAGCGCGGAACTCGACTTTCAATGTTACTTCACGCATGGTAGTTACCATCATGATGAAGAACAAGAACGCGAATACCAAGTCTGGCAATGAAGAGGTGTTCAACTCAGGCATTTCACGACCGCCCGCTTTACTAAACTTTCCCATTACTTGACTCCTCCATAATTTTTAGGTTCAGCTTCAGAAATTTTCTGCGGATAGATTTGCTGAACAGCTTTCTGCTGCTCTTCGTCCAAATCCGCGAACACTTTTCCGAACTTTTGCCTTGAGATATCGTTTCTCAATTCATTATAAGCGGCCGCTATTTCATTCTGAACATCAATGTACGCTTGATATTCGGTACCACGGTCATTCTGCAATGAAATCACGTGATTCTTCGTAACCATCCGCTTACCGAAGAAAGGAACATCTACTTCAACTTTCTCAGGCATGTGTTCGTTATTCGTTGGGTTCTCAACGAACTCTTTCACCTTATCTTTTAGTTGCTTTATGTCAATGAACTCATCACCGCAGAGGATTTGGTTTTGACTGTTAATCAAAACGACCAACAAATTCCTCTTTTTGATGTCCACATCTTCATTCTTCTGATCTTTGGGTACTGGAGGCGGCAATCGTCTTGGCAAACCTTTATCCGTATCCATTGAAGATGTCATAAGGAAGAATAGAAGCAACATAAAAGCGATATCGGCAGATGAAGAAGCGTTAACCTGAGGTACTTTTCTTTTTCCCATATCCTTTTCTGTTTTATCTGATTACTTACTTATTCAAAATTCTTTTTACGGTTCCAGCACAAATTACAGCTACAATCGCAATAAACAATACGATAGTTGATTGAATCCACATATCTGTCGCTTTCAACCAAAATGACGTATTGTAAGTTTGAGCGTCAGCGTTCAATGTCGTTAACGGTGTTCCATCTCCTATTGAATAAGTGATGATCAACATCAAGGCGAACAACGCTAGGACAATCAATGATGTTACCGCTGATTTCGGATTAGTCTTAATTACGGATGCGAATTGCCACAACGCTAAGACTAACATTACAGCGATCGTAAGGAAGAACACGATATATGTCCAATCCAGCAACAATCCCGTATAGATATAGTTCTTAACTTCCGCGGAGGGATCTTCCACGCCTCCTCCAAAGAATATGCCCAGAACGACAATCGTAATCAAGGAGATGACTAACAATGTCCAACTGGATAGTTTTCTAATTTTTGTTACAGCCATGGTCTAAATTATTTTTTGAATTTGAGAGTGTATTTCAGAGTCATATCGACCAATGATACAGAAGCGTCTTCCATTTGGTTCAACAATGCCTCTACCTTGCTTAACAAATAGTTGTAGAATACCTGAAGGATCAACGCTACGATCAAACCACCGATGGTCGTGATCAACGCCACTTTCATACCACCAGCGACGACCGTCGGGCTGATATCACCTACCTGCTCGATCTTATCGAACGCCATGACCATACCAACCACAGTTCCCAAGAATCCTAATGACGGAGCCATCGCGATGAACAATGTTACCCAAGACAGATTCTTCTCTAACAGACCACCTTGAACACCACCGTAAGAGATGATTGATTTCTCAACGACATCGATACCTTGATCGATTCTCATCAAACCTTGATAAGCGATAGAAGCGATAGGACCTCTCGTGTCGCGAGCGATCGTTTTAGCGCCCTCAACGTCGCCTTTGTCCAAAGCGTCTTCCAAGCTCTTCAAGAATTTAGAGGTATTAATCTCAGCCAAGTTCAGATAGATAATTCTCTCCAAGCAGAAAGCCAAACCAAGAATCAACACGATAGCGATGGAACTCATGAAGTCCGCGCCACCTTCGATGAATTTTACCTTCAACGCTTGATACAGACCACCTTCAACTGCCGGTTGAGCCGCTTCTTGCGCAAATGCTACTGTAGTCGTTCCAAGGGCGCACAAACCCAAGAATGCTTTTGCAAAATACTTTTTCATTGTGTGTTTAATTTTTAAGATTAATAATTCTCTTTGTTTTTATCGTTATTTTATTGTTAATAATCCATGGTATTCCCACCGCGGAGAGAGCGGGATTCGAACCCGCGAAACCCTTTAGGAGTTTACACGCTTTCCAGGCGTGCCTCTTCAACCGCTCGAGCATCTCTCCAATACTTATTTTTTCTTCAAACAACCGCAAGTCACGAACGATTTTCATCACTTACGCTTTTCAGGCACAAATCTAAAGTTTTTGATTGAAATATCCATCATATCATCGGAACAAATTTTGTCTTCTTTCAAAAAAAAATGTCTATACCGTTTTATTTGGGGTTTTGAACAGCTCCAACGCGTTTTTTCGGGTCAATTTTACGGTGTCCTCGAGTGTCAAGTTTAACGCTTGGGCAACCTTCTCCGCCGTTTTCCATATATAGTGGGGAAGATTCCTTTTCCCCCGATATGGAACCGGAGCGAGATAAGGAGCGTCGGTCTCCAATACTATTTTATTAATGGGGACGGAGCGGAGAAGTTCCGGCAGGTTGGAATTCTTGAAAGTGATGACTCCATTGATACCTATCTTGAAGTTGGGTAAGTTCAATACCTCCTCCAAATCTTCCCTTGTCCCGGCGAAACAATGGAATACACCTTTCAATTTATCGGCTCCTACCTTATATATGCCTTCCAAGACTTCCGGGTACGCGTTTCGGGTATGAATCGCCACGGGCAAGTCCATGTCGATACTCCATCGGAGTTGTTCCTCGAACGCGATTTGCTGCTCCTCTCGGAAGCTCTTGTCCCAATAGAGGTCAACACCGATCTCGCCTATGCCGCAATAGGGGCGTTGAGATAAGCGCGACTCTATTTGGCGCAATACATTTACGTAATTTTTATCTACTACGCTGGTCGGGTGTAAACCCATCATCGGATAAGCGAAACGAGGATAGCGATCGCATAGCGCGAGCATCCGGTCGATAGTTGTCGTGTCGATATTAGGCAGAAGCAACGATTCGATTCCCGTCTCTTGAGCTATTCGAACCAATTCGTCTTGTTCCGGGTCGAAATCCTCTAAATAGAGGTGGCAATGCGTATCAATCAGTCCCATGTCGATTAATGTTGTCTATGCATCAGATGGTCGCAAACCTCTTTTAACACCGTTAACCTTTCCGTAGATACGCTTAACGCCTCCAAATTGCGGGTCGCATTATCGTAGTATTCCTCTATTTTCCTTTCAGTAAGCTCCTTAAGCCGTAGCGTGTCATAAATGGCGGTGTACGTCCGTATCTTTCCGGCAGGGTCGCGTTCCTCTTTCCCCATCCAGTCAAGCAGGATTCCCTTCTGCTCCGTGTTCGCCAAACGAAAAGCGTTAATCAAAAGGAAGGTCTTTTTGTCGCAAAGGATATCTCCTCCGATATTTTTGCCGAAGGTCGCCGGGTCTCCATATACATCCAATAAATCATCTTGCAGTTGGAACGCCAGCCCGATGTTGATACCAAAAGCGTATAGGTTATCGGCATCTTCCGGTGAAGCCCCTCCCATGACCGCACCGATTTTGAGGGCGCATGCCAATAACACGGCTGTTTTCAAACGGATCATCTCGATGTATTCATCCTCGGTGACATCCATTCGGGATTCAAATTCCATATCGTATTGTTGTCCTCCGCAAATCTCCAATGCGGTTCGCGTGAACAGGTCCAAGATCTGTCTTAAGTAGGGTGTTTGGGTGGAGCACATTAATTGATACGCCGCGATCAGCATGGCGTCGCCAGATAGTATGGCGGTATTGGCGTTCCATTTCTTATGAACGGTCGGCCGGTTTCTCCGTTTGTCCGCCTCGTCCATCAAATCATCGTGCAGGAGCGTGAAGTTGTGGAACACCTCCAAGGCCAACGCAGGCTGGATAGCGTTTTCTATATCATTATTATATATGTCGCATGCCATTAGGGTGAGAGCGGGGCGGATTCTTTTGCCACCGAGAGACAAAATGTATCGAATCGGGTCGTAGAGACTTTGGGGCGGCTCCGGAAATCTTAACCCTGAGATTTCTTTTTCTATTCTTTGAAGGATGCTTTCGAATGTATACATATATAATATATATTATGGTTGATATTTATGATTTGTGATTTTGATAGGTCTACCTAAGTTTTAAGTTCATCAAAACTTAGTGTACGTACGCGTAAAATATGTTTCGCGGAAGGCCGGGCCTTAAAATAAAAAAGGCTGCGCTGAATAGGCAGCCTCTTTTATATGTATGTTCTCGTATTATTGCAGACGGAACGTTACAGGCACGGTGTATTTTACACGTACTGGTTTACCTCTTTGCTTACCGGGTTTCCATTTCGGCATGGATTGAATCACGCGAAGCGCCTCTTTATCCAATGAGGGGTCTACACCACGTACGACCTCAGCGTCGACGATAGAGCCATCTCGGTTAACGACGAACGTACAAATTACACGACCTTGGATACCGTTCTCTTGCGCGATAACCGGATATTTGATAGACTTCGCCAAGTATTTCATCAGCTCGCCCGCGCCACCTGGGAACTCCGGCATCTCCTCAACGACCGTAAAGATCTGTTGAGCGGCCTCCTCTTCTTCCTCTTCTACCGCTGGGGGCGGAGTGTAAGTGACGGTCTGGGCATCCATCTGGCTATCCTCTGAAGTCAAGATATCCTGTTGCTCCAACTCAACGTCATCCTCGACGACGTTCAATACTTCTGTTACTACGGGTGCCGCTGGAGGTGGTGGAGGGGGAGGAGTATTCTCCTGTCTCGTGATTTCCACTTCTTCCTCGGCGATAACGTCGGCGACTTGGTCGCTTTCCGTTACGACCATGACATCGCGGGTCGACCATTCGAATCCCACGAACAAGACAGATAAGCCTACGACGAAGCCCAACAACAGGCTCAGTCCCTTACCTCTCTCAAGGTCCGCTTTCGGTGATTTCTTAATTTCCATACTTTTTCTTTTATAATGGTTTGTAAGTATTCTTTTCTCAGTCGCAAAAATACAAATAATTTTAATTCTCGTACGAAAAAACGGAAAAATAATATACCTTTTTCGCTAATTCTTCGTTTTGTTTTGTGAAAAGGGGCTTATATCTGTTATTCACGGGTTGGTTTGTCCTAATTGATGTATCTTTGAACGCTTTTTTGTACGTGAAAATGAGAAATACTGTATTTGTCGCGCTATTCTTCCTGTTTATCTCCGGATCTCTCCTCGCCCAAACGGGGAATGAGGTGTTCTCTTTCTTGCGTCTTCCGGTCTCGGCCAGGGCGAGCGCGTTGGGAGGGCATACCGTGTCGTTGGTGGAGAGAGACCCTTCCTTGATTTTCCATAACCCCGCTTTGTTGGGAGCGGAGATGGATGGAATGGTGAACTTGAACTATATGAATTATATATCGGACGTGAACACGGGTAGCGCGTTGTTCACGAAAGCGCATAAGGAGCGGGGCGCTTGGGGCGTGGGCGCTACGTTTATCGGTTATGGCGATATCAAGGAGGCTTTGCCGAATAATACGTTGACGGGAAATACGCTTTCCGCTAAGGATATCAGCGTGAGCGGTTTTTACGCTTACGATTTGAACGAGCGTTGGCGCGGGGGTATCTCGTTGAAGTTCCTGTATTCCGGTCTGGCCGATTACACCTCCATAGGCTTGTGCGTGGACGCGGGCTTGAGCTATTATAATTCGGAAAAAGGGTTTTCTTTTGGTTTCGCCTTGAAGAATATTGGCGCTCAGTTGAAACCTTACGAGGATGAGCGTCAAAAGATGCCTTGGGATATCCAATTGGGTATCACGCGAAAAATGGCGCACGCGCCAATCCGCTTTTCCTTGACCGCCCAGTATTTGAACCGTTGGAAATTCGATTATTTGGATAACACGAACGTGGAATATGAGGGGGATTCTTTTTTCAAGTCCTTTTTGAAGCATTTTATTATCGGAGTCGATTTTGTCCCTTCGGATAATTTTTGGGTAGGCGTAGGCTTCAATCCGAAGGTGAATATGGACATGAAGTTGCAAGGAGGTGGCGGTTTATCTGGTTTCTCGGCGGGAGCCGGCGTGAAAATCAAGATGTTCGACGTGGGCTTTTCTTTGGCGAAGTATCACCCATCGGCCATGTCGCTGATGCTTAGTGTGTCAACGACGCTGGAGGATTTTAAGTGAGTCGTAAATTTCGTACCTCGTGATTCAAATTATAAATATTATAGGAATGAAAAAAATAGTGATAGCCATCGATGGGCATTCGTCCAGCGGAAAGAGCACTATGGCAAAGGATTTGGCGAGAGAGATAGGCTATACGTACATCGATACGGGAGCGATGTACCGCGCCGTGACATTGTATTGCCTACGGAATGGTTTGTTCGTGGGAGATGATAAGGTAAAGGAAGATGAGCTGGAAGCCGCGATGGAAAAAATGGATATCTCGTTCCGGTTCAATCCGGAAACGGGTCGGTCGGACACGTATCTGGATGGTACGGACGTGGAGAAAGAGATCCGGACGATGGCGGTAGCGGATAAGGTAAGCCTGATCGCCGCTTTGGGATTCGTGCGCCGCGCCTTGGTCACAAAGCAGCGGGAGATGGGAAAGGAAAAAGGCATCGTGATGGATGGCCGGGATATCGGGACGGTCGTTTTTCCCGACGCGGAATTGAAAATATTCGTGACCGCATCTCCGGAGGTCCGCGCCAAGCGTCGGCAAGAGGAATTGATAGCGAAGGGAACTCCGGTCTCATACGAGGAGGTGTTGGCGAACGTGAAAAAGCGGGATTATATCGATTCCACGCGCGCCGAGAGCCCGTTAAGACGTGCCGATGACGCTTTGGTGTTGGACAATTCCACTATGTCATTGGCGGAACAGAAGGAATGGTTGTTAGAACGATACCGGGAAGTGGCCGGCGCATAGGAATATGATAGAAGTAGAAATAGATACAGATTCCGGTTTCTGCTTTGGAGTGGTCACGGCTATCGAGAGCGCGGAACGGGAACTCCGGAACACGGACACGTTGTATTGCTTAGGGGATATCGTACATAATAGCTTGGAGGTGGAACGCTTGGAGCGGATGGGCTTGCATACGATCGACCATGAGGGTTTCTCAAAGCTGAAAGGACAGAAGGTCTTGCTTCGCGCCCACGGCGAGCCTCCCTCCACTTATTCGCAGGCCGAGCGTAATCGAATCACGATTATCGATGCCACTTGCCCGGTGGTCTTGCGCCTGCAACGTAAGATTCATAAGTGTTACCAAGAGACGCGCGCAAACAATACCCAGTTGGTTATTTATGGAAAGAAGGGACACGCGGAGGTGAACGGCCTGGTGGGGCAAACGGATGGTACCGCTATCGTCATCGAGAAGATAGAGGATTTGGACCGACTGGATTTTACCCGCCCCATTTGCCTGTTCTCGCAAACGACCAAGTCGTTGGATGGATTTAAGGCGGTCGTGTCGGAAATCAAAAAGCGTGTGCGGGAAGGCGTGGAGTTTAATTATTACGATACGATTTGCCGGCAGGTGGCGAATCGTCTGCCCAATATAAAGGCCTTCGCCTCCAGCCACGACTGGATTTATTTCGTGGCGGGGAGGAAAAGCTCCAACGGCCGGATGTTGTTCGAGGAATGCCGGAAAGCGAATCCGAACACGTTTTTCATCTCGGAGGTGGAGGAAATCACGGAACCTTTGCCGGAAAGAGTGCGCCGAGTGGGGGTCTGTGGGGCTACGTCTACTCCTAAGTGGCTGATGGAAAGGGTCGCCGAGCGAATAAAAGAGCTGAACGCTCCCGCTGGAAACGATTAAGCGTTGTAGTTGGAGAAACACGCACATGTTTTCTCGGAAACATGTACGACTTTTCGGGAAAACACGTGCATGTTTTTTCCGTGAACTTTCCGTACGAAAAGTGGTACATAATCAAATATTTATTACTTTTGCCGTCGAACACTAAAATCGGTGATGCGATGTCTGAAATAAAATGTATTGGTATTTTGACCTCCGGAGGCGACGCTCCGGGAATGAATGCCGCTATTCGTGCGGTGACACGTTCCGCTATCTATAACGGAATGAGAGTGAAAGGTATCTATCGAGGTTATAAAGGCTTGATCCTGGATGAGATTGAGGAGTTTAAAACACAGAATGTCAGTAATATAATCCAACGTGGAGGAACCGTTCTCAAGACCGCGCGTTGTACGGAGTTCAAGACTCCGGAAGGCCGTAAGCAGGCTTATGACAAGCTGAAGGAGCACGGGATAGACGCGTTGATCGCCATTGGAGGTGATGGAACCTTGACAGGCGCGCGTATTTTCGCCCAAGAGTTTAATTTCCCGATCGTAGGTTTACCGGGCACTATCGACAATGATTTGTATGGTACGGATACGACAATCGGGTACGATACGGCGTTAAATACGATTATGGAATGCGTGGATAAGATTCGTGATACGGCCACGTCGCACGACCGTTTGTTCTTCGTGGAGGTCATGGGGCGCGACGCAGGTTTCCTCGCGTTGAATGGAGCGATCGCTGCCGGTGCTGAGGCGGCTATCATTCCGGAAATTTCCTTGGAGAAAGACCAATTGGCGGAGATGATCGAGACGGGATTCCGCAAGTCGAAAAACAGTAGTATCGTGCTGGTGGCGGAAAGCGAGGTTACCGGTGGTGCGATGGGCGTGGCGGAGCGTGTCAAGAAAGAATATCCGCAGTTTGACGTGCGCGTGTCTATTTTAGGGCATTTGCAACGAGGCGGTTCCCCTACGGCTCAAGACCGTATCTTGGCTACCCGTATGGGTATCGCGGCGATTGACGCCTTGTTGGATGACCAGCGTAACGTGATGATGGGCATTCAGAACGATGAGATCGTGTATGTCCCCTTCTCGAAAGCGATCAAGAATGACAAACCGATTAATCGCGACTTGCTGAATACGCTCCGTATCTCCTCGATTTAAGACGAAGGAGGCGGACATCATAATAAAAAAGTGACGTGTGGAAAAAGGGATTTGTCCTTTTCCACACGTCACTTTTTATGCGGCCTGTCAAATCTCGGGTTTATCAATGTTCGAAAGGAACAGGTCTATCATGCGTTTGGCGGCTACGAATGAGCTGATCTCGTTATTCAGGACTTGCCTTTCCGTCTCGCCCAATTGCCGCTCTACGGCCGGATTGTGATAGAACTTGTTTCTCAACGTATCGTTTATGCTCTCATACATCCAATATTTCGCTTGCTCATTCCGCTTGTGATTGAAATAACCGTTCTTTTGGGTGAACTCGATATATTCTCCCACCATGTCCCATATCTCCTTGATACCTATATTGTAGTAGCCGGAATAGGTCAATACCTTGGGAGACCAACCCGATTCGGATGGCGGGAAAAGGTGCAATGCGTTGCGAAATTGGGTGGCCGCCAGTTTCGCTTTCTCGATGTTATCTCCATCCGCTTTGTTGATGATGATGCCGTCCGCCATTTCCATGATACCCCGTTTAATGCCTTGTAACTCATCGCCCGTTCCCGCCAATTGAATAAGCAGGAAGAAATCGACCATCGAATGGACGGCGGTTTCGCTTTGTCCCACGCCAACGGTCTCGACGAATATGGTATCGAACCCCGCGGCTTCGCATAAAACGATTGTCTCTCGGGTCTTGCGAGCCACGCCTCCTAAAGAGCCCGCGGATGGCGAAGGACGGATGAAGGCGCTTTTCTCTTTGGAAAGCGCTTCCATCCGAGTCTTGTCACCTAAGATACTGCCTTTGGAGCGTTCGCTGCTGGGGTCTATCGCGAGAACGGCAAGTTTCCGTCCTTTATTGATCAGGTGCATTCCAAAGGCGTCGATAGAGGTGCTTTTCCCCGCTCCGGGGACTCCGGTGATGCCTATCCGGATGGATTTCCCGGCATGGGGCAGACATTTCTCGATAATCTCTTGGGCCACTTGTTGATGTTCTTGCCTCGCGCTTTCCACTAAAGTGACCGCTTGGCTAAGAATCGTGATGTTCCCCTTCAATATGCCTTCCACGAATTCGGAGGTCGTATATCGCTTGCGTTGTACGCGCTTTTTCAGATAAGGATTTACGGTCGGGGCGTCGACGATACCCTGATTCACCTTTAAGCCTTTGTATTGGCTATCGTTTTCTGGGTGTTCCATATGTCTATTTGTATGCGGTTACTTTTATCAAACGTATGGGCCCGTTAGGGTCGTTACATACGATATTGATTAATGTCTCTAACTTGGTCTTTATCTCTTTAGGACGCAAAGTCACCTTGAAAGTCTCCGTTACGCCGGGTTTGAGCGTTCTCTTCCCTTTCGAAAGGGTGACACGTTCGTCGTCGCAAGTCACGCTATATATTTCTAACGGTGTCTTACCGGCGTTGGTTATCGTGAAAGTCCCGGATACTTTTCCTCCGATCAATGGTACGATACTTCTTTTATCGGGGAGTTTTCCGAATTCCAATAACGTCCCCGATAGTTCCGCGATAGGCGCTTTCGCTTTATCCGAGGCCGATAACTTGCTGAAGTTGTCGATGATGTTGGCGGAAATCTGTATCTCGCCGGTCATCTCTTTCTCTTCGGCGCTTTGTATGCGGATAGACAATCTCGCACTGGCACGTCCTTTTCTTCTCACCGCTTTGGCGTCCATGAGAATCGTGATTTCTCCCACCTCGTTCGGCCGCAAAGTCTCCGGATTGACTTGTACCGTCAGATAGTCCGGCGTTTTGCCCAATTGGATAGTCAACGCGGTTTCCCCCTCATTCTTCACGCTTATCTTCTCTCCCTCGGTCTCTTCTTCCCGGATACTGCTGAACAAGATGTTTTTCGTATGCAGTTTCAAATCCCCTATGGCGTATGGGTAATTGAATACCGGCTGGGCGGGTTTGGGCGTGACGTTCCCTTTTATCGCCAAATTGTAACTTCCCTTTTTCCCGTTGCTGAATATCGAGATGGTCTTATAGAATGGCCCGGGACGGCCTTTAGGATTATAGGTTATCTTAACTTCGCCTGTCTTGCCCGGCGCGATAGGCGCTTTTCCCCATTCCGGACGCGCGCATCCACACGATGCGGTAACGCGTGTGATAACTAAAGGCGCGTCTCCCGTGTTTTTGACAAGGAAAACGTGCGTCGCCGGTCCGTCGGCCTCGGCTATCGTCCCGAAGTTATAAGTCAACTCATCGGACGTTATCCGCGCGCCTTGCTGCGCCCAAACTACCGTTATCGATAGGATGGCCGCCAATGAAAGTATGATTTTCTTTATATTCAGCATAGATTGGGTTATGTTTGTTTATTCGACCACCTCGCCTCGTATGCTCATGATGAAGCTCCCTACTTTCCCGTTACTGTACACGGAGATAGTCTTGGAGAATGGGCCGGGGCGTCCTTCAGGGTTGAAAGTGACCTTTATATTACCTGTCTTGCCCGGCGCTATCGGCTCCTTGGGCCATTCCGGTGTCGTACATCCGCAAGAGGCTATCACACGAGTGATTACCAGAGGTTTGTTTCCCGTATTGGATATCTCGAACGTATGCGATACTTTCCCGTCCGCCTCTTTTATCGTACCGAAATCGAACTTGGTTGTCTCCGCGGAAATAACCGCCTTGTCCTTGTCTTGGGCAGAAACCATCCCTGTCGCCAAGAGAATAGCCATGAAAATAAAAACAATTTGTCTCATCTCTTTTTTTGTTATGTAATTGGAACACAAAAATAATTATTTCAATCGAGAATTGTCCCGCGATTATGGTTTAATATGGGCTTGAAGGGAAAAATGTGAGATGGCGGGAGAAAACTTCCCGTTACCGTAAGAAAAACCTCAGAACAAAGGAGGAAATCTCTATCTTTAGGCTAAAGATACATATCTGCAGCTTAAAGATACATATCTTTAACCTAAAGATATATATCCGCAGCCTAAAGATAGACTTTTCTTCAGGGACTTTATATCTTTTCTCGCCGGTCCGTCAAGTTTTCTGACCGGGTGAGCGAACTTTACCTCCCCTCCTACTTTTGAACGCTTAATCTTCCGCCCGCCGTACGCGACACGAATTCCGGGGCGTACAAACATTGTATCGTGCTGATTCCTCCCGCGAACTCGCCCTCGCGCGACACGTAGACCGGATATTCAAGGACGAAAGTGCCGATGGGCAAGCGTTCGAAGAAGAATTGTTCGGACACGTCTTTCGCGGCACGGTAATAGCGGATGCCATCCTTGTACTCCGTGCCGGAAAGCGGGTTCGCCGGCTCGAAACATCCCGCTCGCAAGTCTTTTAGCGCGACGTAATCCATCTCGCAGTCGGCGCGGATGGTCAATCGTACGATAACCTTATCGCCTACACGGAGTTTCTCGTCCTGCGTCACCGGACGGATTTGGCGGTCGGTCCCGTCGTTCGTTTCTATGAAAAGCCTCTTGTCCACCCACAACGTGCCTTTTTCCCCTTCGACCTCACTGAGCGATTGGAAATATTGCTCATATACCGCTCCCCAAGCCGGAGCGTCACCCGCCTTACGAACGCTGACGCTCTGGTTATTGGAGTTTTCTTTCATCTCTATCGGAAGCGTCTTTTTCAGATAACCGGTAGCGATTTCCCCTTCCGCCGTGCTGAAAGTCTGTTCATCCCATTGTACGGTGCATGTGTTGTCGGCGTTGAGCCAATCCTCACCGGTCAGCAATAACGCGTGAATCGCGTTTACCGCAGTGGGACCGGATTCCCAGTTTTGTGTCCGTTTTTGGCCGAGCAACCATTGCTTCAGTTGATTCGTACGCGAGCCGTCCGGCACGATTTCCTCGAAGGCCGCCATGAGCAGACAGTGCGTGTCTATTGGAGAGGTGAAATAGTTGTTCTCTCTTCGGTTGTTCGCCCAATACATCCCTTTCTCCGCGGAGAGCGTGGCCGTTTTCATCAACCATGCGAGAATGTTGGTCGCCACGCTCGCCTCTCCATTACGATGCGCCAATAAAGCGAGTTCGCCTTTTTGGATTAGCGGATATTTTTCCCAATGTCTCTCCGCTTGCCGGGTGTAGAAGCGGATGGCTTCACGAGCGTCGCTCGCTTCCGGAACGTCCCGGTACGCGCTTCGTACAAATAGATACTCCACCTGCTCAGACGTGGGCCATACGTTTTGCCAGTCCGGATTGTTGCGCTTCAACTCCTCATAGTCCTTCGCTATGCGGCGGTCCAAGAACTTAAGCGCCTTTATTTGCGCCTCCTTTTCCGCTTGACCATATTGTACGGCATTCAGTTGGACCAATTGGGACATCCCGTTCAGGATGGCGAGCGTGATGGCGCGGCTTGCCGGGAAACCTTTGAACCAACCCCATCCTCCTTGCTCGTCCTGCAATTGGAGAAGTTGCCGCAAGGCGGTTTCACGCATGTTCGCCGCCCGGTTCAGGTCGAACAGCGAAGCGAGCCGTCGTTTCTGTTCAGTCTCGCTTTCCGCATCCAAGACCCAAGGTGTCTCCGTTAGCAGGATATTTTTCAGTTCCGCATTCTTTTCCAAATTGGAATATAAGGTGGAGGCATCTCCTCTTTGCGCCGTCCATTGTTCGATGACGGTCCGGATACGTGGGTTGGTCGCAGCTATGTGAGAGGCCAGCGTGTTGCTGTAATAGGCGGCGAACCAAGAAAGCGCGTCATCGTTCTCCGGTTCGGAGAGTGTCGGTAAGGCTTGTACGGCGTACCAAATCGGATTGGCCGTGACCTCCAGCGTGAGGCGGAATGGCTTTTTGTCGTTTTCCATTCCGGTTATCGGAATTCTCGTCTCTTTTTCTCTATCTAAATAGAACGGTTTGCCTTCCGTAATCAGGATTTGGTCGGAGAGCACGGGCAGGAGTTGCTGTTCTCCATCGCTCGCTTGTTCGGAATCGGCGATGACGCGTACGCCTATCAAGTTGACCTGCCCGGGCACGGGAATCGTCCAACTGACGGTCGCAACACTATCGGACGATAGCGTGAACGGACGTTTGGATTTGCTCAGGCAAAGGATGGGTTCGTCAGTCGCCGGATTGAACAGCTCGATGCTCGCGAGTCCGGACAATTCCTCCTCGGAATTATTGATAACTTGCGCGCTGAGGCTTACTTGGTCGCCTTGTCGTAAGAAACGGGGCAGGTTCGACAGCACCATCAAGGGTTTGCTCGTTACGACTTCTTGGGTCAACTGTCCGTATTTCAGGTCGGTGGTGTTCGCCAGCAATTGGAATTTCCATGTCGTGTTGCTTTCCGGCATCGTGAAGTCGATTAATACGTCACCTTGCTCGTTGGTTCGTAAAGTCGGGTAGAAAAAGGCGGTCTCCGCGAAGTTTCGCCGAATGGAATTCGACTGGACGGAAGGCGTTCCCGTGTCTTCTGATGTCTCCACTTGATTGAAGGTAGCGGTTTCGCTTTCCTCTACTTCCGGTTCGGCTAAGACCGCATCCGCCACGTACGCCTGTGGTACCGCAGCGGATTTCATCATGACCGAGCCTGTCAATGCGGTTCTGTTCACGGCCGCATAACCACGTATTGTGATACCCGCATCAAACAGACCGAACCAATTCAGTTGGTCAGGCCGAGATTCTGGAACCGTTTGGTATGTGATTTCTTGCCGGTCGGTTTGGAAGTCGTTCATGAAAATACTTCCTACTGAAAAACGAGGTGCGTTCAGATGAATCAGATGCCGTGGGGAGAAATACCAGCCGAAAGGCAGGATTTTGTCCAGCGAAGCGTCATATAAACTGGCCAGTACTTCCGCCGATACGATTGTTGAGTCCGC
>CASEGC010000092.1 GCA_949287365.1 uncultured Parabacteroides sp.
TGTAGGGGAGGATTTCAACGAGCGTTCTTTCATCCGGGTGCGGAGTGAGGTGGATATGAAGCGTGCCATTGAGGAGATTATCCGCTTGGATACGGACGATGACGCTTATTTGGCGAAACTGTCCGAGCCGTGGACGCTTCCTAATATGCGTCCTGCGGATTGGCTCGCCCGCTTGGACGCTTTCTTGCTTTCTATTTTTAAGCAATCGCCTGAAGAGGCGAGGCGTTGTACAGAATATGGATTCGCCCGCTTGTATCGGCAGAAAGTCCGGAAGCGGGAGAAATGGATGAGGTTGTTCTATTTTATATCTAAGGGTTGAAATATGAAGAATATAGTGATTATCCCTGTATACAAGCCTGTATTGTCCATGGAGGAGCGGATTTCATTAGAGCGATGTTTGCAAATATTAGATAGACATTTTATTTGTTTGATAGCTCCTGAACATTTGGATGTGGCTGCTTACGCTCGTTTTTTTGACGATTATCAGGTGAAAATGAACATTGAGCGTTTCGAAGATAAGTTTTTTCAGGGAATACAAGGTTATAACCGATTGATGATGAGTTCGCGGTTCTATCAACGTTTTGCGGACTGGGAATATATGCTTGTTTATCAGTTGGATGCGTATGTATTCAGGGACGAATTAGATGCTTGGTGCCGGAAAGGATATGATTATATTGGGGCTCCTTGGGTGTACAAAGATGGGACGTTTAATGCTCGAATAGCGGGTAATGGAGGATTTTCCTTGCGAAAGATATCCTCTTTCTTGTCCCTTTTCGAGGAACGGGGGCGGCTTTTGACGTTGAGAGGTTTGATTGCTTATTTTGAGAATAGAGGGCTTGCTCATCGGATGGCATATTTATGTTCCGCATTGTTCGGGAAGTTGAATACGATAGAAGGTTTGATGTCAGTTAATGATCAAAATGAGGATCGGTTATTCGCTTCTTTACGTTATAAGCGAGAAAGAGCGTTTCATATCCCGGTTCCGGAAGAGTCGATGTATTTTTCATTTGAATGTATGCCAGAGCTGTTAATCCGGAAGACATCCGGGATACTGCCATTTGGTTGTCACGCATGGGCGAAACATTTAGATTTTTGGCGGGAATACATGGATTTACCAGCCTAATAGCCCTTTCCCCACTTGCCAACGGAATTCCAGTAGTTTGTAACCTTTGGCGGGGCGCAAGGTGAGGAGGAACCAAGCCGCGAGAACGAAAGAGGCGCCCCATTTCACCGCTTCCATCAATAAGCGTTTGTAAAAGGCTTGCTGTCCTAATTGCCGGGTGCGGATGCGTTCGCTCCGTCCGATGGCGTAGGTGAGGCGGCGGAAATGCGCGTCGGTCAGTTTGCTGTCGGGGATGTGGTGGTAAATCTTGGCGGCGGGTAGGTAATAACACCGTTCTCCTCCATTCATCAGGCGCAGGAAGAAATCCTTGTCCTCCGCACCCATCAGGGAGTTCCCTTTCCGTCCTAAGTTCGTGTCGAAGGCTCCGTATCGCAGGAAAAGCGCCCGACGGAAGCAGGCGTGTCCCGTGCCGGGATAATCCTTGGGCGATAGGAGCTTGACGCGGTTGCCTTTTCGATATTCGCCGGTCACCAGTCGCCGGGTGAAATGGGAGAGCCAATGAGGTTCACGCGTCTCGTAGACGGGGATAACAGGCCCGGCTGAGATGCCGGCGTCCGGATAGCGGGTGAAGAAATCGTCGACACCCCGCAAGAAGTCAGGCTCTACGGTCTCGTCATCGTCGATGAATACGATGATATCGCCTTTCGCCTCCGTCACGCCCCGGTTGCGGGCGTACGAGATGCCTTGGTTGTATTCAACGAGATAACTCAAGGGAAGCGAGGGATTCTCTTGCTGGTATGTCCGGATGATGTCGCCCGTAGTGTCGGTGCTATTGTTGTCGACGAGGATAATCTCGAAAGCGTCGAGGGGGAATTGTTGTGCCCGCAGGCTGTCCAATACCATGGGCAGGTATTTGCCCCGGTTATACGTACAAATCACGACCGATAGAAACATAATCTCTCCTTCTTGTTTTCCGGGAGGCAAATGTACGGAAATATTTCGGGGTTTGTTGTATATTCGCGTCGTTATAAAATTGTCTTTATAAATCAATACGGTCATGCGAGATTTCTTCAAGGGATGGGGGACGCACGTGGTCGCCCTCGTGATATTCTTAGGGTTGGTAATTACCTATTTCGCTCCGGTGGAGCTGGAGGGGAAAGTGGTCCGTCAGGGCGATACGCAGAAATTCGTGGGCATGTCGCGCGAGTTGACGGAGTTGCCGAAGGAGCGGCAGGAAGGTGTCGTGGCATGGCTGGGGAGTATGTTCTCGGGCATGCCCTCGTATCAAGTCACGGTGGTGAACCGCCCGGATGTGCATCTGGATGTGTTGAACAAGCTCCTTTCGCCGCTCGACTACGCCTCGACCCGTGTCGTGTTGATCTCATTGATTTGTTTTTATATCCTGATGTGCGTGATGGGCGTCCATAAGTGGCTGGCGATATTGGGCGCCATCGCTTACGCGTTCGCCTCCTATAATTTCATTATCCTGGAGGCGGGGCACATCACGAAGGCCTACGTGATCGCGTACATGCCGCTGACGTTGGCGGGAATGCGCTTGTTATTTGCGGGGAAATACCTGTGGGGCATTGCCTTGTTCACTTTCTCCGTGGCGACTTCTATCCGCGAGAACCATTTGCAAGTGACTTATTATTTGGCTCTCTTATGCGTTTTCGTCTATCTGGGTTATGTCTATGAGCAAGTCCGGAACAAGGATTTCAAGCGTTTGATCCGGGTATCACTCTTGTTGGCAGGTTGCGTCTGCCTGGCGATCCTGCCGAACGCCGAGAATCTGTATGCCAATTGGGAGTTGAGCAAGACGACGACGCGCGGCGCTACGGAGCTGACTATCTCGACCCCGGCGGGCGAGAAGGTCTCTTCAGGACTTGATAAGGATTATGCTTTCGCTTGGAGTTACGGGAAAGGGGAGTTGCTGACGCTCCTGGTACCGGATACGTATGGAGGTAGCTCCGGTGGAACGTTGGGCCCGGATTCGGAGGTTTATCAGGCGCTTCGCTTGAAAGGTGCGCAAGTCGGGAAAGAAGTGCAGGCGCCTACTTATTGGGGCGAGAAGGCGTTTACGTCCGGTCCGGTATATTTCGGGGCG
>CASEGC010000093.1 GCA_949287365.1 uncultured Parabacteroides sp.
GTTATCGTATCGTTTATCTGCCTATTTGCATTCAAATAGCGTGCCAAAGTAGCTAAACGATTTGGAATCAAACAAATGATATTTTCCCGATTCGCCGGGAGTGTCAAAAATTTTGACACCGCTGTCCAATTTTTTGACACTTTCCGCAGGGAAACCGCGATTATTCGATTTGCATAATCCGAAGCGAATAATTACTTTCGCACCCAAGACAACTTAGTTATGGCAAGAACGACAAACCCCTTTATCGTAACCGGCCGGATAGCTCCGGAATATTTTTGCGATCGCGTAGCCGAATCCGCACGACTGATTAAATCCATCACCAATGGCAACAATTTGGTGATTATCTCGCCGCGCCGTATGGGGAAAACAGGGCTTATACAGTTTTGTTACGACCATCCCCAGATCCGCGACGAATATTACACTTTCTTCCTGGATATTTTACACACGTCCAGTTTACGGGAATTTACCTATTTATTAGGGAAGGAAATCTACGAGACCTTGTTACCCCGCAGCCGGAAGATGACCCACCTCTTTATCCAAACCATCAAGTCTATCAGCGGGAAATTCGGATTCGACCCCGTTTCCAACCTTCCCACTTTCAGCATCGAGTTAGGGGATATCGACCGGCCGGAATATACGTTGGAAGAGATTTTCCAGTATTTGGACCACGCGGATAAACCGTGTATCGTCGCCATCGACGAATTCCAGCAAATCGCCAAATACCCGGAGAAAAACATCGAGGCCTTGTTGCGAACGCACATCCAGAGACAAAGCAACAGCCATTTCATATTCGCCGGTAGCGAGCGGCACATCCTGCAAGAGATGTTCTCGTCGGCGGCACGTCCTTTTTATCACAGCGCCGATATACTGGAATTGAAAGCCATCGCCCCGGATATCTACCAAACGTTTGTCGTCCGGCTATTCGAACGATACGGACGCGCTATCGATCCCGCGGACGTAGACAAAGTATATACGCTTTTCAAAGGGCATACCTATTACATGCAAAAGACATTCAACGAATCCTTCGCCGACACGTCCGAGGGCGAGACTTGCGCGCTGAAAATCATCCGCGCCGCCATCGACAATATGATTGCCTCGAACGATACGATCTTCCGCGAGATTCTCTCAAACATCCCCGAGAGACAAAAGGAACTACTCTATGCCATCGCGAAAGAGGGCGAGGCGGAACGCATCACCTCCGCCGAGTTTATCAAACGCCATAAACTCACGTCCGCCAGTTCCGTGCAATCCGCCGCCAAGAAGTTACTGGAGAAAGATCTTATCACCGAGATCAACAAGGTATTCTCCCTCACGGATAAACTCTTCGCGCTATGGATTAACAAGATGTACGGAAGTCCGATGACACTCTGAAACAACGTCGAGACAGCGCTTCCCAAGCGCGAACGTCCGCGGCGGGTCGCACGGGCGTTCACGCGGGCTTGCACGGACGTTCATCCCGCCTCACACGAGCCGCGTGAGCGCCCGCCAAAAGCCCGTCCCATAACCAAGCAATTGCGTGAAGGAGGCGAGCGTGGAAAGGAAGCCGACCCACAAGTCGCCCTTGTTCCGCGAGGTGGCGTCGATAAACAATAAGAAGGAATAAACCGCCAAGGGAACGGCGCAATAAAGGGAGAAGAAAGAACCGGCC
>CASEGC010000094.1 GCA_949287365.1 uncultured Parabacteroides sp.
GGGCACCTTGCGTAAGTGCATTAAGTTCAATCCTTCTTTCTCGATTTCCTCGATCAGGATGCTGAAAATGCAAGATTGCTGTTCCTCGTCTTTGGGCAAGAAAATAAGGCCGGTCCCGTATTTCCCCTTCTCGGGCACCGGGATGCCTTGCAACAGGATAAACTCATGTGGAATCTGCAGCAGGATTCCCGCGCCATCGCCCGTCTTATTGTCGGCGCCTTCCGCGCCGCGATGCCGCATATTCTCCAATACTTTCAAGGCGGCCTCTACAATCTCGCGCGACTTCTCTCCATGAATGTTTACGATCATTCCTACTCCACAAGCGTCGTGCTCATAAGCGGGGTCATACAGACCTTGTTTGTTGTTAAAATGATTGTCCTTTCTTCTCATTTGTTGACTTTATGTTTGTGTATTAGTTGTAAATCTTTCATATTGCTCCGCAAATATAGGATTTAATATCTATATGAGATGTATAAATATAAGACTTGGCGGGAAGAAAAATGAATGGAATATCTTTCTTGTGTCGTTTTGTGATAAAATGGCGATATTTCGTATTAATATGAAAGATGTTTTGGCTTTAATGCGATAAATAGTTATATCTGTATTTCGTGAAGAAAAAAAATAAAATGATAGTGATTTTGGGTATTTGGCTTTCTATTTGTCGATAAAATAGGGGAAGATGATTCCCTTCGGACAAAAATAAAATACCCTTCGAAGGAAAACGCGATTTCTTCCGAAGGGTATTTTATTTTCTCTCGAAGGGAAAAAAGACCGTTATCTTACCGGATATTCCCGGATAAAATAGCGGGCCAGGAATCTCCAGTTGTCCTGGATGATTGCCTTTCCGCGTTCCTCGCTAATCAAGCTTTTCGTTCGCGCGTCCGCCAGCATACCTCTCTTCATCAACTCGTCCATGAGATAAACGCTGCAATGCTTCACGATAAAGAAAGAGAGCGCCTTTTTCGCCGCGATCTCGGCTTTATAGAACGGGTTGTTCTCGTCCTTGATTACCTCCACGTCCCGGATAATGGCTTGCGCTCCCTCTTCCGGGGTGGCGTAAATAGCCAGTTTCCTACCTTTCCAATCCTCGGGCAGACGGAATTTATCGGCGGGGACCAAGCCGGAGGTCTCCGTTATGAACACTCTCGCGTCATCGGCGTTATGGAAGTAAAGCAATAACTTGTCTCCCGCCGCTTTACGGAAAGCCTCGTATTGCCGACGATTCTCTTCTCGCATATCTTCCGGCAAGGTGGCCACGGACTCTTCCGCGTTTCTCCGGAATATCTCGTGATCGGGATGGTCTTCGGGCAATACGCGGGCAAGCCATTGCGGGGAGGTGAGCCCCAGCAGGCAAGTCTCGCTGGTGTAAGCCAACGCTCCGAAACTGTTCATGAAGAGATTATCCATTTGCTTTCGCGTGAGGTCGGATTCCTCTCGCAGGCGTTCCTGGATGAAATCGTTCAGTTCCCGCTTGGATTCCGGCAAGAGATATGAGTCATAATGGAACCAGCTCAGGAGCCGGTCGTAGGCCTGTTCCTCCTCGTAGCGGGTCTCCTTGTCGAAAAGCGCGCGCATACGGGGATTTTCCGGGGCGGTGGTCCACTCATCGCAGAAGAGGTCGTATATGAGCATGGCGGTCGACTCGTTCGCCGGGTTATCCGGATTGACGAACGTCCCTTTGCGGTAACCATGATATTGTTGGGTATAATGCCAAAGCAGGAAACGGACGTCCTCCAAGTTCACCTCGTCATCGTAATAATGGTCATCCGGGGTGTAGAAAGGAAGATATTTGCCGTATAATTCCTTATTGGCCAGGATAAAGGCGCGCCAAATACCCGTGCCGGAAATCACGTCCTCGAAATAGGCGGCCATGCGGATACAGATTTGTATCACCTCCTCGCTCTCGAAAGAGTTGATCAGGCTGGTCCTTTCCATGAAACCGTAGATGCGGTTCGCTATGTCGGTATAATAAGAGTCTATCGGCGTGCTTTGCATATACGGATGCAATCGCAACCAATCCTTAGGGAAAATCTTCAGATTCTTCATGTCACTTTTTTTAGGTTCAAAACATCGCGAATGTAATAAAAAATTATAGAAGCTTTCGTTTCGCGCGCTCGAATTAAAAAAACGGTGGCGCGCTTTTCTTATCGGCGCGTCACCGTTCGTAAGCTTTCACGGATTAAACCATGTTTGATAATGTCATAAACTCGCGAGCTTGAAAACTCAAGAACGTATCAACGGGCGGCGTAATAAGCGTATCCGTTGGCCACTTGCTGGAACGCCAACACGCCCGCCTGACTCAGCTCCACGTTCATCTCCTTACCATCCGGCAAGTACATGACCACCTCGTCATCCCCGGTGAACCTCAGCAGCTTGGAGCTTTCCCCGTTGGCCTCCACGCTCCAGCTTTGGTCCGCTTCGTTGAACACCAAGTCCACGGCCTCGGCCTCGCCCTCCTTTTGGATATGGTATCCGTCGGCTTTCGTCTCCACGGTATAGACACCGTCCTTGGCGTTGATTGTCTTCACGCTGCCCACGTCGGCCACGGGATTGCTTCCGCTCCAGAACTCGATGGAGTTGATCACGAGAACGTCCGCCAACATGGAGATCTCATATACGGGCACGATCCAGAAAGCGATGAAAACCAACTCGTTCACGAACTTGCTATCGATGCTCCTGTTCCATGAGAGGAGCTTGTTCGACAAGCCGAATGACCCGATGCAGGATGAGAACATCACGCTACTGGCGAGTGTCGCCGCCATCAATAAGGTAAAACTTTTCTTTTTCATGATTCTATTTAAATTATGGTTAATGAAATGACCGATTTAAGCCAAAATATGGATTTGGCTTTCACAAAGGTAGGCTTTTCTTTGGAACGAGCGACATTCGAGACCATAAAATTAAATTTGAATTTTTATATTTGAAATCATAAATCCCTATTTCGTATCTTCGCGAGCGTAAAAAATTATAGAGCGGATTATGATTTCGGTAGATGGATTGAGCGTGGAGTTTGGTGGGTTCACGTTATTCGACAATATATCGTTCGTGGTAAACAAGAAAGACCGTATCGCCTTGGTGGGGAAGAACGGCGCGGGAAAATCGACCTTGCTGAAGATTCTGGCGGGCCTGCAAACGCCCACTTCCGGCACGGTGAGCGCGCCGAAAGAGACCACGATAGGATATCTTCCCCAACACATGCGGCTGGTGGACGAGCGGACGGTGCGCGAGGAGGCGGAGCGGGCCTTCGACCATATCCATGAGATGGAGGCGGAAATCGACCGCCTGAACCTCCAGCTGGCGGAGCGGACCGACTACGAGTCGGAAGCTTATCATAAGCTCATCGACCAGGTGACGCGGCTCTCCGAGCGGTTCCAGATGATGGGCGGCAATAACTATCACGCCGAGCTGGAGCGTACCTTGGTCGGTTTAGGTTTCCGGCGCGAGGATTTCGACCGCCCCACCTCCGAGTTCAGCGGCGGATGGCGCATGCGTATCGAGCTGGCGAAACTCTTGTTGCGAAGGCCCGACGTGCTCCTGCTCGACGAGCCGACCAACCACCTCGACATCGAGTCCATCCAATGGCTGGAGAGCTTCATCTCCACCCGGGCCAACGCCGTTATCCTCGTCTCGCACGACCGGGCGTTTATCGACAACACCACCTCCCGTACCATCGAGATCGAGTTGGGCAAGATTTACGACTATAAGGTGAAGTATTCCGAATATGTCAAGTTGCGCGAGGAACGCCGCGAGCAACAATTACGCGCCTACGAGAACCAGCGGAAGATGCTGGCCGATACCGAGGCGTTCATCGAGCGGTTCCGTTATAAGGCGACCAAGGCGGTACAGGTGCAATCGCGGATCTCGCAACTGGAGAAGGTGGAGCGCATCGAGGTGGACGAGGTGGATTCCTCCCTGTTGCGCCTGAAATTCCCTCCCGCGCCACGTTCCGGCTCCTATCCGGTCATTTGCGAGGAGGTGGCGAAACGCTATGGCGACCATCTGGTCTTCGAGCATGTCACCTTCACCATCAACCGGGGCGACAAGGTGGCTTTCGTGGGAAGGAACGGCGAGGGCAAGTCCACGCTGGTGAAATGTATCATGGGCGAGATATCGGACTATACCGGGCGTCTCCAACTGGGGCACAACGTGAAGATTGGTTACTTCGCCCAAAACCAGGCCCAGCTCCTCGACGAGAACCTGACGGTCTTCGAGACTATCGACAACGTGGCCCAAGGCGATATCCGCCTGAAGATATGCGATATCCTCGGGGCGTTCATGTTCGGGGGCGAGGCGTCGGACAAGAAGGTGAAGGTGCTCTCCGGAGGCGAGCGGACCCGTTTGGCGATGATACGCCTCTTGCTGGAGCCGGTGAACCTTCTCATCCTCGACGAGCCGACCAACCACTTGGATATGCGTTCGAAAGACGTGCTGAAGGATGCCTTGAAGGAGTTCGACGGGACGGTTATCGTCGTCTCGCACGACCGCGAGTTCCTCGACGGGCTGGTGGACAAGGTGTACGAGTTCGGTGGCGGACGGGTGGTGGAGCACCTTGGCGGCATCTACGACTTCCTCGAGCGCAAGAAGATGGACAACCTGCGGGAGCTGGAGCGGGCCACCCAATCCCTTCCCGCCGCGGGCGGACGGGAAGAGGAGGAGGCGCGAGCCTCGTCGAGCAAGCTCTCTTACGAGGCCCGCAAGGAGCAAGGCAAGGCTGTCCGTAAGGCGGAGAAGGCCGTGGCGGAGGCGGAGGCCCGCGTCGGCGAGCTGGAGCGTTCCATCGCGGCGATAGAGGAGGATTTGTCCACGCCCGAGGGCGCTTCCGACACCTCGCTCTATACCCGGTATTCCGACTTGAAGAAGGAACTCTCCGCCGCGATGGACCTTTGGACCGAACGCGTCATGGAATTGGAGGGGCTTACCTCACCGTGAGCCAAACGCCCTCGCCGCGCTCTTTCGCTCTCGATATGCGGTATTTGAGGAGGACGAGCCAGCGGCGGGAGTCGAGCACCCTGCCGGGGAGCAGGTTCTCGCCCACGAGGACGCACCCCTCGGTGTCTTTCGCCTCGTTACCCTCGTGGACGCGCACGCCCTCGAACTTGGGCACGTGCAGGAGCAACGGGAGCCAACGCTTGAACTTGGGCGAGTAGGTGATCACCACCGGATAGCGTCCCTCGGGGATGGCGGTCTTGCCCCGTACCTTACGCCCGGGCCGGCCGGGACCGATGTCCCGCCATGTGGGTTCCAGCGTGTCGCAAAAATAATTCCCGTCTATATCCAGCTTGCCTATCGTATAATCCTTACGCTTGGCTATTCTTGTCAATGTCATTTCCATCTTTTCGGTATTTTAATTTTTTGTAATTGTCAGTTGTCAGTTGTAAGGCATATCCCCGATGAATCCATTGCCAAAGCATATTCCGCGTCCCTTCCGCGTCTTTCCCTTCCGCTTGGCGCGCCCGGATAGCGTCTTGTAGGGTGAACTCGTCGGGTAATAGCTCCAGAAGGTTCCTCGGCCCTCGTTTCGGGCTTTGTACGCTCCCGTTCGCCTCCTCTATATCCGCCCCGAAGAACTCCATCTTGCACCACATGTCGTAGCGGAGGCTCCAGCGGACGAACTCCTCCATCGTCTTGTCCCATTTATAGCCGCTCGCCACGTAGAGCACGCACGCCTTGAGGTAGGCTATCACGTTGGCGCGGAACGACAGGTTCTCGTACACCCGGCTTTGCGAGAGGCGGGCGAACTCGGCGTTCTCCTCCTTCAGCTTCCGGGCCAGCCGGTACGCCTCCGGGCACTCCACCAGCCCCGCGGCGCGGGTAAGGTTCTCGATGTAGGGACGAAGCTCCTCGTCGAACGCCGCGTCGTACGTGCCGTACACCGGCATCTCTGCGCCAATCTCGCGCTCCGGTATGGTGCAGAAGTTGATACGGGAGATGGGCCCGTCCGTCAATACGCGCGAGAAATACCGTTTGCCTTTTTGGATGGTGGTGGCGGCGTTCCAATTGAAGCGGATGGTCACCTTCTCGGTCACGCTTTGCGCCCCCACGCGAGTCTGCCCGTAACGGTTCCCGGGGTCGAAGGCGAGGCACATGATCTGGAATTGTTGCGTCCCCCGTCCCGACCCTCGGAGCGCGTCGAACTGGTCTATCTCGTTCAGCTTCGTGTAGAGGAAATGCCCGTCCGCCTCGGCGGTGCGCATCACGAAGGCGGGGTTCGTCATGTCCGCGTCTATCTCCTGTATCACCAGCCCCTCCGGGCGTTGGCGCTTGTCCTTGTTCGCCCCTTTCGAGTTCACCTCCTGTTTCCATTCCCGCTCGCGCCGAAGGTTCTCCTCGTCCCTGCGGCGGATATCCGCCATGATGCGGTTTATTGGCTCGGAGACGCAATCCTTGCCCGCTCCCGTACCCGCCATAAGCACGTTCATCAGTGTCGCCTCGTGCTCCACGTTATCGATGTAGCGGAACCTTACCTTGTGCAGATGGGTCGCCAAGGGAGGGAACACGGCGTGCGCCACCGCGGGCTTGTAGATGTCCGGCGTGCGGCTCACGAGAAGCGCGATGAGCGCGGGGAGCTTCCGGGGCATCTCGGGAGGAGTCATGGACGACCCTGTATCCGGTAACTCGCGGTTCGTGACTCGTGAATCGGTTTCGTTTAACACCTGCTGGAGCATCTTGGGCATGGAGTACCACTTGGCGGAGCAGGCGGAATGGATAAGCCCCTTCATCTCCTCCTCCGACAGGCCATAGCGGGGCATGACCCGCAGGAGCGTCTCCTCGTCGTTATCGGTGATGTAACGCAGGTGCGAGGCGAGGCGGTGCAGCTTATCGTTGCGCTCGCCCCGTACCGGCTCCCCGCCCGCCAGCAGGAACCACCGCGCGATGATGTCCCGGTAGGGGATACCCTTGAAAGAGAGGTCTTTCTTTAAGGAGTTAGAGGAGTTAAAGGAGTTATCGCTTCGCTCAGGAGTATCGGCTTTAACTCCTTTAACTCCCTCTAACTCCTCCGAAGGTAACTCCTTCGCGAATAATTTCTCCTCGTCGATATAGAGGATATAATCCTTGGGCACGGCGAAGGAGGAACGCGCGTAATCCTTCACGCTCTGGTCATAGGCGGGGTCGCCCAACCGCTCCGACATCCATTTCTGCGCCTCGGCGAGCGACATTCCCGCCGGGATGACGAAGAAGAGGCGAAGCCCCTCGGTGGAGGGCGTGACGTGCGCCAGCACGATACCCAGCTCGTTCGCCTTCGGCTCGATACGCTCGGCGTAATAGCCCCGCGGGTCGGGCAGGTGGTCGATGTCGTACATGGATAGCCCGCTCGGTATGGCGTCGGCGTTCAGCCTTCGCCCGTTCTTGAATGTGGCGTGCGGCGTGAAGATGGGCAGGCGTTTCTTGCGGTCCGCCTTCAAGGTCTCGAAGTCCTCTTTCGCCATCTCGCCCCGCTTGTATCGTTCCCACGCGTCGGCTATCTCGGCGCAGGTGTCGCCCACCAGCCGCGATGCGGTCACCCGGTGGAACAGCTCGGGGGTACACTCGCGTACCACCCGGCTCTTTACGTTGTTGCTTATTCCAAAGGCCATTCGATTTTAAATTTAAATTCGAGAATCAGTATCCGTAACTCGTGTTGAACCGGTCGAACACCTCGTCCACGAAATCGCTCGCCTGTCGGCTCTCGTCCGTTATGGCCTCGCTGGGCACGATACCCGTCTCGCCCAGTCCCACGCGAAGGGTGAGGCGCACGTACTCGTCGCTCACGGACACCTTCCCGTGCCGCAGGCGGATATACCTCGTTCCCGGCGCGGGTCTCGACTTGTTATGCTCGTTGAAATTGCCCTCCTTGGGGTTCACCAGCCCTATCGTGCCTTGCACGCGGCTTCCTGTCGATACCAATCGTTGGTACAGCTCGTCCGAAAGTTGAATCTTCAGCTCCATAGTCTTTTTGAGATTTAAAATTTGAGATTTGAAATTTGAATCGTTCCCGATCACGGAAGCGAAGGTAGGGGTTAAGGCTTTGGCCAATCCGCCACGGGACTGGTACGGAGCGGGTGGTACGGGGGATTTATATCTTTTTTACCCGCTCAAAAAAATATGTCAAAAATACTTGTTCGTTTAATTATTTATAAATATGTTCGCGAATGGAGAAAATGACTTAAATCTTATTTATCATGGATGGAATCATAGGTTTGGTGGTAGGTGGCATCGTGCTCATCGTCTTTTACGCGTGGCTGGTCGCCATGTTGCAGAAATACTTTTGGCTTAAGATTATTCTCGCTTTGGCGGGCAGTGTTTATTGCGGGTTCATTTGGCCTTGGTGGGCGGGGATTATCGCCTTCTTTCTTATAATGGGCATCCTGCTCGGCATAGAGACATCCTTGGGGCATCAGTGCGCCCATTGTGGGAGTTATGACACCAAACTCATCAGGCAAGACGGGAGCTTCGCGTCATGGCAATGCAACAAGTGCCACGCGATTACCTACAAGACATGAGAAAACGAGAACAAGATACGGGCGGAATCCGAAAAGCCATGAAAAAGAGTAGGAAGGAATGTTATATTTTGATATCATGGAGATAGACGAGGAGGTTATGGAGGCTCAAGATCTATGGGCGAAAAAAGTGTTGGACAAAATCTTTACGGAAGAAGAGAACGACGAGAAGGTAAGGATTTTTGTCGATTGTTTTTTTGGATGCAGCGGTAGTTGTGAGAGTTGTGAGGGAACGACGCATTGCGGTAATACTTATGACGATTGACAATGGCGGAAGCGAGAAAGAGAGAAATCCAGATTACGATTAGCGAAGATTGTAATCTGGATTGTGTTTATTGTTACGAGAGAAAAAAATCTCATAAATCCATATCTCTGCCTTTGGCGCGAAAAATCATCGCCGATGAGTTATCCGCACCCGGCTTGGAAGAAGCCGTGATTTATTTTCATGGAGGAGAAATCGCTCTTCATTTCGATTTGATTAAGGAAATATGTGATTGGGTTTGGGAACAAGATATTAAGGTTAAGGTAACCTTCGCCGCGTCAACCAATGGAACCTTGATACATGGAGCCATTAAGGAGTGGTTAGGAACGCATGCGCCGAAATTTCAATTAGGGTTGAGTTTGGACGGGACGAAAGAGATGCATAATATCAATAGGAACAACTCTTTCGATAAGATAGATTTGTCTTTCTTTAAAGAGACATGGCCCAAGCAACCGGTCAAAATGACTATTTCGCCTCAAACGATAGGCAAAACCGCGGAGGGGATTATCTATATCATAAACGAGGGGTTTCACGTAAGCGCGAACTTGGCGTATGGTTGTGACTGGGACCATGTCGAGCTGAAAAGAGCCTACGCGAGAGAATTGCGTAAATTAGCGGATTTTTTCATCGGAAATCCAAATATAGCCTTGCCTATAAGACCATTCGTGAAGAACCTTGAACTGTTAGGCCGACTTTATGTGAACAATAAACCACAAATACATAAAAAGTGGTGTGGAACAGGTGAATTCATGGTTTGTTACTCTCCTGAAGGGAAACGATACCCATGCCAAATGTTCATGCCATCTTCGGGCAACACGAGCGAAGTGCCATCTTCGATTGGGGGGATAAAGGTCTTCCCCGATTGCGAGACTTGCCCTATATTGAGTGTCTGTCCTTCTTGCTATGGATATAATTATTTGAGAACAGGTGTCCTGTCCAAGGCTCCGGATGATTTATGCGATTATACGAAAATAGAAACCTTGTGTTATTCTTACATCTTGTCGACGATGTTGAGAGACGCGAACCGATACGCACATACAAGAAAAATGTCCGACTTAACAAAAGCTTTGAGTATAAAGGGAATCAAGTACATTCAAGAGACACTTCGAGATGAATTATCCTCCTTCATGGATTAGCCTCCCCCTCTCACCCTATCGAGGAAGCGGGCGGTCTTCTTTTGCTCCATCCCCTTGTTGTAGGCGGAGCGGAGGGTCTCGGGGCGGAGATCCCAGAGGCGGGCGAAGGTCTGCCATTGGGCCTCTATGCCCAGCCGCGCGGCGATGTAGCCCGCCAGCACCCCTTTCTCGGCGAGGGAGAGGCCCACGGGCCGCCACGCCTCGTCCAGCACGCCCGCCCGGGTGAGCCGCTCCAGCAAGGCGCGGCCCTCGGGGGTGGCGAGCGCGGGAGCGAGAGCCGATACCTTCTCGTCCGTATCCAACGGAGTATCGGCTTTAACTCCTTTAACTTCCTCTGACTCCTTTAACTCCTTTGAAGATAACTCCTCCCGGTAATGCACGTGGTTCTCCACGCGCTGGTTGTCGTGTATGTCGAACATCGGCCCGTTGAACGTCACCGGCCCGTAGAACGCGTTCCCTGTCTTCTCGAATGTATCCTTGTCCATCTGAAAATTGAGTTTGAGTTTTAATCTGAAATCATCCCCGGATGCCGGGAATGTCGGACGGGTCGAAATTTCCGCTCTCGTAGGCGTGCCCCACCTGTAAGTATTTCTCTCCCCAACGAATCATCGGGATGAAGAGATAATCCTTGTCCGCGTCGAGCCCGTCCAGCTCATACATCAAGTATCCGCCTTGTACGAGCCCCGCGCCCAGGTCGGTACGCTTGATCAAGCTCCCGCTCTCTTTTTCCCGTACCTCGACGTAGCAGGGGAAATCGACCAGCCATTCCAATTGGTCGACCGCGATGTAATAACGCGCGCTCGTGCCGTCCGTGTCCACTTGGCTGACATGGAAATCGGGCCATATCGCGTAGGTGAACAGGGGTTTCTCGTACCGTTTGTGGCCGTTCAGGGTGAAATCCGCGCCTCCGGTCAGCTCCTTTGTCGGAAGACGGAGGAAGAAATCGAGATCCAGCGCCAGCGTCACCGCCATGCGGTTCTCGAAACGGGAGAGGTCGGATACCGACAGGTCGAACGCGCCGGTCCCGATGATGCCCGCCTTGGCCGTGACATAGAGATTGTCTTTCGAGTTGAGCTCGCCGCCGAGCCCCGCGATGAACGGGTAGGCTTTCAGGTAGACCCCCGCGAAAAGCGAGCCGCCCATGCTCACGCTGCCCGTCAGGTCCATGTCGGCGGACTCGCCCTCCGTCACGCAACGCTCGTTCACCTTGCCGTCCATGTAATCGAACCCCGCCCTGATATTGGCGTGATACTCCATCCCCAGCCCTAAGTCGACCTCGAACGAGGGGCGTATATAAGCGCCCACGTCGAACCGGATACCGATCCCGAAATAGTCGTCCAGGACGTATCCATACGTGAAATCGTCGAGGAACACGCTCAGCTCTTTAGGCTCCAGCTTCAGCTTGGCATCCATGCCGAACGAGCAATCCGAGTGGACATCCAAGCGGCAGATATAAACCTCGCCGTCCCGCGTGCGCAGCTCGCTTTTGTACCCTACGCCCTCGAACGCGAAATGCCCGCCAAGCTCCACGGCGTTCCCCAAGCGATAGGTCAAGTCTCCGCTTATATCGGCCCCATCGGCGCGCGTACGCCCGTCGCTATCCAGCGGGAACAGCTTGCCGTCCGATAGCTTCACGTCGATGACGAGGGTCGTGTCGGGGAACAGCTCGGCTATCGACACCTCCTCCAGGCGAAGCGCGTACCCGTCCTCGCCCTCGTCTATCTCCGCCACCTTGCCGAAGTAGCCCAGCGGATACTCCTCGTCGCGGGGCAAGGCGAAAACGCGTCCCACCTCCGGAATCCACTCTCTCGGCGTGGAGGCGGACAGGCGTACCACCCCCTCCGCGTTCCGGTCGAGCACGTGTCCCATACTCTCCTTGGGGAAATACACCGTCTCCGTCGCGTACTCACCCTTGTCTTGCCCCGAATCTCCCTCGTCCGGACTCGCCACCCCGAAAACCTGGCTTTCCTCGCAGGCGGCGAGCGAGAGAAGCATGAGCGATACGCTCGTTTTCAAAAAAAATCCCTTCATGCTATCCTATGTTTAATTTCAAATTTCAAGTTCCCTCACATCCCCGCCTTCACGTACTCGTTGTGATGCACGTCGTTCAGCGGCCCGTACACGTTGAGCGCGTGCGATGGGTTGGGCTTCGTGCCGAGCCTGCGCAGTCGCTCTCGTTCCGCGTCCGTCACGAGCGGGTAAAGGTCGAGCAAGAGCTCCTTCACGACCAGCGCGTCCTGATTGCGCTCGGCGGTGAAATAATCCTCCACGTAATCGAGGAAGGCGACGATGGGCTGGCGTTTCTCCAGCTCGCCGTTAAGCCGCTCTATCTCTTTCCCCAAGTCCTTTATCTTTTTTTCCATGGCGTTAAGGCTTGCTGTCGTCTCTTCGCCGGATGTCCCGTTAGCGTCCGTTATCTCCATTTCTCCTCTTGTTTTTCGTGTTTCACATGATAATACTACAAATTTTTTACGAATGTAGTAAAAAATATAATAAGACACTACTGTCCCGTAAAAGTGGATAATTAGTTCTTTGAAATTATTGAAATATAGTCAATTACGCGGTCTTTTGAAATGAAACGGACTTGATTTTGCAACTGTGCAGTCTAATACAAATGGCTGCTATGTTCCAAGACAAATACGTATTCTCTCAATTAACCGCTTTTCTGAACAGGACTCAGTTCAACAACTATGTTCGCAAGTATGATGGCAACAGATATGTGAAACATTTCACTTGCTGGAATCAGATGCT
>CASEGC010000095.1 GCA_949287365.1 uncultured Parabacteroides sp.
CTGAACGCCGCGGCCACGCCCATATTCATCCAGCGTTACGCGGAAAACCAAATCAAGCCTCGCCTGAGCGTTATCCAAGGCATTTACCGCATCGACGTGAACGGAGCCACGCCCATGGAATGGCGATTGATATACGACAGCCGCCGGCTCCAAGAGCTGGAAATCACGATAGAGGATATACAAACCGCTATCAGCCACTATTACGACAAGGAATTTTTAGGCATCGCGAACCAAGGCGGAGGCGGAGAGGGAGGCGAGAGATGGATACGGCTGGCCTTGACTCCGGAGGAAAACGGGAAGGGATTCGACCCCTCGCGAATCACCGTCACCAACAAGAATGGCAGCTTAATCCGGCTGGACCAGCTGGTGAAAGTGACCCGGCAAGAGGAGGAGCCGCAAAGTTATTACCGCATCAACGGGCTGAACTCCATCTACCTCACCCTGCACGCGGAGGAGACGGCCAACCAGCTGCGATTGGCCAAGAAGGTGAAAGAGGAAATCGCGCGCATCCAAGCCGCACTTCCTCCCGGCTACGATATCCATACCAGCTACGACGCCACGGAATACATCCAAGAGGAGCTGGACAAGATTTATGTCCGGACCGGGCTGACCTTGTTGATTCTCCTGCTCTTCGTCGCACTGATTACCCGAAACATCCGTTACCTGTATCTAATCGTCATCAGCTTGAGCGTCAACCTGTGTATCGCCGTCATTTTCTACTACCTGCTCGGGCTGGAGATACAACTCTACTCCTTGGCGGGCATCACGATATCGCTCAGCCTGGTGATTGACAACACGATTGTCATGACCGACCATATCCGATACCACCGCGACCGGAAAGCCTTCCTCTCCATCCTCGCCGCCACGCTGACCACGATAGGCGCCTTGGTCATCATCTTCTTCCTCGACGAACGGATAAGGCTCAACCTGCAGGACTTCGCGGCGGTCGTCATCATCAACCTCGCGGTCTCCTTGTTCATCGCCTTGTTCCTCGTCCCGGCGTTAATCGACAGGATGGGATTGGTCCGCGGGAGAAAGGACAAGCGCCTCGCGCCAAGCTGCTGGAGGCGGTCCGCCGTTTTCCTCTCGTATCGCAGGTTCGCCCGCCGTTTCCCGATATATTTCACACGCTATTACCGGAGGCAAATCCGCTTTGTCTGCCAATGGAAAAAGACGGCTTGCCTCCTGCTGGTACTGGCGTTCGGGCTGCCTGTCTTCCTCCTGCCGGAGAAGATAGAGCCGGACAACAAGAAGGGGAAAGAGCTTTCCCACACCGACTCCTTATGGATTAAGCGGTACAACGACCTCGCGGCGAGACCGCTCTGGAAAGAGACCATCAAGCCGACCATCGACAAGGCACTGGGCGGCACCTTGCGCCTGTTCGTCGAGAAGGTCTACGAGGGCAGCTATTTCACCCGCGACGAGGAGACCGTGCTCAGCATCAGCGCGTCGATGCCCAACGGGACGACCCTCGAACAAATGAACCACCTCATCGGACGCATGGAGACCTACCTGAGCGGCCACAAGGAAATCCGGCAATTCCAGACCAACATCTACAACGTACGCCAGGCGCTTATCAACGTCTACTTTACCCGCGAGAGCGAGCGGAGCGGATTCCCCTACACGCTGAAGAGCCGCGTCATCGGCAAGGCGTTGGAGCTGGGCGGAGGAAGCTGGAACGTCTGGGGGCTGATGGACCAAGGGTTCAGCAACGACGTGCGCGAGAACGCCGGCTCCTACCGCGTCGTCATGTACGGATACAACTACGACGAGCTGTACGAATGGGCGAGAAGGCTGCGCGCGGAACTGCTCTCTTACCGCCGCGTCAAGGAGGTATCCATCAACTCCCGCTTCTCATGGTGGAAAGACGATTATCAGGAGTTCTACTTCGACCTCGACAAGGCGCGCATGGCGAAAGCGGATATCCTGCCCATCGACCTCTTCAAGTCCATCGAGCCGGTCTTCGGGAAAGACATCTACGCGGGCTCCATCGTGGTGGACAACGAGATAGAGCGGCTGAAACTGTTCTCCGCGCAATCGGAGGACTTCGACATCTGGAAAACGCGACACGTCCCGCAAACGACCGGCGGCAAGCCCTACAAGCTCTCCGACCTCGCGAGCATCGAGAAGGGACAAACCCCGCAGGAGATAGCGAAGGTGGACCAGCAATACCAGCTTTGCCTGCAATACGAGTACATCGGCGCCCGCTCGCAAGGGGAAAAGATACAGGACGCGATACTGAAAGAGTTCAACCGGACGCTGCCGATGGGCTACTCGGCGGAGAAGGACGACAGCTACTGGACATGGGACGACGGCGACAACTCCCGATACGCCCTGCTGTTCCTCATCATCGCCATCATCTTCGTCACCACCAGCATCCTGTTCAACTCGCTCCGGCAGCCGCTCGCGGTCATCTTCGTCATACCCATCTCCTACATCGGCGTGTTCCTGACGTTCTACGTGTTCAAGCTCAACTTCGACCAAGGCGGCTTCGCCTCGTTCGTCCTGCTCTGCGGCATCACCGTGAACGCCAGCATCTACATCCTGAACGAATACAACCAAATCCGCGAGCGCATCCCCGCCATCTCCCCGCTCCGCGCCTACCTGAAGGCGTGGAACGCCAAGATAACGCCCATCTCGCTCACGGTCATCTCCACCATCCTCGGTTTCATCCCCTTCATGCTGGGTGCGGACAAGGAGGCCTTCTGGTTCCCCCTCGCCGCCGGCACCATCGGCGGGCTTACCATGTCCATCCTCGGCATCTTCCTCTACCTCCCCCTCTTCACGCTCCGGAAGAGGGAAGTGAACGATGCTTGAAAGCTATATGCCTTTTGCATGTTCCTTAAAATACCCAATCGTTTCGTTTGGTATTGTGGTCGTTTCCTGCTATATTCGCATATTAGCGAATCAATAAAGAAAAGAACTATGAGATACCTGAATCCCAAAGCCGATTTGACCTTTAAGAAAGTGTTCGGGGAACATCCCGACCTTGTCATTAGTTTTTTGAACGCTCTGCTCCCGTTCGAAAATCCCGATGAGGAAATAACATGGGTGGAATACCTGAATCCGGAATTGGTACCATTGAATCCGTTGCGTAAGGACAGTATCGTGGATGTACGTTGCAGGGATAAAAGTGGACGGCAATTCATCGTGGAGATGCAAATGATGTGGACTTCCGCTTACAAGCAGCGTGTGTTGTTCAATGCCTCGAAAGCTTACGTGAGCCAGTTGGACAAGGGTGGCGATTATGAGTTGCTGAGTCCTGTTTACTCGTTGAATTTGGTGAACGACACCTATTCGGAAGGACCTGATTATTATCATGATTATCGAATCGTGGAACTGGCGGAGACAAAGGAGGTCATCGAGGGCTTACGTTTCATTTTCATCGAGCTGCCTAAATTCACGCCGAAGAATTATGGCGATAAGCGGATGCAAGTGCTTTGGTTGCGTTACCTGACGGAAATAGATGAGAAGACGCGCGAGGTGCCCAAGGAGTTGATGGAGAATCCGGAAATCAATAAGGCCGTATCGCAAATCGAGGAGTCCGCTTTTAGTGAGCCTCAATTGTTGGGTTATGAGAAATTTTGGGATATGGTAAGCACGGCCAAGATGCACATCAGCAGCGCGCGGCGCGATGGTCTGGAGAAAGGCCTGAAGGAAGGATTGGAACAAGGCATGAAAGAAGGCCTTGAGCGTGGCCTGAAAGAAGGTAGGGAAGAAGGTATCAAACAAGGTATAGAGCAAGGTATGGCAAAAGGTCGTGAGGAGGAGCGTCTCAAAATAGCTTCCGGTATGAAAGCTAAAGGAGTTTCGATGTGATATTATTGCGGCGGTAACAGGACTTTCTCCTGATAAGATAGTGTATTTGTGACATTAAAAATAATTTGTTTTTTATTGGGAATATTTCGTATATGGAATGATGTGTTTTATTAAATTTGTTGCGTGAAAAACACGGTTGTTGTTGACTTAGTTCCGGAAAGACTATAATACCGGAAACATGAAACAACACGTCGTTAGATATTGATAATGTTTAAGATATCTGACAAGCAGGAACTAAGGTTTTAGTCATTCGAAAATCGAACAAGAAAAATGGAATCGTAATAAGTTGATAAATAAGGATTTCTATTTTATATAAGACTGAAGTCTTTCCGGAACTTATGCGATTTCTCGTTTATATTTTTTATGGTTAACTAAAAATGAGAATGCCTATGAGAACAAGAAAATGGATGAATGAACGAGATGTCTCGGAAAATGATGTCTCAGCGTTAGTTGTTGTTTTATTTAAAAATCTATACATTATAAGAAATTGCATATGAGTGATGTAAGGCATTTTTTCTTCAAGGCCTTATTCTGCGCGTCATTATTCCCATGCGCGGGAGCGGCGATGGCCTTGAATGAGAGCGGTCATGAAACACAGGGAATAGTATCGGCTCCTCAGCAACAAAAGACGATAAAAGGAGTCGTAACAGACATGAAGGGTGAACCTATCATTGGGGCGAACGTAGTGGTGAAAGGTACCACGAACGGAACGATCACGGATTTTGACGGAAACTTCTCTTTGGAGGTGGGGCCGAATGATATTCTTCAGATTTCTTATATCGGATATATCACGCAAGAGGTGAAGGTGGGGAATCAGACGAACATAACGGTCGTTATCCACGAGGATAACCAAAGGCTGGATGAGGTCGTGGTCGTTGGTTACGGTACGCAAAAGAAGGTGACGTTGACCGGTTCCGTGGCCGCTATTCAAAGCGATGATATCGTAACTACCCGAAACGAGAACGTGGAGAATATGCTTTCCGGTAAGATTCCGGGTGTTCGTATCGTACAGAAGTCCAGTGAGCCGGGTTCTTTCAACAACTCGTTCCAGATTCGCGGTATGGGTAATCCGTTGATTATCGTGGATGGCGTGCCTCGTGAGAATATGAACCGTTTGGACGCGAACGAGATCGAGAATATCTCTATCTTGAAGGATGCGTCGGCCGCTATTTATGGTGTGCGTGCGGCGAATGGTGTCGTATTGATTACCACCAAGCGCGGAAAAGAGGGTAAGATGCAATTGGACTATAACGGTAGCGTGGGTTGGCAGCAGGCCACAGGATTGCCGGAATCGTGCGACGCGGTGCAATATATGACCTTGATGAATGAGAATGCGATCAATAACGGGCGTGCACCGATGTACGGAGACGCGGATTTTGAGCCTTATTTGAACGGAACCAAGAAAAGTACCGATTGGCAAAGTTGCGCGATGGATGAGTTCGCTCCCCAAACGCAACATAACTTCAGCATAAACGGGCAGACGGAGAAGATCAATTATTTCGTGAACTTCGGTTATTTGAATCAACAAGGTTTCTGGAAGAGCGGGGATTTGAACTATGAACGTTTCAATATCCGTTCTAACGTAAGCGCGCAAATCACCAAGAACTTGAAGGCGGAGGTGCTGTTGAGCGGAATGAAGGATACCAAGAACGCTCCTTATACGGACGCATGGTTGATGTATAAGTCTATTTGGACGCAGGTCCCGACATGGCCTTTATACGCGAACGACAATCCCGATTATCTGTATAACGCGGCGGACTCGGACCATCCGATGGCGATTACGGACGCGGATATGAGCGGTTACAAGAAGAATGATGTCAAGAGTTTCCAAAGTACCTTCAATTTGGAGTATGACGTTCCTTTTGTCCCCGGCTTGAAGGCGAAGGCTTCTTACAGTTATGATTATACCTCATGGGAAGCCAAGGAGTTTGAGAAGGAGTTCACGTTATATACGTATGATACCGCTACGGAGACTTACAATGGCGTGGTTACCCAATCTCCCTCTTCGGTTAGAAGGTCGGTAAAGGAATATGAGTCTTCCTTGTTGCAATTGTCCTTGAATTACAACCGTACGTTCAACGATGTGCACAATATTGGTATCTTGGCGTTGTATGAGGAGAACACGCAAAGTATGGATAACTTCTATGCGAAGCGGCAATTGAGCATGGATGCGGTGGATGAGCTGTTCGCCGGTAATTCCTTGAATCAAGAGGGTTCGATGAACGCGAGCGGTTATTCGCCCAATACGAAATTGTATGACCAGAATGGTTTATGGAAAATCGCGAATAAAGGTTGGGTTGGCCGTATCAATTACGATTACGCTTCCAAATATATCGCCGAGTTCAGTTTCCGTGTGGATGGTTCTTCCAAGTTCGCCAGTGGGCATCAATGGGGATTCTTCCCTGCCGGTTCTGTCGGATGGCGTGTGTCGGAGGAGTCTTTCATCAAGGATAACGAGTCTCTTTCGTTTATCAATAACTTGAAGTTGAGAGCCTCTTACGGTAAGATGGGAGACGATAACTCCTCTACTTACCAGTTCCTGACCGGATACGATTATCCGTCGGGTGGTTATGTCTTTGACGGTTCATACGTGAACGCTTTGGGTATGCGCGGTATGGCGAATCCGAACATCACGTGGTTTACCTCCAAGATGTTTAATATAGGTATCGACGCGGATTTATGGAATGGCTTGTTGGGCTTCCAGGTTGATTATTTCTCACGTGATCGGGATGGTTTATTGGCTACGCGTAGCTCCAGCTTACCGGGTACCGTGGGTGCCAGCCTGCCTCAGGAGAATCTGGAAGGTGATATGACAAAAGGTTTCGAGATCGCTTTGTCGCATAGGAACACGATCAAGGATTTCACCTACTACATTTCCGGAAACTTTTCTTATACCCGTACTAACTGGACGAAAAAGGAGATTTCCCGTCGGGGTAACTCGTACAGGAATTGGCGGGATAATTATACCGACCGATACAGCGATATCTGGTGGGGGTATGGTTATGTAGGACAATTTACCTCTTATGATGAGGTGTATAACTCCGCCATTATGGACTCGAAAGGAAACTCCACGGCTCGTCCGGGCGATTACCAATACGAGGATTGGAACGGTGATGGCGTGATAGATGATTGGGATAAGCATCCGATCGCTACGACGGGTGATCCGAAGATGAACTTCGGTCTTACGATTGGCGCGGAATGGAAGGGATTCGATTTGAACCTGTTGTTCCAAGGTGCCGCCATGAGTAACACGAAATATCCGGAACAATTGGAACGTCCGTTGTATTGGGACCGTAACGGATTGGAGATGTTTATGGACCGCTGGCATTTGGCGGACATGAACGACCCGGATAGCGAATGGATACCGGGGTATTATCCTTCTACGAACACTGGAGAGACGAAGAACTATGAGGATTCGGAACGTTCGGTCCAGAACGCCTCTTATTTGCGATTGAAGAGTTTGGAGTTTGGTTATACCTTCCCGAAGCAATGGCTGTCCGGTATAGGTATACAGCGGTTACGTCTCTACTTTAACGCGTACAATTTATTTACGATTACCGGTATCAAGTATCTGGACCCGGAGCATCCGAGTGATACGTACGGTTATTTGTATCCGTTGTCCAAGACGTATAATATAGGTGTTAATGTTTCATTTTAATTAGGAGAAGAATCATGAATTATAAAAAGATAATATTGGGCTGTATCGCGGTGGCGGCATTGGGCTCATGTAATGATTTGGATGTGCCTCCGATGAATATCGTGACGGATGATGATGTTTTCAGTTCGGAATCCGGTATTACGGCTTATATGGCTCGGATGTACTCGGAGCTACCGATTGAGGATTTCAAGTTTACGAGAGATGGTTTCAACCAGACCTATTGTTATCCGAATACGGGTATAAATATAGGTGAATATGTCAATAATCGTCAAGACTTCATATATGAAGCTTCGCAAGGTTCTTGGTTCCAAGCTTGGCAATATAGCGCGATCAGGAATATCAACTATTTCTTGCAAGAGTTTCCGAATTATCAGGACCAGTTTACGGAGGCTCAGGCGAATACTTGGTTGGGCGAGGCCTATTTCATGCGGGCCTACAATTATTTTGCGATGGCGAAACGTTATGGTGGTATGCCGATTATCGAGACCGTGCAGAATTTCCCGGAGCAAAGCATCGAGGAACTGCAAGTATCTCGTAACACGGAGCAGGAGATGTATGACTTTATCGAGCAAGACTTGAACAAGGCGATTGAGTTATTACCGGAGACAAGCCCGGCGAGAGGGCGTGTGAACAAATACGTGGCTTACGCCTTGAAATCGAGGGCCATGTTGTATGCGGGCTCCATCGCCCAGTTCGGTACGATCCAGATGGATGGTATCTTGGGTATCCCCTCCTCGGAGGCGCAACGCTATTACCAGTCCTCCTACGAAGCGTCCAAGGCGTTGGAAGGGAAGTATTCGTTGTATAACAAGTACACGGACAAATATGAAAACTACGTGAACCTGTTCTTGGATGAGGACAGCCCGGAAAATATCTTTTGTAAATACTACATTTATCCGGAGAATGCGCATAGTTACGATGTGGTGAACTTACCTTTCCAAATGCGTTCGGCTGAGGGATATGGTTCGAAAATGTGTCCGACCTTGGATTTCGTGGAGATGTTCGACGGAGCGGATGGAAATCCGGATTGGTTGAATATCGGTACGAGCGCGAATCCGGTACGTTATGACAATCGAGTCGATTTGTTTGCGAACGCGGAGCCTCGTTTGCGTGCGATTGTTGTTTTCCCGGGTGATGAACTGAAGGGAGAGGAGGTCGATGTACAGGCCGGTCTGTATGAGTCTTATCCGAACGGTGAGTTACATACCTCTACGGAGCCGACCAATATTCCGTTATATGAGGGTGTTCCTGTTACCGGACAAAGCGGTATGGGAGCGAACGAGGTGACGAACACGGGATTCTTTATGCGGAAATATTTGAATCCTGAATTGGATCGTTCGGAGGTTTTTACGGGCCGGATCACGACCCCATGGATTGATATGCGTTATGCGGAGACTTTGCTGAACCGTGCCGAGGC